>JAQGIK010000156.1 GCA_028291265.1 Caulobacter sp. | reverse complement strand
ACCCTGGCGGGAGCCTGCATCGAAGCCGACCACGAGACAGTGCGGCTCACGCGAGAGATCGGCCGCCGGGGTCCGCCCACCCTGCCGCTCCCTCCGGGGGAAGCCGTCGTCTGGGACGGCCGCTACGAAATCGTCGCCGATAGACCCGGCCTGACCGTCTACCCCCTGGCCGGCCTCGCGGTGCGCCTGCCCGCCGATCAGCGGACCGCCCTGGCGCAAATTCCCGCCATCGCCCGCCCGGCCCTGCCGGCGATCGTTGACGCCGCTCACGGGACGGTCAGTTGCCCGATCCTTGCAGAAGGCGCAGGGGTGCGGGTCGCATCGCTCGTTCTGGCGCGTTTGAGGGCTGCTTGCGGCTTGGTGACGCGTGAGAACGAGGGCGGCGATCCGGCGCGTGGCGAAATGAAGCGCGGCGTCCTATCTTGGACTTGAATTTGAGTGGAAGGCCCTAGGGCATGAATTTCAAGAACCTCGCCATTTGGGGCGTCATCGTCGTCGTGCTGATCGGCGTCTACAGCGTCGTCACGCAAGGGTCGCGCGGCGGAGCCGCCGCCGGAGAGCTCAGCTATTCGCAGCTGCTGCGCCGGATCGACAACGGCGACGTCAAGCAAGCCGTGATCCACGGCACGGTGATCGAAGCCCGCACGGGCGACGGCAAAAGCTTCACGGCCATGGCCCCGGCCAACTCCGACGACCTGGTCAAACGGCTTGAGGCGCGCGGCGCCGACATCCAGTTCAAGTCGCCGGGCGGCAATATGTTCGTCAGCATCCTGCTGAACATGCTGCCGATCCTGCTGCTGATCGGGGTGTGGATCTTCTTCATGCGCCAGATGCAGGGCGGCGCCAAAGGCGCCATGGGCTTCGGCAAGTCCAAGGCCCGGCTGCTGACCGAGAACAAGAACCGCATCACCTTCGAGGACGTCGCCGGCGTCGACGAGGCCAAGGAAGAACTGCAGGAGATCGTCGACTTCCTGAAGGACCCGGCCAAGTTCCAGCGCCTGGGCGGCAAGATTCCCAAGGGCGCCCTGCTCATCGGCCCGCCCGGCACCGGCAAGACCCTGATCGCCCGCGCCGTGGCCGGCGAGGCGGGCGTGCCGTTCTTCACCATTTCGGGTTCGGACTTCGTCGAGATGTTCGTCGGCGTCGGCGCCAGCCGCGTGCGCGACATGTTCGAGCAGGCCAAGAAGAACGCCCCCTGCATCATCTTCATCGACGAGATCGACGCCGTCGGCCGCCATCGCGGCGCGGGCCTGGGCGGGGGCAACGACGAGCGCGAGCAGACCCTCAACCAGCTGCTGGTCGAGATGGACGGCTTCGAGGCCAACGAAGGCATCATCCTGATCGCCGCCACCAACCGCCCCGACGTCCTGGACCCGGCCCTGCTGCGTCCGGGCCGCTTCGACCGCCAGGTCGTGGTGCCCAACCCCGACGTCTCGGGCCGCGAGAAGATCCTCCGCGTCCACATGCGCAACGTGCCGCTGTCGGCCGATGTCGACGTCAAGGTGCTGGCCCGCGGCACGCCCGGCTTCTCCGGCGCCGATCTGGCCAACCTGGTCAACGAGGCCGCCTTGGCCGCGGCCCGCAAGAACCGTCGCATGGTCACCATGCACGACTTCGAGCACGCCAAGGACAAGGTCATGATGGGCGCCGAGCGCCGGTCGATGGCCATGAGCGAGGAAGAAAAGCGCAACACCGCCTACCACGAGGGCGGCCATGCCATCGTCGCCATCAACGTCCCCAGCTCCGACCCCGTGCACAAGGCCACCATCGTGCCGCGCGGCCGGGCCCTGGGCATGGTCATGCAGCTGCCCGAGGGCGACCGCTACTCGATGAAGTATGTCCAGATGACCTCGCGCCTGGCCATCATGATGGGCGGCCGCGTCGCCGAGGAGCTGATCTTCGGCAAGGAGAACATCACCTCCGGCGCCAGCAGCGACATCAAGGCGGCGACCAACCTGGCCCGCGCCATGGTCACCCAGTGGGGTTACTCCGACGAACTCGGCATGGTCGCCTATGGCGACAACCAGGACGAGGTGTTCCTCGGCCACTCGGTCGCCCGGACCCAGAACGTCTCCGAGGAAACGGCCCGCAAGATCGACGCCGAGGTCAAGCGCCTGGTCGACGAAGGCTACAACGAGGCCAAACGCCTCCTGACCGAAAAGGCCGGCGACCTGGAAATCCTGGCCCAGGGCCTGCTGGAATACGAAACCCTCAGCGGCGAGGAAATCAACAACCTGCTGCTGGGCGTCAAACCGGTCCGCGAGGATGCCGAGCCGCGCCGCCCCGGCGGACCTTCGGCGGCGGTGCCGCTGTCGCCGAGGCCCGGAACGGCCACGGCCAGGACCATCGACTAAAGACCAGCCCCCGGCCCGCAAGGACCGGGGGTTTTTCGTTACGACGGCTGCTTGAAGCCGGCCGCCGCCCCGGTGGAGACGATCTCGTTGACCAGCTCGTAGCAGAGGGTCAGCGACTTCTCGTTGGGATCCCAGAAGGCATTCGAGAACCCGCAGTCCCTGGCGCTGATCAGCACCATGGCGGTGTCGTCGCCCGGCCGCAGCTGGACCATGATGTCGCGCAGTTCCTCCAAGAGGCCCCAGGTCTGAACGAGTTCGGCCGCGGCTTGCGTGTCGGCGCCGGCCTTCTCGTAGGCGATCGGGACCAGCAGGCCCGGCGTACCCGCCACCTTGGCGACATTGCCCCGCAGCAGCACCGACCAACTGGCCGCGTTCTGGTGGGCCTCGCCCAGGCAGCCTTCCAGCCGACGGTCCGGAATGCCGATCCGTTTTGCCAGCGGCAGGAAGTCCTCTGGCGCGGAACCGTACAGCAGGCAGCCGATCTGGAAGCCGCGCTGCTCGTCCATGCCGTGCTCGTCCCACCAGGGCAGGTCCTCGCGCTTGCTGTCGCTGAGGCGCGCCGAGGCCAGCCACCATTCCATCGCCCCGGCGGCGGCGACGCCGTCCTCGCCGCGTTCGTCGGGCGACAGCCAATAGGTGGCGAAACGGTCCGCCGCGTCCTCCTCCCGGCCCAGCACCGGCAGGTCGTAGAGATCGACCAGGCCGTGACCCATCTCGTGCAGCATGACGAACCGCAGCGTGCCCTTGGTGAACTGCTCGAGGCTGATGGCCAGGGGCGACAGCGACTGCGGCGGCGCCAGGTGAACCGGCGGCGGCGCCTGGGCGAACGACGGGGCGGCGAGGCCCAGCGACAGCGTCGCGGCAAGAAGCATGCGTTTCATGGAAATCCCCCCAAGCCCAATACTTGGCGCCCCTTCCTTGCGGGATGGCCGGCGGCGCGGCATCACTCAAAAATGTGGGAAAACGCGCATCGCCCGAAAGTCATGGGCCCCAAGGTCATGGGGATCGTCAACGTCACGCCGGACAGTTTCTCCGATGGCGGACACCATGACAGCACGGCCGCCGCCATCGCCCATGGTCTGAAACTGATCGCCGACGGCGCCGACATCCTCGACATCGGCGGCGAGTCGACCCGGCCCGGCGCGGCGGCCGTCTCGGCCGACGAAGAGATCGCCCGCGTCCTGCCGGTGATCGCCGGGCTCAAGGACAACGACGTTCCCCTCTCCATCGACACCATGAAGCCCGCCGTGGCCCGCGCCGCCATCGCCGCCGGGGCCTCGATCTGGAACGACGTCGCCGCCCTCACCGCGCCCGGCGCCTGCGGGGCGGCCGCCGAACTCGGCTGCGAGGTGGTGCTGATGCACATGCAGGGCGAGCCGCGCACCATGCAGGACGATCCCCGCTACGACGACGTCGTGGCCGAGGTGGAGGCCTTCCTGCTGGCCCGGGCCGAGGCGGCCATGACGGCCGGCGTCGCCCGAGAGAAGATCCGGCTCGATCCCGGTATCGGCTTTGGCAAGACGGTCCTCCACAACCTCGCCCTGCTGGCCGCCCTGCCCCGCCTCGTCGCCACGGGCTATCCGGTGCTGCTGGGGGCCAGCCGCAAGCGGTTCATCGCCAGCCTCGACCCGCCCGGCAAGGACCCGGAGGCCCGCCTCGGCGGCTCCTTGGCGGCGGCCCTGGCCGGGGCGGCGGCGGGCGTCGAGATCGTCCGCGTGCACGATGTGCGGGAGACGGTGCAGGCCCTGATTGTCCAGGCGGCCGTCGCGTCGGCGGGCGACAGGTGAGCGGCGCTCGACTCTTCGCGCTTCAGCGGGAATCATCGGAAGGGGTGGGGTCGATCGTCGACCGTCGAGGGCCGCTTTGGCCTCGTTGCTCCTGGAGGGGGTAGAGATGAAACGGTTTTTCCTCGCGTCGGCGCTGGTCGGCGCCCTGCTGGCCACGCCGGCCATGGCCCAGCCGATCCCCGCCAAAGGGCTGAAGCTGGACCAGATGGTCACCTGGCTGAAGGATCACGGCTATCGCGCCGAGATCGTCACCGAAAAGGGCGAGCGTCACATCCGGTCCGGCGTCGAGGGGGTCAACTTCGACGTCTACATGATGGACTGCAAAGGGGGCGAGGTCTGCGAGTCCATGCAGCTGCTGGCCGGCTTCAATATGAAGGACGGCATCACCCTGGAGCGGGCCAACGAGTGGAACAAGACCAAGCGCTGGGCCATGGTCTCGCTCGACAATGAAAACGACCCCTTCCTCAGCACCGACATCAGCGTCGCCCCGGGCGGCAGCTACGAAGCCCTTGAGGACGCCCTGGCCGTCTGGGCCAACTCGGTGTCGGCGATGAAAGCGTTCATCGACTGGTAAACCCGCCGGATCGCGGGAAATACAGCCGGCCCGGAACCGACCGGACCCGACTCAAATTCCGCATATGGACGCCGCTTCCCACTGACGGCACTGTCCGCCCCGGGAGGAACGCCGAATGGCGACCGCGCGATACCTGGTCCGCGATGTGGCCGAGGCCGTCGGCTTCTATACCGACGCGCTCGGCTTCGAGGTGCGCCAGCGGTTCGGCCCGGCCATGGCCATCGTCGTGCGCGGCGATCAGGACCTGTGGCTGGCCGGCCCGACCTCCTCGGCCGGCAAGGCGCTGGAGAGCGGGGCCCAGCCCGCGCCGGGCGGCTGGAACCGCATCGTGCTGGTCGTCGACGACCTCGCCGGCATGGTGGCGCGGATGACCCAAAGCGGGGTAGTGTTTCGAGGCCCAATCGTCAGCGGTCCGGGGGGATCGCAGGCCTTGTGCGAAGACCCGTCTGGGAACGCCGTGGAGCTGTTCGAGCCGGGCAAGGGGGGTTGATGGCCGAGTTCACCGCCAGCGATGGCGTCACTATTTCCTACGACGATGCGGGGGTTCCCGGCGGCAAGCCGGTGCTGCTGATCCACGGCTTCGCCTCGAACCGCGACGAGGGCTGGAAGCGCACCGGCTGGTACGCCGCCTTCGAGCGGCGCGGCCAGCGGGTGATCGCCCCCGACATGCGCGGCCACGGCAGGAGCGGCAAGCCGCACGACCCGGAATCCTACGCCCCGGCGCGGCGGCTGGCCGACCTGACGGAACTGCTGGACCACCTCGGCGTCGCCCGGGCCGATGTCGTCGGCTATTCGATGGGGGCGCGGCTGGCCCTGTCGCTGGCCATGACGGCGCCGGACCGAGTCGATCACTTGGTGGTCGGCGGCATCGGCGAGCGCATCCTGACCCCGTCGCCGCGTGACGACGCCATGGGCAGGGCCATGGAGGCCGACGACCCGGCGGGCATCACCGACCCCTTCCTGCAGAGCTTCCGCCATTTCGCCGACGAGCAGGGCGAGGACCGCCTGGCCCTGGCCGCCGCCTCCCGCGCCGAGGGCCTGGTCCTCACCGCCGACGACCTCTTCGCCATCACCGCCCCGACCCTGGTCGTCGCGGGCGGGCGCGACGTGCTGGCCGGCGATCCGCAGGGCCTGGCCGACCTCATCCGCGGGGCCAAGGCCGTGTCCCTGCAGGGCTGCGACCACTTCAACGCCATCCCTCACGCCATGCTGAAGGCGACGGTGTTCGACTTCCTGGACGGCTACCTGGACGACCCGTTCGGATCATAGATCCGCTCATCCCGGCGAATGCCGGGACCCAGATTCAGCCGCTGTGTTTGGAGTTCGTCCTGAATCGACAGCGCTCAGGCGGCTGGGCCCCGGCATTCGCCGGGGTGAGCGGAACAAGTGGGTAGACTACCGCCCCAGCAGGTACTCCCCGCCCTTCTCCAGCCCGCGCTTCCAGGCCGGCCGGGCGTGGATGCGGTCGATCCAGGCGGCCATGTTGGGATAGCTGGGCAGCTTGCCCATGGCCTTGGCGACCTCGGGGATGAAGCTCATCTGGGCGTCGGCGCCGGTCGGTTCGGCGCCCATCAACCAGTCGCGGCCCGCCAGACTCTGTTCGACATAGGACAGGTGGTTGGCGATCTCGCTCTCGATGCGCGGGGCCAGGGGCGCGCCGCCCTCGCCCAGGCGGCTGACATACATGTTGAGCATCAGGGGCAGCATGGCGCTGCCCTCGGCGTAGTGCAGCCACTGCTGGTAATAGTCGTAGGCCGGGCTGGAGGCGTCGGGGGCCATGCGGCCGCCGGCGTGGCGGCGGATGATGTAGTCGATGATGGCGCCGCTCTCGATGACGGTCATCGGACCGTCGGTGACGACCGGGCTCTTGCCGAGCGGATGGATGACCTTCAGCTCCGGCGGGGCCAGGCGGGTGGTGGCGTCGCGGCTGTAGAACTTGATCTCGTAGGGCAGGCCCAACTCCTCGAGCAGCCAGAGGATGCGCTGCGAGCGGCTTTCGTTGAGGTGGTGAACGGTGATCATGGGTCCCTCCCTGGCGTTTTACGAAGGTTAGCCGCTGGTTGGACTCAGCGGTAAAATAATGCGCCGGGCCGCCGTGTTGTGTGCATGCGCGAAAGAATTATAGTGCGCCGCACAAGAATTCCGGGGAGTCCTTCCATGTCCGCCGCCGACACCAGCCTTGTTCTAGAGGGTCTCGTCGGCCTGTTGCGGGACGCGGCCGGAGAGGCCCAGGCCTTCGTGGCCGAGGCCAAAGGAGCGGTGAAGGCGAAGATCACCGCCGGCGGCAAGATTGATCGCAAGCTGGCCGACGCCGAGCAGCACGCGGTTCACGGCTTCGGCTGGTACGCCGCCTATGCCGAACTGATGACCCAGGTCGCCGGCTGGGCCGGCCAGCTCGACGCCGAAGGCAAATTCGGCGAGACCGAGGCCCTGCTGTCGCAGCTGCTGTTCAACGAGTACGCCAACCAGCTGATCGGCGGCATCCCGATGAACCAGGGCGAGACGATCCGTCCCTGGAACCTGACCGCCGACCAGAAGACCGTGCAGAAGCTGTTCGGGCCCGCCCTGTCGCGCTGCATCAACGATTGCGGCGGCCAGGCCGTTAAGAGCCGGGTGGCGCAGCTGGTCGCCGACGCGCGCGGCAAGCCGACCGTCGAGAACACCGGCCTCGACGAGACCTTCGAGATGATCCGCGACCAGTTCCACGGCTTCGCCGAGGAGAAGGTCATCCCCTTCGCCCACCAGTGGCACCTGAACGACGAGCTGATCCCGCTGGACCTGGTCACCGAGCTCGGCGACCTCGGCGTCTTCGGCCTGACCATTCCGGAGGAGTACGGCGGCTCGGGGATGGGCAAGACGGCCATGTGCGTGGTCTCCGAGGAGCTCAGCCGCGCCTGGATCGGGGTCGGCTCGCTGGCCACCCGCTCGGAGATCGCCGCCGAGCTGATCCTGACCGGCGGCACCGACGACCAGAAGGCCGAGTGGCTGCCGAAGATCGCCAGCGCCGAAATCCTGCCGACCGCCGTCTTCACCGAGCCCAATACCGGCTCCGACCTCGGGTCCCTGCGCACGCGGGCGGTGCTGGAGGGCGACCAGTACGTTGTGACGGGCAACAAGACCTGGATCACCCACGCCGCCCGCGCCGACGTCATGACCCTGCTGGTCCGCACCGAGCCGGACACCACCGACTACCGGGGCCTGTCGATGCTGCTGGCCCCCAAACTGCGCGGCGACGACACCACGCCTTTCCCGACCCCCGGCATGAGCGGCGGCGAGATCGGGGTCATCGGCTATCGGGGCATGAAGGAATACGAGATCGGCTTCGACGGCTTCGCCGTGCCGGCCGCCAACCTGCTGGGCGGCACACCGGGCCAGGGCTTCAAGCAGCTGATGGCCACGTTCGAAAGCGCCCGCATCCAGACCGCCGCCCGCGCCGTCGGCGTCGCCCAGCGGGGCCTGGAGCTGGGGCTCAACTACGCCCTCGACCGCAAGCAGTTCGGCGGGCCGATCTTCGGCTTCCCGCGGGTGGCCAACAAGCTGGCGATGATGGCCGCCGAGCTGATGGGGGTACGCCAGCTGACCTACTACGCCGCCCGCCAGAAGGACGAAGGCAAGCGCTGCGACCTGGAGGCCGGCATGGCCAAGCTGATCGCCGCCCGCGTCGCCTGGGCGGCCGCCGACAACGCCCTGCAGATCCACGGCGGCAACGGCTTTGCGATGGAATACGAAGTCAGCCGCGTCCTGGCCGACGCCCGCATCCTCAACATCTTCGAAGGGGCCGGCGAGATCCAGGCCCAGGTCATCGCCCGGCGCCTGCTCGAGGATGGGAATTGATCTTTCCGCTCATCCCGGCACTCGCCGGGATGAGCGGTAGTTTTAAACGGCCCCCACGGTCCCCACATGCGGCCGGGCGCCGTTCATGATCAGCTCGATCTGCTTGTCCATGCGGGCGGTCAGGGCCACGGCGTCGGAGCCCAGCTGGGCCGCCAGGCTGTAGTTCCAGGCGTAGCAGGCGATCAGCAGCTGCAGGATCAGGTCGAGGTCGGCGTCGGGGCTGACGTCGCCGCGGGCCATGCCGTCGGTCAGGGTCTCGCGCAGCATGGCCTGGAAGTTGGCGTTGCGGCCGAACGGCGTGGTGGTCTCTTCGAGTGAGGGATTATAGCTGGCGGCGATATGGGCCAGGAACAGCTTCACCCGCCGGCATTCGAAGTCGTAGTGGATGGCGAAGATCGAGCACAGCCGGTCGCAGGTCGAGCCGCGCAGATAGGGCAGCACCCGGGTCAGCTCTTCCTGCAGCGGCTCGACGCGGTCGGCCATCACCTGGCTGAGCACGTCGGCCTTGGAACTGAAGGTCGTGAACACGCTGCCCACGGATACGCCGGCGCGGTCCGCGATGGCGCGGATCGTCGTCTCGTCGTAGCCGATCTCGTGGAAGAGATCGCGGGCCGCCGACAGCACCTTCTCGCGCGTCGCGGCCTTCTGTGTGTCCCTTACCCCCAAACGAGCTCCCCCGGGGTTGTTGGATAGAAAAGACGCCCCGAGTCCCGTCGGGGCGCCTGTTCCGTTTTCTTAACTACGCGCGCCGGCCAGGATCAGATTGATCTGGTCCGACAGGCGCGAAGTCAGGTCGTCCGCCGTCCAGCCGTCGAAGACAGCCTTCCGGTAGCCGGCCAGGTAAACGTCCCACAAAATGCCCGCGATCAACCGCAGGTCGGCGCGCTGCGACAGTTCGCCGCGCTCGACGCCCCGGCGCAGCGTGTCGCTGACCATGGTCATCACCGGCTTGAGGGCTTCACGGTTGCGCTTCTCGCCGGCTTCGGTGCGGGTCCAGGAGGCGGAGATGCCGGCCTGGAGCAGCGGTAGCTGGCTCATGTGGAAGCGGTAGGCGACGCTGAACAGGTCGGTCAGCGATTGCTCGACCGTCGTGCCCGAGGTCGCCGCGTCCTGCATGGCTTCGCCGAGCAGGGCGTAGTCCTGGGCCAGGATCTCGTCGAACAGCTCCGACTTGTCGGCGAAGCTGGCGAACACGGCGCCGGTCGACATGCCGGCCGCCTTGGCGATGTCACGGATGGTGGCGCCTTCGTAGCCACGCTCGGTGAACAGCTGGCGGGCGGCGGCCAGAACCTTCTCGCGAGTGCGCTGCTTGGCGAGCGCACGACGGGTCGGTTTGGCGGGACGCACGGCCGGGGAGGCAATCACGCGCATCGGGATATGGTTCATCGAATGGACTCCAACTTGGAGAGGGCGCTTTGCGCGCGCTGCTCGAACTCAACGCAGTACTCATCGACTACGTTCTGCAAAATTTCGGAATAACGGCGGGCCAGTTCACGGCCGTCCTGCGCGGCATCGCGCAGATCGACGATCAGCTGACGGACTTCCGCCAACGCGTCACTCATTTCATCGGCCGGGGATTGCTCCACCGACGCAGGCATGGCTGCCATAGTGCGCCTCTCATGCCTTCCCGCTGTTTCGTGAGCTGAACCGATCCGCGGTAAGGGGTCGATCATGTTCAGCGAACCGGTGTCAACGACCGGGGGCGGGCGTGTAACGGCTCAATAGGTCGAGATCAAGACATAATGTCACGCCGGGGAAACATACTGATTTCGGCGATGTCACCGATATCATGACCCATTCTGGGGCGATATGTGACATTTACACTCACCGAACGTGGTCATTGAACATATGGCGCCGAACATTGATTCCACAATGGGAGTTTCAGTTTCCTTAGCGATTCTGATTCCGGGATTCGGCGGAAGTCTTTATGAGGGTGGGCGTGCGCGACATTTTCGACCTTCTGATCCCGGCCGCCCTGATCGCGGTGCTCGTCACCCTGTGTTTCGGGCTCTACGCCCTGTTCCGCGGCGGCGACTACGGCCGCTCGCGGTCCAACAAGCTGATGCGGCTGCGGGTGCTGATGCAGTTCATCGCCGTCCTCGTGCTGGTCGCCGCCTACTGGTGGCGGACAACCCACTGATGGTGACGCTCAACAGGATCTACACCCGCACGGGCGACGCCGGCACGACCCGGCTGGCCAGCGGCGAGCCGGTCAGCAAGACCCACCCGCGCGTCGCCGCCTACGGCGCCGTCGACGAGACCAACGCCTGCCTGGGGCTGGTGCGCCTGCACACCGGCGGCGACGCCGTGCTCGACGCCATCCTGATGCGGGCCCAGAACGACCTCTTCGACCTTGGGGCCGACCTGGCCACCCCCGACCGCGGCCAGAAGCTGGCCTGGGAGCCGCTGCGCATCCTGGCCAGCCAGGTCGAGCGGCTGGAGCGGGAGATCGACCTCTTGAACGGCGACCTGTCCGACCTGACCAGCTTCGTGCTGCCGGGCGGCACGCCGGCGGCGGCGGCCCTGCATCTGGCCCGCACCGTCTGTCGCCGGGCCGAGCGCGAGGCCGTGGCCCTGGCGGGCATCGAGGGCGAGGTCGTCAGCCCCGAGGCGGTGAAGTTCCTCAACCGCCTGTCGGACCTGCTGTTCGTGGCCAGCCGCTGGGCCAACGACAAGGGGGCCGGCGACGTCCTGTGGACACCCGGCGCCAACCGCTAGTTACTTCTTCGCGGGCGCTTCCACCGGCTTGGCGGCGGGCGTTGCAGCCGGCTTGGCCTCGGGCACCTTCGGCGCGGGCGCGGCCGGCGTCTGGTCGGCCACGGCCCGGTCGCCCAGGCGATCGCGCAGCTGCTGGGCCGCGGCCTGGCGCTTGGACCATTCCTCGCGGCTGACCCCGGCCGGCCGACCGGTCAGGGCCGGGATATAGAGCGGCGTGGCGCAGGTGCGGGTGGCGCCGTCCCACCAGCGCTGCTGTTGTTCGCACTTCTTGGCCGGCCAGACGTAGAAGATCTGGTAGCCCCAGATGGCGACGACCCCGAAGGCGAAGATGCCGAGGAATATCCATTTGAGGCGGGTAATGGTGTTGGTCATGGGCCAGCGCTCTAGCGGAAATGCAAAGCGCCCGCCAGCCGGGCCTTTGGGGCGAATTTTCTGTGTTACCTGACCCTTGGGGAAACTTGCATTGCGCCGCCAAGCTAGTATCAGCCTGACCGCGCAAGACTTTTCGCAACGCAACACGGGCGGACAATACCCATGAAGGTGCTGGTCCCGGTCAAACGGGTAATCGATTATAACGTCAAGGCGCGGGTCAAGGCCGATCAGAGCGGCGTCGACCTGGCCAACGTCAAGATGAGCATGAACCCCTTCTGCGAGATCGCGGTCGAGGAAGCCGTGCGCCTGAAGGAAAAGGGCGTCGCCACCGAGGTGGTCATCGTCTCCATCGGTCCGGTCCAGGCCCAGGAAACCATCCGCACGGCCCTGGCCATGGGCGGCGACCGCGGCATCCTCATCCAGTCCGACACCGACCTCGAGCCCCTGGCCGTCGCCAAGCTGCTCAAGGCCGTGGCCGAGGAAGAGAAGGCCGACCTCGTGCTGATGGGCAAGCAGGCCATCGACGGCGACAACAACGCCGTTGGCCAGATGCTGTCGGCCCTGCTCGGCTGGCCGCAGGCCACCTTCGCCGCCAAACTCGAAGTCGCCGGGGCTAAGGCCACCGTGACCCGCGAAGTCGATGGCGGCGTGCAGACCGTCGAGGTGTCGATCCCGGCGGTCATCACCGCCGACCTGCGCCTCAACGAGCCGCGCTACGCCTCGCTGCCGAACATCATGAAGGCGAAGAAGAAAGAGATCGCGACCAAGACGACCGGCGACTACGCCGTCGACGTCGCGCCGCGCCTGAAGGTCCTGAAGGTCACCGAGCCCGCCAAGCGCTCGGCCGGCATCAAGGTCGAGAACGCCGCCGAACTGGTCAACAAACTCAAGACTGAAGCGGGGGTGCTCTAATGGCCGTCCTGGTCGTCGCCGATAACGACAACGCGCACCTGCGCGACACCACCAACAAGACCGTCACCGCCGCCCTCGCGCTGTCCGGCGACGTCGACGTGCTGGTCATGGGTTCCGGCGCCAAGGCCGTCGCCGACGCCGCCGCCAGGATCGCCGGCGTGCGCAAGGTCCTGCTGGCCGAAAGCGCCGACCTGGGGCACGGCGTCGCCGAGGTCCAGGCCGCCACGGTCGAAGGCCTGATGGGCGGCTACGACGCCGTCCTGATCCCGGCCACCTCGGGCGGCAAGAACTTCGCCCCCCGTATCGCCGCCCATCTGGACGTCGCGCCGATCAGCGAGATCGTCGAAGTGGTCGATGCGAACACCTTCGTTCGCCCGATCTACGCCGGCAACGCGCTGGAGACGATCCAGTCGTCCGACGCCAAGAAGGTCATCACCGTCCGTCCGACCGCCTTCAAGGCGGCGGCTGACGGCGGCTCGGCCTCGGTCGAGACGGCGACGGCCGGCGGCAACGACGGCGGCGCCCGGTTCGTCAGCGAAGAGATGGTCAAGTCGGACCGTCCCGAACTGACGGCGGCCAAGATCATCGTCTCGGGTGGTCGCGCCATGGGCTCGGCCGAAGAGTTCCACAATGTGATCGAGCCCCTGGCCGACAAGCTAGGCGCCGCTGTCGGCGCCTCGCGCGCGGCCGTGGACGCCGGCTACGCCCCGAACGACTACCAGGTCGGCCAGACCGGCAAGGTCGTCGCGCCGGCGCTGTACATCGCCATCGGCATCTCGGGCGCCATCCAGCACCTGGCCGGGATGAAGGACAGCAAGGTCATCGTGGCCATCAACAAGGACGCCGACGCGCCGATCTTCCAGGTCGCCGACTACGGCATCGTGGGCGACTACAAGACGGTCGTCCCGGAACTGATGGCGGCGCTGGGCTAACCAGCATCGTCACCGAAAAGATTGGGGCCGGACGGAAACGTCCGGCCCTTTTTCGTTCATCGCAGCCGCGTGGCCTCGACGGTTTCACTGCCCATATGCTGAATGAAGACCGCGATGATGCCGCGACGGTGACGCTTCGCATGGGCCCCGGTCGAAGGATCGTAGCCCTCGGCTTCGAACAGCCAGTCCGCGAACTGGCTCGCCGTTACCAGGCCGACGGCCGGGATGTACTGGCTGACATGCCGAGCCTTGCCATCGACCACACTGCCGCACCAGCCCATGCCCACGCAGAGTTTCTGCATCATGGCCGCATAGTCGTCGTTCATGCGCCGAGCAGCCTGCGCGCCTGCGCCTCGTCGCGGTGGATCTGCTCGACCATCAGTTCGATGGAGCCGAACTTCTCTTCTGGGCGGAGGAAGGCGTGCAGCTCGGTCTCGATGACCTGGCCGTAGAGGTCCTCGTCGAAGTCGAAGATCCACACTTCCAACCGGGTCTCGACCTCGCCCGTGGTCGGGTTGTTGCCGATGTTGGCGACGCCCGGCAGCAGGCGGCCGTCGGGCAACCTTGTGCGCGTGGCGTAGACGCCGAGGCGCGGGGTCACATAGTCGGCCATGAAGACGTTGGCGGTCGGGAAGCCCAGCTGGCGGCCCAGCTGCTGGCCGCGCCGGACCACACCCTCGATGGCGAAGGGGCGGCCGAGGATGGCGGCGGCGGCTTCCGGATGGCCGTCGCGCAGGGCTTCGCGGACGCCCGTGGAGCTGAACTTGCCCTCCCCTTCGCCGACGGCTTCCGCCACCGAGACGCCGAAACCGAAAGCCTCGCCATAGGCCTTCATCAGGGCCGGGCTGCCGGTGCGGCCCTTGCCGAAGCTGATGTCGAAGCCGACGGCGACGTGTTTCACGCCAAGCCCCTCGTGCAGCACGAACTGGGCGAACTCGCGGTCCGAGAAGCTGGCCATCTCGAAGTCGAAGTTGAGGACGTAGAAGCGATCGACGCCGAGGGCTTCCAGGGCGCGGCCCTGCTGCTCGAGGGTCATCAGGCGGAAGCTCGGCTCGTCGGGGTGGAACAGGCGGCGCGGGTGGGGATCGAAGGTGATCACGCCCAGCGGACAGTCCAGATCGCGGGCGGCGGCGGCGGCTTGGGCGATGACCGCCTGGTGGCCGAGATGCACGCCGTCGAAGTTGCCGAGCGCCACCGCCGCGCCGCGAACGGCGGGGTCGAGGTGTTTCCAGCCATGGACGATCTGCAGGGTCATCCGCGCTTGGGCGCCAGGATCAGGGCCTCGCCGGTCAGCACCGCCTTGCCGTTCACCGAGCAGACGGTGTCGAGCGTCACCCGGCCCTTGTCGGCGTCGATCTCCCTGATGGTCACGAGCGTCCGCACCTCGTCGCCGATCCGCACCGGCCGGCGGAAGCTCAGGGTCTGGCCCACGTAGACCGCGCCGGGGCCGGGGAGTTGCGTGCCGATCACCGCCGAGATGTGGGCGGCCGACAGCATGCCGTGGGCGATGCGGCCCTTGAACTGGGTGGTCTGGGCGTAGGCCTCGTCCAGGTGCAGCGGGTTGTTGTCGCCGCTGACCTCGGCGAACAGCTGGACGGTGCGCTCGTCGGCGGTGCGGGTCATCTCGGCCGACTGGCCGACGGTGAGGTCTTCGAGGAACAGGCCCTGCATCGTCATCTCCTGATTACCAGACCAGATCGGCCATGGCGTAGGCGGCGGTCACGCCTTCTTCCGCCAGCAACCCGGCGACCTTGTCCGGGTCCAGCTTTCCGTCGTCGCCGAGCGCCTTCGCCCCATGGATGCCCTGGGCGATGAACAGGCAGTCCAGACCGTGGTCGGCCGCGCCCTTCACGTCGGTGATGACGCCGTCGCCGATGCAGAGCACCCGCGACCGGTCCAGCGGCCTGCCGAGCAGGGCCTCGCCCTCGGCCAGACTGAGCTCGTAGATCGGGGTGAACGGCTTGCCGGCCATCAGCACCTCGCCGCCCAGCCTGGCGTAGAGATCGGCCAGGGCGCCGCCGCAGTAGATCAGCTTGTCGCCCTTCTGGACCACCATGTCGGGGTTGGCGCAGATCAACGGCAGGCCCCGCGCCGCCGCCGCCGTCAGGCGTTCGCGGTAGTCTTCGGGCGTCTCGACATCGTCATTGTCGGGTCCGGTCACCGAGACGAAGGCCGCCTGGTCCGCCTCGGCCAACTCCAGGCCCAGCCCCTCGTAGAGCACTAGGTCCTTGGCCGGACCGATCTTCCACATCGGCCCCGGCGCACGCTCGGCCAGCAGCACGCGGGTGGCGTCGCCGCTGGTGACGAAGGCGCTCCAGGACGCGCGCGGCACCTTCAGGCCGTCGAGCTGGGCGATGACGTCGCTGGCCGGGCGCGGCGAGTTGGAGATCAGCACCACCGGCCCGACCTCGGCCCGCCAGCGGGCCAGGGCGGCGCAGGCGTCCGGAAAGTTCTCGCGACCGTTGTGGATGACCCCCCAGACGTCGCAGAGCAGGACGTCGTAACGGTCGGTCAGGGCCGAGAGGCCGGCGGGCAGGTCGGTCATGGGGCTGGGCTAACGACTGGGGCGAAGGGCGTCAATCAGGCAGAAGGCGACCGCTTATCGAAGCGCCCCACCATTATACCGCAATGAAACAGCGCCAGACGGGATGTTTGGCTCAACCGCCTTGCCCGCAAAGGGGTCGCCGGGGGTGAAGCGGGGTCCGCGGGGGTTTGGCGGTGGGGAAGCGGTGGGGGTCCTGTGGGGCCCGGAGGGGCGGGATGGGGCCAGGGTGGGTCCGCGAGCGGGGCAAGCGGTGGCGGCGCTGCGCGAGAGCCGGATGGTTTTGCCCGGGCAAAACTCTGGAGCGTTGCAACCTGCCCCGCTCTGGGCGCTTACTCCTGCGACAGCCAATGGGAGACAGCCGATGACCACGGTGACCTACGAGATCGTCGAGCATGACGGGGGCTGGGCCTACAAGGCCAATGGCACCTACTCGGAGACCTTCCGCAGCCGCGACCAGGCGGTGGCGGCGGCCAGGCGGGCGGCCGGCGAGCAGCGTCTGGGCGGCGAGACCACCGGTATCGTCTACGAGGACGAGCGCGGCCACTGGCACAAGGAGATCGCCGACGGCGGCGACCGGCCGGAGACCCAGGTCGAGGACTAGCGGCCGACCGTGACGGCGGCCCCGAAAGCGGCGGCGACGGTCCTCTGGGCCTGCGTGCTGGGCTCGTCGCTGTCGTTCATCGACGGCTCGGTGGTCAATGTCGCCCTGCCCGCCATGTCCGCCGACCTGAAGGCGTCCGGCGAGCAGGTGCAGTGGATCATCAACGGCTACATGCTGCCGCTGGCGGCGCTGGTGCTGCTCGGCGGGGCGCTGGGCGACCGCTACGGGCGGCGTAACGCCTTCCTGCTGGGGGTGCTGGGGTTCGGGGCCGGGACGGTGGTCTGCGCGATCGCGCCGGTCGTGGAGGTGTTGCTGGCCGGGCGGGTGCTGCAGGGGCTGGCCAGCGCCCTGCTCGTCCCCGCCAGCCTGGCGCTGCTCGGCGAGACATACCCGAAAGAGGAAGATCGGGCCAAGGCGGTCGGGACCTGGGCGGCGGCCGGGGCGCTGGGCGGCGCCCTGGGGCCGGTGGCCGGCGGCTGGCTGACCGACGTGGTCGGCTGGCGGGCGATCTTCGTCGGCCTGCTGCCGCTGGTGGCGGCGACCCTGGCGCTGGGCGTCTGGGCCATTCCCAAGCGGGCCCCGGAGAGCAGCCAGCCCCTGGACCTGCCGGGCGCAGTCCTGGCCACCCTGGGGCTGGGGGCGGTGACCTGGGGCCTGACCGAGTACAGCCGCACGCGGGCGGCGAGCGGGCTGGCCGTGGCGGCCGCCGGCGCGGTGCTGCTCGGCGTTTTCCTCTGGGTGGAGCGCGGCAAGGGGGCCAGGGCGATGATGCCGCTCAGCCTGTTCAACCGCAATTTCAACGGCGTCACCCTGCTGACCTTCCTGCTCTACGCGGCGCTGAGCGGCCTGCTGTTTCTCGTGCCGCTGTACCTGGTGGCGCGGGGCTGGAGCGCGACGATGGCAGGGGCGGCGCTGCTGCCCTTCCCGCTGCTCATGGGCTTCGGCTCACGGCTGACCGGCGGCTGGGCCAGCAAGACGGGGCCAAGGCTGTGGCTGGCCGCCGGACCGGTCGTGGTCGGGATCGGGTTCGCCCTGCTGGGCCGAATCGCCGACGACGGCTTCGGCTACTGGACGCATGTGTTTCCCGGCGTACTCGTCATTGGAATCGGCATGACCATGGCCGTCGCGCCGCTGACCGACACGGTGCTGGCCTCGGTCGACGACAAGCACCAGGGGGCGGCGTCGGGGATCAACAACGCCACGGCGCGGGTCGCCGGGCTGCTGGCCGTGGCCCTTGCCGGGTTCGCCCTGGCCAAGGGCGCGGGCGTGCCGCCGGAGGGTTTCCGGCTGGCGGCCTGGACGGCGGCGGGATGCGCAGGTCTGTCGGGCCTGGCCGCCTGGCTGCTGATCAGCCCGCGACCAGCGGAATAGCTCTCAAGGCCTGGACGGCGGATGCAGCCGGGTGTCGAGGGCGAAGGGCTCCTGACTGCGCAGGACGTAGCCACCTGACGCGCGGGCGGCGGTGAATACGAGGTTCCAGCTGTGGCTGGAAACGGCGCTGGGGAAGACAACGAACGGATGAGCCGCTAGCAGCGCGTCGCCAAAGGCCTGTTGCCCGGCGCTTGGGATGCCCGGTCGCGCCCAGGCCGGGTTGGGCAGATCGGCCAGCCTCACGACATGGACCACGGTCGGGTCCTCGATCGTGATCGACGTAAGGACATGGGGCATGGTGTCCAGTGTGCGAAAGCCTTTGTGGACCGCTACCTCCATGATCGCCGTCGCCGGATCGAAGCTGGTATAAACCGCTCTCACGCCAGGACTGTTCCAGCGTCCTCCTTGCTGGAAGGCGCCTTCGCCGCTGTCCCAGGTCACCACGAAACGGGCGTGGTCGAGACGCCAAGCCACCAAGGCGTCTTCTGTCCCCAGGCGGGCAGCGAGGGCTGTGGGCAGCGGCGTCACATGTAGACGCCATACTCAATGCGGGAGAGGTGAGTCTCGACCAGTTCGGCCCCGGCCGGCGTGGCGAGGAGGTCGATGGGCCGCCGCTGGTTCAACCCCATGACCGGCCGTTCCAACCAAGCCTCGGCTTCCGGCTGTGAGCCGAACACCAACGTAGCATGGGCCAGGATTTCGACGAATTTCCAAACGCGGCCGCTCTGCTCCGGATTGAGCAGTCTCGACGGCTCCTCCTTATGCCTTTGCCAGGTCCTCACGCTGATGCCGACGGCCTTGTCCAGAGAATTGGACAGGCGGAGATGGGACAGACCCCTGACCAGGTGCCCCAAGGCGCGGGCCGGTAGGCCGGCGGCAATCAGATCATGAGCTTCGAGGGTCGTAGATACCTCCTGGCCGAGGAAGGGCTTGCCGCCTAGCAGACCGGCAGCGGTGACTTGGGCCCAGCTCGCGAAAGCATCGCCGCCGGGCGACTCCGCCATGCCGACGCTGTGGGTCGCTTCTGCTCGATCACCGTCGTTCCTGGGGCCAAACCGGCGCTGCTCAAGTTGCGTCCTTGCAGCGGACAGGGCTTTGTGGGTGGCGACGATTGTCCGGCGGGCTCGAGTGAGATGTTTCAGAGTTTCGCTGCTGCGATCAACGGCGGCGCCAACGTATGGGAGAGCGAGGCTCTCCCCTTTGCGAACAGTTGGCATGGTCGTCGCCAATTCCGCGACCGCTGCCAAGGCAGCATCTAACGAAGCCTCAGCCTTGAAGAGTTGGTCCGCCACAGCCTCAGCCACGACGAGCCTCAACTTCGGCATCGGCCTCGCCGGTAGGGACGGAGTAGCGAGGTCTTTTGGAGTTTCCTTCGCAGGCATGATAATTCTCCACAGTACGGCAAAGTTGACTCCACCGCGTCAAGCGTCGCTTTGAAAGTGACAGTTGGCGTGTAACAGATCAAGAGCTGGCGGTGCATGAGCCTGCCGAAGAACCGTGATTTTGCCCGACGGGCCGTAGGACTTTAGCCCGCGACCAGCGGAATAACCCCGAACACCAAGCCGGCCGCGATCAGCACGAAACAGAGGCCCAGCGCGTACTTCCAGGCGTAGCGCTGCAGGTCGGCCAGTTCGATGTCGAGCAGGGCGCAGCTCAGGTAGACGGCCGCGACCAGGGGGCTAAGGGCGTGGACCGGCCCGCCCATCAGCGAGGCCCGGCCGATCTCTTCGGCAGTGACGCCGTAGGGGGCGGCGGTCTGGGCGATGACCGGCAGCACGCCGAAATACCAGGCGTCGGCCGACAGCAGGAAGTTGGCCGGGATGCTGATCAGGGCCGTGATCGGCGCGAGCCAGGGCCCCAGTTCCGGCGGCAGGACGGTGAGGATCGAACCGGCCATGGCCTGGATCATGCCGGTCTCGGTCATGACGCCGGTGAAGGCGCCGGCGGCCAGCACGAGGACGCCGACGCCGAGCACATTGCCGGCGTGGGCCATGAAGCGGTCCCGCTGTTCGGACAGGCGCGGATAGTTGAGGGCCAGGGCCAGCGCCGTGCCGGCCATGAACAGGGCCGGCAGCGGGGCCAGGCGCAGGACGACGGCGACCATCAGCACGGCGGTGAGCGCGAAGTTCAGCCAGATCAGGCGCGGCCGCAGGGCGGCCGGGTCGGACTGGAAGGCGCCGGCCAGGGCGGCGTCCGAGACGGCGGGCGTCGTGTCGGACGCCGCGGTGTCGGCCGGGGCCTCCGGCGCGGCCATGGGCAGAGCGGCAAGGCGGGTTCGCTCCTGGCGGCCGAACCACCAGGCCAGCAGGAAGACCGAGACGAGGCCCGCGCCGACCACCGGCAGCATCGGCACGAAGAGTTCCGACGGATCGATCTTCAGCGCCGCGGCGACGCGCGCCGACGGTCCGCCCCAAGGGCTCATGTTCATCAGGATGAAGGTCATTGAGCCGAGGACGGCGAACTTCAGGATGCTGATGCCGAGCTTGCGATAGACCGGCAGCAAGGCCGAGACGGCGACCAGGACGGTGGTGGTGCCGTCGCCGTCGAGACCGACGATGGTCACCAGGGCGACGTGGCCGAGCATCAGCTTGACCGGGTTCTCGCCGGCCCAGGCGACGATCCAGCGGACCAGCGGCTGGAACAGGCCGGCGTCGATCATGATCCCGAAATAGAGGATGGCGAACATCAGCATGATCGCCGTCGGGGCGGTCTGGCCGAGGCCCTTGAGCATCATGGCCCCGACGCCCGCACCCGCGCCCGCAAACAGGGCGAAGACGATGGGGATGATGATCAGAGCGACGACGGCGCTCATGCGCCGGGTCATGACCAGGGTCATGAACACCGCGATCATCGCGAAGCCGAGCAGGGCGAGGGTCATCGGGCGGCGTCCTTCAGATCGCGACGGACAACAATGGCACGAACTGCTGTCCCGCGTGCGAGTCGACGTCCCGGGCCGAGCCCTGGGCGATGGGGCGGGGGAAGGAGATCTTGATGACCTTCAGGTTGTCGTCGTGGAAGATCCGCACATGGTTGGAGCCGACGCCGTAGAGCGCGCCGATGGCCACCGCGCCGAGGGCCGGCGCCGCACACAGGGTCTCGTATGAGGCCTGATCGTCGCAGAAGACATCGACGGTCACCCAGAAGGGGCCGGCGTTCTTGGAGCGGACGTAACGGGCGACGTCCTTAAGCTGCCGCATGGAACTCTCCCCGGCCGGCGATGAAGGTGCGGGTGACGGCGAGTTCGCAAGGGTCGTCGAGATGGACGACGTGGTTGAGCTTGAACTCGTACTGCGCGCCCAGCGCCACCTCGGCCGGCGAGAAGGGGAAGGCGAAACTGGGCAGCGGGTCGTCGAGATTGAGCGGGAAATGCAGCAGGTAGGGGTTGCAGTATTTGGCGATCTCGGTGGCGCGGGTCTGGGTCGCGGCGGTGACCAGGACCATCAGCCCGACTTCCAGCGGCGGCCGTTCGGTGGGGGCGTGACGGGGATCCAGCGCATTCCAGCCGTAGGGGCGCAGGTCGAGCTGGTAGTCGGCGGGGGCGACCTTCAGCACCTTGCCGATGCCTTCGCGCAGGAAGGCCTCCAGGCGGCTGAGCCAGTCGCCGATGCGGTCCATGATCTTGGGGTCGGCGACGGCGGTGAAGACCATGGTGCGGAAACCGGCCGCGCCACTGCCCTCCAGCTTCATGGTGTAGGGCTTGAGTTCGGCCCTGGAACCGGTGACCCGGACGCTGCGGTCGTCGAGGGCGGCGTAGGTCGCGCCCTTGGCGTCGAGCACGACGCCGGGCTCGGTCAGGCGGTAGGGGTCGGCGTTTTCGTAGAGCAGGTGGCTGCTGATCGTGAACGGCGTGCAGGCGTTGTCGGCGGCCAGGGGTTCGACGTCGAAGCCCTCGTCGTCAATGGTCATCATCACCCCGCCCCGGCGGGTCTGGACCGTGCAGAGGCCGCCGCATTCGGCGGTCTTGGCCGCATGCCAGCTGGCCCCGGCCGGCAGGCCACGCATCAGCGGCACGGCGGCGATGACGGCGGTGTCGGTGGTGCGGCCGGCCAGGACGATGTCGGCCCCGGCTTCGATGGCGGCGGCCAGCGGCTCGTAGCCGAGCAGGCCGACGATGTGTTCGCATTCGTCGAGACGGCCCTGGGTGAGGTCGTCCATCGGCGGCAGGGGGGTGATGGCGCCGCGCGCCAGGTAGGGGGCGAGACCGGCGGCGGTCTGTTCGGAATAGACCAGGGCGACTGTGGCGGTCAGGCCTTCCTCGACGGCGATCTCCTCGCAGAGGCGGGCCATCCAGTCGACGCCGGCGTTCGTGCCGCTGGTGCCGCAGGAGCCGACGATGAGGGGGACATTCAGTTTGTCCCGGGCCAGCATGAGCTGGCGCAGGTCGGCCTTGGTGGCGGCGTCGGTCATCTTCGAGACCGCGGCGCCGAGGTAGTAGGGGCCGGAGTCGGTGGAGCCGGCGTCGACGGCCAGGGCGTCGGGGCCGAGCGAGACACCGCGCTGGAAGGCGTCCTCGGGACAGCCGGCCCCCAGGGCGCCGGTCGGGACGAGGACTTTGACGGGGGTGGGCATTTCACACTCCAAACTTTCGCACTGACGTCCTCCCTCCCCTTTATGGGGAGGGTGGTCCGAAGGACCGGGTGGGGTAGCCGGACACATCCCCATCGCCTGAGTGGTTGTCGACTTCCCCACCCTGGCGGCTTCGCCGCCTGTCCCTCCCCATAAAGCGGAGGGAGGAAGAGGCGCCGGTCCCTCCCGACTAGAACTCCGCCGTCAGGGTCACACCGACCTGCCGCGGCGGGCCATACTGGACGAAGAAGCCGCCGCCGGTTTCGACCTGGTGGGTGCGGTATTCGACGTCGCCGAGGTTCCGGCCCCAGAGCTGCAGACTGTATTTGTCGTTGAAATGCCATGTGGCGCTGGCGTCCCAGAGGGTGCGGGCCTTGCGGTATTCGACGAAGTCGTTGGCGTTGTCGTCGAACACCTCGCTCTCGTAGTTGGCCGAGGTCCCGAACTTGATCCAGCCCCAGGCGAAGTGACTGGTGGTGTAGCTGACGTCGAGGCTGACGGCGTGCTCGGGCGTGCGGCTGAGGCGGTTGCCCGACAGGTCGGCCCGCACGGCCGTGCCGTCGGCCAGGATGGCCGACGTCTGGGTCAGGCGGTCGAAGGTGGCGTCGAGGTAGGTGTAGGAAAGGCCCGCCTCCCAGTGATCGTCGGGGACCAGGCGGAACTCGGCTTCCAGGCCGGCGATGGTGGCGTCGCCGGTGTCGACGACGATGGAGGCGCCGCCCGGGCCGGCGCTGGCGTCAGGGACTGACTGGATGGTCTGCAGGTTGCTGTACTCGGCATAGAAGATCGAGGCGTTGGCCCGGACGCGGCGGTTCCACCAGTCGGTCTTCAGCCCGCCTTCGTAGTTGATGACCTCTTCCGGGTCGGTCGGGATGCGGGCGGTGGCGACGTTGGGCTGTTCCTGGAAGGCGCCCGACTTGAAGCCGGTGGCGACACTCGCGAAGGCGAAGACGTTGTCGTTGAACCGCCAGTCGCCGCCGATCCGCCAGGTGAAGATCTGCTCGCTCGAGACCCCGGGATTGCCCTTGGTCGTGAAGTTGACCACCGGCGCGGCCTGAGGCCCGGTCAGGCGGGTGATCTCGTAGTCCTTCTCCTCGTCGGTGTAGCGCAGGCCGGCGAACAGGTTGAGGCCGAAATCGAAGCCGTATTCCAGCTCGCCGAAGGCGGCGAAGCTCTTGGTGACGTTCTCGCCGATGAAGCGGTTTTCGGAGAGGTCGACGGCGGCGGTCTCCGTCTCGCGTTCGCGGCGCACCTCGTCCTTCAGGTAGAAGAGGCCGGCCGTCCAGCTGACCGGACCGTCGCCCTTCGAGGCCAGGCGCCATTCGGTCGAATAGCTGTCGGCCTCTTCCTTGGCGAGCACCTGCAGGCCGGTGACCGGCCCCAGGCCGGCGGCGGCGTTGCCGGCCACATTGGTCCCGTCGAGGTCCTCGGAACTGTCGTAGGTCAGGGTGCGCCAGCTGGCGATGCCGGTCAGGCTGGCCCAGCCGAGGACGTCGGTGTTGTACTCGACCTTGAGGCCGCCGGTGTCGCGTTCGATGAAGCCGGGGCGGTCGGGGTTGGCGGCGCGCGGCTTGTCGATGTCCTTGTCGCCGAGCGGGCGCAGGTTGAAACGGGCCCCGCCGGCGAGGTCGTCGGTGACGTAGTCGGCGGTGAACAGCAGGCTGGAGTCTTCGCCGAGTTCGACCAGCAGGTGGGCGCGGCCGCTCCAGCGGTTGTCGTCGTCGAGACCCTCGCCGGTGTTGCTGTTCTTGCGGAAGCCCTCGTTGTACTGGCGGCCGATCGAGCCCCGGAAGGCGACGGTCTCGGCCAGCGGAATGTTGACCATCAGGTTGGCGTTGAACTGGTCGAACTCGGCCAGCGTGACGGCGCCACGGCCGAAGAACTCGTGCTTCGGCCGGGCGGTGACGAAGTTGACGGCGCCGCCGACGACGTTCTTGCCCCACAGGGTGCCTTGCGGCCCTTTCAGCACCTCGACGCGTTCGAGGTCGAAGGTATCGACGGCCAGCATGGCGCCGCGGCCGAGATAGACGCCGTCGAGGAAGGCCACCGAACTGGGATCGCCGCCGGCGCTCTGGTTGCTGCTGCCGATGCCGCGGAAGAAGGGGCGCGGGGCGGCGCGGGGGAAGGCGTCGATGGTCACGCCGGGGGTGGCGTCGGCCAGCTTCTGGAAGTCGGTGATGCCCTCTTCCTGCAGCTTCTCGCCGGAGAAGACCGTGACGGTCACCGGCGTGTCCTGCAGCGACTCGGCCTTCTTGCGGGCGGTGATGATCACCTCCTCGACCGCGCTTTCTTCAGGCGAGGCGGCGGCGTCCTGGGCGAAGCCCGGGGCCGCGACGGCGAGGCCGGTCAGGGCGGTGGCGGCGCACAGCAGGCTGCGCAGGTGGGTCCGTTGGGTCATGTCTATCCTCCTCCCGATGCCGCGGCGCTGGTCGCCGTCTGGTCTCGTTGGCGGGAGGTTTGGGATGGCCCCTGCGGAAATCGGTGACACCTTTTTTACATTCGGCGAAATTTTCGCCCGGAGGGGTTGGCGGTATGGTCAAACGCTATCCTGAGGGAATGCGCCCGAGACCCGGCATGCACGGAATCACCAGCAACGAGAACTGGATCGCCGAACTGCCGCCCGCCGTGGCGGCGGCGATCCATGCCCGCATGACGACCATCACGGTCGCCGCCGGCGAGCCGCTGAAACAGGCCGGCGAAGCCCCCAGCCGCATCCACCAAATGGAGAGCGGCTATGTGAAGCTGGTCGGCCTGCTGGAAGACGGGCGCCAGTCGATCATCGCCATCTATTCGCCCGGCAACTGCTTTTCAGAGACGGCGGTGATCGCCCGGCGGCCCTATCACCACACCACGCTGGCGCTGACCGACGCGAAGGTGCGGGTGCTGGGCGCCGAAGACTTCTGGGACCTGTACCGGGCTCATCCGGAAATCCCCGAGACCCTGTGCCGCAAGTTCGCGGGCTCGATCTCGCGCCAGATGGCCAACCGCGACATGCGGGCCAACCATCGGCTGGGCAAGCGCATCGCCCTGCTGTTCGAAAGCCTGGCGGAGCGTTGCGCCGAGGAGCGTGTCGGCCAGAGCTGCACCATCGGCCTGCCCATCACCCAGAGCGACATCGGCGACCACTTCGACGTCACCCGCCAGAGCGTCCAGCGCGAGATCACGGCCCTGAAGACCGCCGGCATCCTCGACAAGCACATGGGAAAGTGGATCATCCGCGATCTGGGGAAGCTGTCGCGGGTCTCTTGAAGGCCGCAAGGGAGGGGCTGTGAGCGGGTTCGAATATGTCTCGGTGCTGGGCGCGATCGTCGTCGGCCTGGCCCTGACCGACGTGCTGGTCAGCCTGCACAAGCTTCTAAGGGCCCCCGGGCTGGTGCGCTGGGACTGGGCCGCCCCGACAGCGACCGTCTTCGCGGTGCTGACCATCATCCAGATCTGGTGGGGTCTGTTCGCGGCGCAGGATCAACCTCTGACCATCGGCCTGTTCCTGCCGGAGCTGATCGAACTGGTGCTGCTGTTCCTGCTGGCCGCCTGCGCCCTGCCCGACGATGTGCCGGCCGGCGGGCTGGACCTGCGGCTCTACTACGACCGCAACGGACCCTATTTCTGGACCCTCTACGCCGCCGCCCTGGCCTGGCCGACCCTGACGACCGTCGGCTCGGGCCTGCTGGCCGGCCATGGCCTGGCGGTGGTCACCGACCGCTGGGTGGATTTCGTGATCCTGGGGGTCTTCATCTCGCTGATCTTCATCCGGAACCGCTGGTGGCACCTGGCCGCCTTCGCCTTGATGAGCCTGGGCCCCATCGGCTGGATGTCGAAGGCCATCGCCGCATAGACAATCTGAACGCGACGGGGGGATAGTGCGCGCTCAGATCGCACAAAAGGTCCGCGCCATGCCCGACGTCAACAGCCAGATCACCGATTCCGTCACCCAGGTGAACACCAAGGTGCTGGGCGACGCCCCGGCCATCGCCATGGGCAACCTGTTCGTCGCCACCAGCCAGGCGCTGGCCAACGCCGCCCACAACGCCACCAACAACCAGCAGCAGACCTATGTCACGGCCCAGGCCGCCACCACCATGGGGGTCTCAACCCTGTACTCTCTGGACACGGCCGCGACGGCCAAGGCGGCGGCCGGCGGACCGGCGGCGGCGCTTGTCGTCGCCCCGCTGGCGACGGCGGCGGCGACCGCCCAGGAGCTGAGCAACGCCGCCTACCGGGCGGCGATCGAGTCGACCGATCCGATGCTGAGCCTGATGGTGCTCGACGCCGGAGCGCTGGCCATCCTCGACGCCGTGACCCATCTGCAGCGCACGGCCATCATCAGCGAAGCGGCGACCACCATGGCCCTGACTCGCGCCCTGGCGGCGCCCGACGGCGGCGCCTGGAAGGAAGCCCTGCAGGCGGCGCAGGACAGCCTGGTTCAGGCGACCGCGCATCTGGAGAAGGTCGGCAAGCTGGCCATCGCCCTGCACCGGGAGGCGCGGGGGTAGGCGTCAGCCGGCCCGCCGGAACCGCAGCGGCTTGCCCTCGCGGACGACCCGGCGCTTGGCCTCGAGGTCGAGCTGCACGCATTTGATCCACCAGCCGGCCGTGGCCCCGCCCGGGAACAGGTCCTCGGGCAAGGCCGGCAAGATGGCCGCCTTCAGGGCCCGGGCGTCGAGGCCCGGGGAGGCGGTGGGCAGGGCGGCCCACATGGCCGCGCGCATGGCCTCGTACCTGGCCCGGTCGACCCGATAGGTCTTCCCCGGCTGGACGACATTCTCGATGTCGATCTTCTCGGTCATAAAGTCAGCCGCCCGGTTTGATTTCGATCTCGTGGTGAGCGCCGGCCGCGGCGGCCGCCATGTCCATCCAGTTGAATTCCCAGACGTGGCCGTCCAGGTCGCAGAAGCTGTCGCCGTACATGAAGCCGTAGTCCTGGGGCGGCATCCATTCGGTTCCGCCGGCGGCCAGAGCCTTGGCCTTGAAGGCCTCGACCTCGGCCCGGCTTTCGCAGGACAGGCAGGTCAGGACCTCCTTGTTCTTCGAATTGTCGGCGATGTCGCCTTTCAGGAAGTCCTTGAAGCGTTTGCGCTCGAGCAGCATGGCGAAGATGTTGTCGGCGAAGACGACGCAGGCGGTGTCCTCGCTGCAGAACTGCTCGTTGATGGCAAAGCCGAGGGCCTCGAAGAAGGCGCGGGAGGCCTTCACGTTCTTCACCGGCAGGTTCACGAAGATCATACGCATGGGGTGGCTCCTCTCGATTTGACCCTAGGACGGGTCACACCGAGGAGTCCCGACAGGCGATGTGAACTTTTTCGTCAGCCAGCCGCCGAGGCGACCAACCGGGCATAGAAGGTCGTCATCCGCTCCAGGTTGGCCAGGGTCATGTGCTCGTTGGTGCCGTGGATCATGCCGAAGGTGTCGAGGTTGGCGAGCAGCGGCTGGTAGCGGTAGATGTCGCTGGCGATGGGGGTCATGTAGCGGCTGTCGGTGCCGGCCCCGACCAGCCCCGGCGCGACGGGCAGCTTGCCGTCGTCCGACGCCAGCGCCGCCAGCAGCTTCCAGCCCTCGGAGTTGGTCGAGCTGACCGGCGAGGGGTTGATCACCGCCCCGGCCCATTTCAGCTGCACGTCCATGCCCCGGGTCGCCTGTTTGGCGGCGGCCATGACGTCGTTCGTCGTCTGGCCAGGGGCGATGCGGTAGTTGATCCAGGCGGCGGCGTCCTGCGGCAGGACGTTCTCCTTGGGGCTGCCCTTGAGCATGGTCGGGGCGATGGTGGTGTGCAGCAGCGCCGCTCCGGCCGGGGTGGCGGCGACCTTGTCCTTCAGCATCCCGCCGAACAGCCACTGGTTGGCGATGGCCATGCGGGTGGCGAAGGAGCCCTGGGCCGACAGGGTCGAGATCATCTGGGCGCCGGGGCCGTCGAGGCGCATCTCGAACTGGTTGTCGGTGATGGCGGTGATCGCCCGGGCCAGGGTGCCGACGCCGGTCTCCTTGGGCGGGGCGGAGCTGTGCCCGCCCTTAGCCGGTGCGGTGACGACCAGGGTCGCGTAACCCTTCTCGGCGATGCCGATGACGGCGGCGGGCTTGCCGGTGATCGGGTGGTCGTTGATGGCCGCCGAACCCTCGTCGAGGACCCATTCGGCCTGGATGCCACGAGACTTGAGCAGGGCCGCCGCCGCCCGGGCGCCCGTGCCGCCGGCCTCCTCGTCCTGGCCGCTGACGACGATGACGGTGCGTCTGGGTTTGAAGCCGGACTTCGCCAGGGCGTCGAGACCCTCGAACAGGGCGACCAGGCTGCCCTTGTCGTCGATGGAGCCGCGACCCCATACCGCGTCCCCGGCGATCTCGCCGCCGAACGGCTGGTGCTTCCAGTCCTTCTCGGTGCCCGGGGTGATCGGCACCACGTCCTGATGGGCCATCAGGACTATGGGCTTCAGCGAGGCGTCGCTGCCGGTCCAGGTGTAGACAAGCGCCTTGTTCGGCAGGATCTCGCGGGTCATGGCCGCGTGGGCGGCGGGATAGGTCGTGGCCAGCCAGGCGTGGAGGCGATCCCACTCGGCCCACTGGTTGTCGGCCTTGTCCTGGTTGGAGACGGTGCGGATCTGCACGGCCTGCGACAGGTGCTCGGCCGCGGCGACCTGGTCGATGGTCGGGGCGGCGGCCAGCTTGACGCTGCTGATATCGACCGCGGCCGGCGGCTTGAAGGTCAGGGTGCGCACGACCACGACGGCGACCAGCACGGCCACCATGGCGACCGCCCCAAGGACGATCTTCCCAAACAGCTTCATGACGCCCTCCCCGAGGCTTTTTTCTACAGTAGGGTCGCAACCGGAAAGAGTCATGGGAGATGACATTGCTCAAGCGGACGATTCTCGGGTTGATCGGTGCGGCGGCTTTGGCGTCCTGTGGGAAGGCCGAAACCAAGGCCGTGACCAAGCCCGACGAGCAGGCGGTGATCGTCTCGATCAAGCTGTCCGACGCCGAGTTCGGCGCCAGCGGCGAATCCTTCGCCCTCTATCCGCTCGAAGACGCCATGGAAGCTCGGGTCAAAGCGGATGGGACTGGCGACCTGGATGGCCATGAAATCGGCGGCGGCTACTTCACCGTCTACTTCTATGGCAAGAACGCTGAAGCGCTGTGGCGTTCGGCCTCGGCCGCGCTGCCACGGACGCTTCCGGCCGGGTCCTATGCCACGGTCAGACTCGGGCCGCCCGGTGCGCCCTCAAGGCGCGTGGACTTGCCGCTCCCGCCCTCGTGATGGGCGAATGGCGGCCCTGAGCCCCCATAGGCCATCCCCGCCTTGACTCCCCCTGCCCGGTCGATCAGGAACGTCCCTGTCTCGCGGGAGACGTCGGGATTCTTCACCCCGAGGCCGAAGGCGCAACCGCCCCGGAAACGCTCAGGCAAACGGACCGCGAGGCGCTAGGAACGCTGGAAAGAACCGCCGCAAGCGGTTCGCCGAAGGAGCAAGGCGGGACAACTTCGTCCGCTGAAATCTCTCAGGCGCAAGGGACAGCGGGGGCGACCATCCGACCGGTGTGAACCGGGCGTGGACGCATCGACCCCGGAGACCCTCCCGTGACCGACCAGGCCGACCTCAGGAAAACCCCGCTCTACGACGCCCACGTCGCCGCCGGCGCGCGGATGGTTCCCTTCGCCGGCTACCTGATGCCGGTGCAGTACGCCGACGGGGTGCTCAAGGAGCACCTGTGGACGCGCGAGCACGCCGGGCTGTTCGACGTCAGCCACATGGGCCAGGCGCGGCTGCGCGGCGTCTCGCCCCTGTCGGCCTTCGAGGAGGTGACGCCCGGCGACTTTATCGGCCTGGCGCCCGGCAAGCAGCGCTACAGCCTGCTGCTCAACAAGAAGGGCGGCATCATCGATGACCTGATGGCCTCCCGTCCCGACGACGACGGCCTGTTCGTCATCGTCAACGGGGCCTGCAAGGACGGCGACTTCAAGTTCATCGACAACGAACTGAGCCCGCAGGTGAAGATCGAGCGTCTGGAAGACCGGGCGCTGCTGGCGCTGCAGGGACCGGAAGCGGCGGCGGTGATGGCGCAACATGCGCCCGACGCCCTGACCCTGGTGTTCTCCGAGGCCCGGGCGATGACCGCTTTCGGCCTGCCGGCCTTCGTCTCGCGCTCGGGCTACACCGGCGAGGACGGCTACGAGATCTCCATCCCGGGCGAGAGCGCCGCGGCGGTCTGGGAGACCCTGCTGGCCGACCCGCGGGTCAAGCCGATCGGCCTGGGAGCCCGCGACAGCCTGCGCCTGGAGGCGGGCCTGCCGCTCTACGGCCACGACATCGACGAGACCACCAGCCCCATCGAGGCCGCCCTCGCCTTCGCCGTCAGCAAGAAGCGGCGGGACGCCCAGGACTTCCCCGGCGCCGCCCGCATCGCCAAAGAGCTGGCCGAGGGCCCGTCGCGGGTCCGCGTCGGCCTGAAGATCCTTGAAGGCGCCCCGGCCCGCGAGGGCGCGGAGATCGCCGACGGGACCGGCGCGGTCATCGGCAGGGTGACCAGCGGCGGCTTCGCCCCCAGCCTCGGCCACCCCATCGCCATGGGCTTCGTGCCGCCGGCCCAGGCGGCCGTGGGCACCAAGCTCAATGTCATCGTCCGGGGACGGGCCGGCGCGGCCGAGGTCGTGGCCATGCCGTTCGTCCCCAAACGCTACGTCCGCAAACTCTAAGGGAGGAGAGACTTAAGATGCGCTTCACCAAGGACCACGAGTGGGTCGTCGTCGAGGACGGCGTCGCCACCGTCGGCATCACCGCCTATGCCGCCGAACAGCTGGGCGATGTGGTGTTCGTCGAGACGCCGGAAGTCGGCAAGACGGTCAGCCAGGGCGACAGCTTCGCCGTCGTCGAGAGCGTCAAGGCCGCCTCCGACGTCTACGCCCCGGTGTCGGGCGAGGTGGTCGAGGCCAACAGCGAACTCGGCGACGCGCCCGAGACCGTCAACGCCGCGCCGGAACACGGCGGCTGGTTCGCCAAGGTCAAGCTGAGCAATCCCGCCGAGGTCGACGCCCTGATGGATCGCGGCGCCTACGAAGACTATCTGGGGACTCTTTAAGCCATGGCCTTCGAGATCTTCCTGCATCCGACCACGGCGACGGGGGGTCCGAAGGCTTTCAACGCGGGCGTCTCCCGCGCCCTGGCCGCCATCGGCGCCCAGCATTCGGCGGCGGCCGAAACGGTTCGCCTCAGCGACCGCACCCAGATCCACCTGTTCATCGACGGCGACGACGACATCGGCCTGCTGACGACCGAGGAGATGACCGGGACCGTCGCCGCCGCCATCTGGCGGATCGCTGAGGAAACAGCCTCGATGGTCAACTTCGGCGACGCCTTCTATGCGCTGCCGTCCGCCGGCCCGGTCCCGGCCACCCTGACGCTCGGCTTTTCGAGCGCCCAGACGGTGCGGCGTCCCGAGGACCTCGAGTCGCTTCTGGCGCATGCCTTCGAGGACTGGCAGGCCGGTGAGGCCACCGAGGTGCTGCGCAAGGAGGCCGTCGCCAGGGGCGTCAACGAGCGCCGCTCCGTCGCCCTGAAGGCTCGCAAGCCGCTGCCCGACCTGGTCAGCGCCCCCTCCCATTCCCTTCTGCGGCGTCTGTCGGACGCCCTTTTCGGCAAGGCTCTCTGATCGATGCGCTATCTCCCCCTGACCCCTGACGACCGGCGTCAGATGCTGGGCGCCATCGGCGCCGGCAGCGTCGATGAGCTGTTCGTCGATGTGCCGAAATCGGCCGTGCTCGACGGTCCCGTCGACCTGCCCGGGTTCGCGGGCGAGCTGGAGGTCGAGCGTGAGCTCGGTGCCCTGGCGGCCAGGAACGTCGCGGCGGGGTCCGTGCCCTTCTTCTGCGGGGCGGGGGCCTATCGCCACCATGTGCCGGCCTCGGTCGACCACATCATCCAGCGGTCGGAGTTCCTGACCAGCTACACGCCCTACCAGCCGGAGATCGCCCAGGGCACCCTGCAGGTGCTGTTCGAGTTCCAGACCCAGGTGGCGGCCCTGACCGGCATGGATGTCGCCAACGCCAGCCTCTACGACGGCTCCACGGCGGCTGGTGAGGCGGTGATGATGGCGTCGCGGGTGACCCGCCGCAGCAAGGCCATCCTGTCGGGCGGCCTGCATCCCCATTACGTCCAGACGGTCGAGACCCTCGCCCATGCGGCCGGCGTCGCCACCGAGCGCCTCAAGGCGGCGGTCGATGCGGAAGACGCGGTCATCGCCGCCATCGACGCCGATACCGCCTGCGTGGTGGTGCAGACGCCCAACGTCTTCGGCACGGCGACGGACGTCACCAGGATCGCCGCGGCGGCCCAGGCGGCCGGGGCGCTGATGATCGTGGTGACCACCGAGGCCATCTCGTTCGGCCTGCTGAAATCGCCCGGCGAGATGGGCGCCGACATCGCCGTCGCCGAGGGCCAGTCGATCGGCAATGCGCTGAACTTCGGCGGCCCCTACGTCGGCCTGTTCGCCTGCCGGGAAAAGCTGGTCCGCCAGGCGCCGGGACGGCTGTGCGGCGAGACGGTGGACGCCGACGGCCGGCGCGGCTTCGTGCTGACCCTGTCGACGCGGGAGCAGCATATCCGCCGCGACAAGGCGACCAGCAACATCTGCACCAACAGCGGCCTCTGCGCCCTGGCCTTCACCATCCATATGTCGCTGCTCGGCGAGGTGGGCCTGCGCAAGCTGGCGTTGCTCAATCACCAGCAGGCGCTGAAGACCAAAATCGCCCTGAGCGGCGTGAAGGGCGTGGAGGTGCTCACCCCCCGCTTCTTCAACGAGTTCGCCGTCAAGCTCAGCAAACCGGCCGCCGAGGTGGTCGAGGCGTTGGCCCGGCGCGGCGTGCTGGCCGGCGTGCCCTACAGCCGGCTGGACCCGCACGCGGGCCTCGACGACGTGTTGCTGGTCTGCGCCACCGAGACCGTCACCGACGGCGATATCGAAACCTTCAAGACCCAACTCGCCGAGGTGCTGGCATGAGCATGAACAGCGTTGGACGCCCGACCACGCCGCAGGCCGAGACGGCCGCCGGCGGCTTCGCATCCCTGACCGGCGGGCGCGGCCTGCTGCAGGACGAAGGGCTGATCTTCGAGATGGACGGCTGGTCCAAGACTGGCGTGGATATCCCGGAAGCCTCGATTTCCGCCGACGAGCTGGGCGACCTGGTGCGCAGCAATCCGATCGGCCTGCCCGGCCTGTCGGAGCCCGAGACGCTGCGCCACTACGTGCGCCTCAGCCAGAAGAACCATGCCATCGACCTGGCCCTCTATCCGCTGGGCAGCTGCACGATGAAGCACAACCCGCGCCTCAACGAGAAGATGGCGCGGCTGGCCGGGTTCGCCGACATCCACCCGCTGCAGCCGCAGTCGACCGTGCCCGGCGCCCTGGAGCTGATGGACCGGCTGGCCCACTGGCTGAAGACCCTGACCGGCATGCCGGCCGTGGCCCTGACCCCCAAGGCCGGCGCCAACGGCGAGCTGTGCGGCATCCTCGCCATCCAGGCGGCCCACAAGGCGCGCGGCGATACGGCCCGCAAGGTGGTGCTGGTCCCGACCAGCGCCCACGGCACCAACCCGGCCACCGCCGCCTTCGTCGGCTATTCCGTGCGCGAGATCGCCCAGACCGACGACGGCCGCGTGGATCTGGCCGACCTCGAGGCCAAGCTCGGCCCCGACGTGGCGGCCATCATGGTCACCAACCCCAACACCTGCGGCCTGTTCGAGCGCGACATCGTCGAGATCGCCCGGCTGACCCATGCGGCGGGGGCCTACTTCTATTGCGACGGGGCCAACTTCAACGCCATCGTCGGCCGAGTGCGCCCGGGCGACCTCGGCGTCGACGCCATGCACATCAATCTGCACAAGACCTTCTCGACGCCGCATGGCGGCGGCGGTCCGGGCGCGGGTCCCGTGGTGCTCAGCGAGGCCCTGGCCCCCTACGCCCCGACCCCCTGGCTGACCCACGGCCCGGACGGCCTGATCCTGCAAGAGGAAGCCATCGAGGAGGCCGCCGGCGCCTTTGGCCGGATGAGCGCCTTCCACGGCCAGATGGGCATGTATGTGCGGGCCTACGCCTACATGCGCAGCCATGGCTCGGACGGCCTGAAGCAGGTGGCCGAGGACGCCGTGCTCAACGCCAACTACATCAAGGCGCGGCTTTGCGACCTGATGAGCCCGGCCTTCCCGGACGGGCCCTGCATGCACGAGGCGCTGTTCGACGACGCCTGGCTGGAGGGCACCGGCGTCACCACCCTCGACTTCGCCAAGGCGATGATCGACGAGGGCTTCCATCCGATGACCATGTACTTTCCGCTGGTCGTCCACGGGGCCATGCTGATCGAGCCGACCGAGACGGAGTCGAAGCAGGAGCTGGACCGGTTCGTCACCGCGCTGCGGGCCTTGGCCCAGGCGGCCAAGACCGGCGACGCGGACCGCTTCAAGGGCGCCCCGCACCTGGCCCCCCTGCGCCGGCTCGACGAGACCCTGGCGGCCCGGAAGCCGAAGCTGCGGTGGAAGCCGGAAGCGCCGGCGACCCTGGCGGCGGAGTAGCGGCGGTCACTTCTGGCGCAACAATCGGTAACATCGAATTCTGTCTTCGAATTCACGTTATCCATATCCGTGGCGCCGCTGAACGGGGATTCCTTGCCCTGTATAGCTTTTGGCGGCGCCTGCACGGTCCGTGCACAGAAAATCGAAGTAACCTTGTAGATTAAACCTTCGTCATAGCGCCGCCGGGCATCTTCCCCTGACCCCGCTTCGCACCATATGTCGGGGACAAGGCTGAAGAACCGGATTGTCCGGGACGGCCCGCCAGACCGCCCCGATGACCGCCGTGACCTTCGCCTCGCCCGAACGCCGCAGACGCCCGCCAGCGTCGGCCTTCCTGCGTCGGTTGAACAAGGCGGCCGGCATGACCCTGGGCTTCCTGGTCATCGTGCTGGGCATCCTGGTCGCGCCGCTGCCCGGCCCCGGCGGCATCCCGGTCATCACGCTCGGCCTGATCCTGGTGCTGCGCGCCAGCTACGGGGCCAAGCGGCTGTTCATCAAGGCGCACCACCGCTGGCCGCGCGTCCTGTCGCCGATCCGCCGGCTGCTGCGCCGCAACTCGCCGTTCGTCTCGATCTTCTGGCAGATGATGCTGCGCGTCGAACGCTTCGTCACCCGAGGCCACGGCGCCATGGCCGGCTGGCGCCGGGCGCTCAAGCGTCGGGGCTGGCGGACGGCCTAACCACCGCCCGAGCGATCTACCTGACCCGTTAGCGTCCGGCCTCCCGGGCCTCGCGAATGGCGCGCGCCACGAGGTAGGCATAGACGTCCTCGTTGAGCGAGGTGGTCGGCAGGCCGAGCTCCTGGGTGACCCGGACGATCACCGCCGCGGCCTCGGCGGCGGCGTCGTTGCCGTCGGCCAGGATGGACAGGCCGAAGGTGGTCAGGCTGTCCCTGTCGGCCTGCGGGAGCTGGATCCAGACCCGGTCCATCGTTCCCCTGGCCAGCTTGTTGCGCTCGAACAGCATCAGGTCGGCGCCCTTGACGACGAGGGTCGCGCCGATGATCTCGCCGGCCGCGTAATCCTCCTCGGCCTTGAAGCTGCAGGCCTTGCGCAGGGTCAGGGTCAGTTCGTCGGAGACCTTCACCTCGGCGATCGAGGCCAGGCCCTTGGCCCGGTAGTTGTCGATCATCTCGTCGCGCTGGTTGGCCGGCAGGGCCTTCCACAGGCATTCGCCCCTGGGGTTGGCGGCCACCGACGGCCCGGCGACGCCGGCGAGGACGACGGCGACAAGCGCCAGCAGCAGGGGTTGAAGACGGGTCATGGGCGGTCCTCTCGGAATAGGCGGCCGGAATGCGGGCAAAGAAAATGCCCCCCGACCTGCATCGGAGGGCATTCTGGACTTATCGGGGCGGCGGAAGCCACCCTCGAAAGGGGGTCTACTGCAGGCGGCCGGCCAGCTGGGCGATCGCCGCGTCGACGCTGGGGTCGGACTTGGCGGCGGCGATGCGGGCGACCAGCAGGCGCTCGGCGGTCTGGGTGGCCAGATCGGCGGCGGCGGCCTTCACTTCCGCCGAGGCCTGGGCCTCGGCCGAGGCGATCTTGCGCTCGGCCAGGGCGGCGCGGCGGGCGATCGTCTCTTCCAGCTTGACCTGGGCGTCGACCGCCATGCGGGCGGCGTCGGCTTCGGCCGCGGCCAGCATGCCGGCGGCCTGCTTCTCGGCGTCTTCGCGTTGACCGCGGATCTCGGCCAGCAGGGCCTCGGCTTCGGCGCGCAGGCGGGCGGCCTCGTCGAGGTCGGCCTGGATGGTGGCGGCCTTGTCATCGAGGGCGCCGGCGATCCTCTTGAAACCGCCGACGAAGACGACGATGCCGAGGAAGACGATCAGGCCCCAGCCGACCCAGTTCTCGGGACTGCCAAAAAATTCGAGCATCAGCGGGCCCCTTCCTTGACGGCGGCCAGGGCCGCGCTCAGGTCGGCGGCCTTGGGTGCGGCGCCGGTCAGCTTTTCGACGATGGCCGAGGCCGTGTCGGAGGCGATGGTCGCCACATGGGCCATGGCGGCGTCGCGCGAGGCCCGGATGCGGGTCTCGGCTTCCGCCATCTTGTCGGCCAGCCTGGCGTCCTCGGCGGCCTGACGGGCCTGGGCTTCGGCGGTGGCCTTGGCGCGGGCGTCGGTGGCCATCTTGTGAGCCTTGGCGCGGGCGTCGGCCAGATCGGCCTGGGCCTGGGCGGCCTGGGCGTTGGCTTCTTCCTGCACCTTGCGGGCCTGGTCGAGGGCGCTGGCGATGGTGTTGGTCCGCTCGTCGAGCACCTTGCGCAGACGCGGGGTGAAGACCCGCGACATCAGCACATAGAGGATGACGAACAGGATCAGCAGCCAGGCGATCTGACCCGCCCAGTGCTGGAACTCGAACTGCGGCAGACCCGCGCTGCCGTGCTCGGCCTCGCTTGTCGTCGCGTGGGTTTCGCTCGCCCCCGTGCTGGTGCTTGGGGCGGCGTGCGGATCAGGGCTGGCCATACCGGTCATTTCCAGACCGGCGCGCCGCATCAGCGACACGCCGGGCTTGTGGAAGGTCTTAGGCGGAGAAGATCAGGATGCCGAGCACGAAGGCCAGGATGCCCAGGGCTTCGGCCAGGGCGGCGCCCACGAACAGGTTGCCGATCTGGCTGGCGGCGGCCGACGGGTTGCGCAGGGCGCCCGTCAGGAAGCTGCCGAAGATGTTGCCCACGCCGATGCCGGCGCCGATCATGCCGAGGGTCGCGAGGCCCGCGCCGATGTACTTGTAGGTCGTCGGTTCCATGAAAGTTTAGTCCTGGTGAGTTGGTTAGAGAGGGTTCGGTTTGGGCCGCTTTTAGTGGCCGTGACCGAGATTGACCACATCGTTCAGATAGATGGTGGTCAGAACGGCGAAGACGAAAGCCTGCAGGAAGGCGACGAGGAACTCCAGCGCGGTCAAGGCGGTGACCATGCCGAAGGACAGCGGGCCGACCAGGATGCCCAGGTAGCCGATGCCGCCGATGGCGGCGGCGCCGACAAAGCCGGCGAACACCTTCAGGGCGACGTGGCCGCCCATCATGTTGCCGAACAGACGAAGCGTCAGGGTCAGCGGGCGCAGCAGGAAGGAGGCGAACTCGATCGGGATGATGACCGGCAGCAGCGGCCACGGCACGCCGCCCGGCACGAACAGCTTGAAGAAGCCCAGGCCGTGCTTGGCGAAGCCGACGATGAGCACCAGGGCGATGGTCACCACGCCGAAGGTGGCGGTCACGGCGATCTGCGAGGTCGCGGTGAACATGTGGAAGACGCCGGGGATGTTCACCAGACCCAGGAAGTTCATCGCCAGGATGAACATGAAGATGGTGAAGACGAACGGCATGAACTTGCGGCCTTCATGGCCGATGATCGAGCTGGTCAGGTTGTCGATGAGGCCGAACATCTGCTCGCCGACGCCCTGCAGGCGGCCGGGAACGACCTTGGCGTTGGCGGTGACCAGCGACATGAAGGCGATGATGGCGACAAAGGCGATGGTCATCGCCAGGTGCGAGTTGGTGAAGGCCAGATCGACCGTGCCGATGCCCGGCAGGGTGACGTCGGGAAGGTCGACGAGCTTCTCGATCTTGAACTGGTGCAACGGATCGGCCACGGGCCTCTCGCTCCTTAATCTTCGTCTTCGTCGTCGGCGATGACGGGGAGCGGAGTATCGCCCTGCTCCGCCTTCGCCATGGCCATCAACCGGTTGGCCGTGCGCCGCGCCATATAGAGCGACAACGCAAACCCACCCAGGACCCCGCCAATCATGCCCCAGGGCTTGGTCGGCAGGAATCGGTCGATGACCGCCCCGATGGCCAGACCGATGAGCACGCCGCCCAGCAGTTCAGCCAGAATTCGCCAAGCCTGGCTGGTCGCCGCCTCGCCAGCCGCGTGCGACGCGGGCTTGGCGGTGCGCGCCTGGAGTGCGGCGGCCCGTTCGTCGAGGCGTTTCAGCGCCTCTTCGCGGTTTTCGTCGGCCCTAGGCATGGGAGCGGTCAGCTCTGCAAACGGCCTGGAAGAACACCCTCCGGGCCCGGCTTGATCGGCGCGGAACCTATAGACCCTGCTGCGGTGCGTCAAGGCTAGTGAGAGAGTATTTAAACCGCTGAAAACATTGCCTTTTTAGCCCTGCGTCAGGCCGTCGCCGGTTCCCGCCCCCGGATCGCCGCCACCCGGCTGATCGAGGCCTCGGCCTCGGCCATGATGCGGCGGACGATCTCGCCGGCCGGCAGCACGTCGCGCACGCCGCCGGCGCTCTGGCCCATGGCGAAGCAGCTCTTGTCGGGGTCGAGGTTCTCGGTCTGGCCACCGATGCCGCCCATGGCGTTGTTCTGGATCGAAATGCCGGCCTGGACCGGGAAGGGCTGGATGTCGCCCGGGCGCGATTCCCAGTCGTCGACATAGGGGTTCTTGCGCACCCGCATCGGCTTGCCGCTGTAGCAGCGGGTGCGGACGGTGTCCTCGTCGACCGATTCGACGATGGTCCGGCGGTAGAGCTCGCCGGCGTGGGCTTCGGTGGAGGCGATGAACCGGGTGCCCATCCAGACGCCGACGGCGCCGAGCGCCAGCGACGCCGCCAGGCCGCGACCGTCGTAGAGGCCGCCGGCCGCCACGACGGGAACCTTCACCGCCTCGACCGCCTGGGCGACCAGCGGCAGGGTGCCGACCAGGCCCGTGTGGCCGCCGCCCTCGCCGCCCTGGCAGATGACCGCGTCGCAGCCGGCCTGCTCGGCCTTCACCGCATGTTTGACCGCGCCGCAGACGACCATGACCGTCAGCCCCGCCTTCTTCAGCTTCTCCATGATCGGCATCGGCACGCCGAGGCCGGCGATGAAGGCCGAGGCGCCTTCCTCGATGATGACATCGACGCTGGCGGTCAGGCTGTCAGGGGTGGCGGCCAGCAGGTCGACGCCGAACGGCCGGTCGGTCAGGGTCCGCACCTGGCGCATCTGCGCGCGGATGAAGTCGGGCCCGCGACCGGCCATGCCCAGCACGCCATAGCCGCCGGCATTGCTCACCGCCGCCGCCAGCTCGGCGTAGGAGACCCCGCCCATGCCGGCCAGCATGATCGGATGCTCGACGCCCAGCAGGTCGCAAAGAGGGGTGTGAAGGGTCATGGCGTTCTCCCCGCGGGCCGTTCGTCGCCCGTCGTGGGGCTATCAACCGCGCCTTACGCGAGGGTCGTCAAGCGCCGAACCGTTCGACGGCTTCACGGATCACCCGGCGGGTTTCCTCCCATTCGACGGCCGCCAGCGCCGCCTCGATCGTGAAAAACTTCGCGTCGGCGGCGTCGTCGCCAGCCACCGGTTCACCGGCCGTCCAGCGGGCGGCGTAGTCGATCATGATGTAGTGGCGGGTGGTCATCACGCCGTCGACAACGTCGATCAGGCCGAGAATCTGCGCCTCCACCCCGGTCTCCTCGCGCAGTTCGCGCAAGGCGCCGACCTGCAGGGTCTCGCCCCACTCCAGCCGGCCGCCGGGCAGGCTCCACTGGCCCTTGCGGGGCGGGTTGCCGCGCTTGATCAGCAGCACTTCGTTCCCCCGCAGGCAGACGACGCCGACGGTCGGCACCGGGCGCGGCGAGGCGGTTTCTTCGAGGGGCGGCTGGCTCATGGCAAGACCTGTAGGCCGGGCCTCAGCCCGCCGTCCAGCCGCCGTCGATGGAGAGGTGGGCGCCGTTGACGCCGCCGCCGGCGGCGCTGGCCAGGTAGAGCACCATGCCGTTCAGCTGCTCGAAGCTGATGAAGGCCTTGCTGGGCTGGGCGGCGAGGATGACATCGCGCACCACGGCCTCCTCGGTCATGCCGCGGGCCTTGGCGGTGTCCTTGATCTGGCCGTCGACCAGCGGGGTGTGGACATAGCCCGGGCAGATGGCGTTGCAGGTGATGCCGGCCTCGGCGATCTCCAGGGCCACCGTCTTGGTCAGGCCGAGCACGCCGTGCTTGGCGGCGACGTAGGCGCCCTTGAACGGGCTGGCGACCAGGCCGTGGGCCGAGGCGATGTTGATGATCCGGCCGTGTTTCGCCGCCTTCATGATCGGCAGGGCGGCGCGGATGGCGTGGAAGTTGGAGCTCAGGTTGATGGCGATGATCTGGTCCCATTTGTCGGTCGGGAACTGATCGATCGGCGAGACGAACTGGATGCCGGCGTTGTTGACCAGGATGTCGAGGCGGCCGAACTGGCTGTGGGCATAGGCGACCATCTCGGCGATCTGGCCGCCGTCGGTCATGTCGGCGCCGTGGTAGCGGACGCGGGCGCCGGTGGCCGTCTCGAGCTGGCTGCGGGTCGCTTCGATGGCGGCCGGGTCACCCAGGCCGTTGAGCACCACATCGACGCCGGCTTCGGCCAGGGCCTGGGCAATGGCGTGGCCGATGCCGCTGGTCGAGCCGGTGACGATCGCCGCCTGACCTTTGAGCCCGTAGTCCATCGATGCGCTCCGACGTTTCTTGATTTTGTGCGGCGCAGCATAGACCTTCGCGTCGCATCATTCGAGCGCCTATAATTCATCCGCTGGTGAATTACGAGCGGCGGCGCGTTGCTGGGTGATCGGCGGCGGTTGCGGCCGGGCGAAGACCCATTCGGCGTCGTTGGAGAGGTGGCTCTTGAACGCATAGCCGGCGGTGTCGAAGGCCTTGAGGTCGCCGGCCTGCTCGATCCGTTGGTCGATGGCGAAGCGGGCCATCAGCCCCCGCGCCTGTTTGGCGAAGAAGCTGAGCTGGCGGGTCTCGCCGTCCTTCTCCTCAAGGAACCGGCAGGTGACCACCGGCAGCTTGAGGGCGGCGGCGTCGACGGCCCCGAAATACTCCTGGCTGGCCAGGTTGATCAGGGTCGGGTCGCTGTGGCCCTCGGCGTCGGCGTTGAGCTGGCGCGCGACCTTGTCGCCCCAGAAGTCGTAGAGGTTGGAGCCCCGCTTCGTCTTCAGCCGCGTGCCCATCTCCAGCCGGTAGGGCTGGATGGCGTCGGCGGGGCGCAACAGGCCGTAGAGGCCCGACAGGATGCGCAGATGCTGCTGGGCCCAGGCGAAGGCGGCCTTGTCGAGGGTGCGGGCCGACAGCCCGGCGTAGACGTCGCCGTTGAAGGCGACGGCCGCCTGCAGGCCGTCCTCGGCCAGCGGGTCGAGGGCCTGGAAGCGGGCGTGGTTGAGGCCGGCCAGGGCGTCGGACAGATGCATCAGCCGCTTGAGCTGCCGGGCGCTCTGGCCCCTGGCGACCTTGGCCAGCTCGACCGTGTCGGCCTTGAGCCGCGGCTCGGTCAGAGGCAGCGACTTTGGCGGCGCCGTGAAGTCCAGGGACTTGGCGGGAGAGATGACCATCAGCATGGCGCGGCAGATAGGCTCCGTCGCCGCCGAAGGCCAGAGCTAGAAGAGGACTCTGGGATTCATGATCCGCTTCGGGTCCAGGGCCGTCCTGATCGCGCGCAGGGCCTCGACCTCGATGGGGCTCTTGTAGCGCAGGGCGTCGGCGGTCTTGGCCGAGCCCAGGCCGTGTTCGGCGCTGATCGAGCCCTCCAGTTCGGCGACCAGGTCGTGGACGCGGCGCGAGCCTTCGTCGCGCAGGGCGTTGTGGGCCTCGTCGGTGTCGTGCTCGCCGCGCAGCACGTCGTAGTGGACATTGCCGTCGCCGACGTGGCCGAAGGCGACGACGCGCACGCCGGGGCTGAAGGCCTCGACCATCGGCGTGGCCCGCTCGATGAACTCGGCCATCTTCGAGACCGGCACCGAGACATCGTGCTTCCAGGCGGCGCCCTCGGCCTTCTGGCCGCCCGACTGGTTCTCGCGCACGGCCCAGAAGGCTTTTGCTTGAGTGTCGGTCTGGGCGACGGCGGCGTCGGCGATCAGGCCGTCTTCCAGGGCATGGGCCAGCAGCCGTTCGAGGGCCGCCTCGGCGACGCCGGGCTCGCCGCTGGTGGTCTCGACCAGCACGTACCAGGGATGCACGCCCTCCAGCGGCTCGCGCAGGCCGGGGATGTTCTTGATCGCGTAGCCGACCCCGGCCCGGCCCATGAGCTCGAAGGCCTCGACGGCGCCGCCGGTCTCCTCTTTTGCCCGCGCCAGCAGGGCGATGGCGTCGCGGGCGCTGGACAGGGCGCAGATGGCGGTGGCGGTGGAGACCGGCTGCGGGAACAGCTTGAGGCTGGCGGCGGTGACGACGCCCAGCGTGCCCTCGGCCCCGATCAGGAGCTGTTTGAGATCGTAGCCGGTGTTGTCCTTGCGCAGGCGTTTCAGCCCGTTCCAGATCTCGCCGTTGGGCAGCACCGCCTCCAGCCCCAGCACCAGGCTGCGGGTCGTGCCGAAGCGCAGGACCTGGGTGCCGCCGGCGTTGGTCGAGACCACGCCGCCGACCGTGGCCGAACCCTCCGAGGCCAGGCCAAGCGGGAAACGGCGGTTCAGCTTCGCCGCCGCCTCATGCACGGCGGCCAGGGTGACCCCGGCCTCGGCGACGATGACGTCGTCGAAGGCGTCGATGTCGCGGATGGCGTTCAAGCGCTCGGTGGAGAGCAGGATCTCGCCCTGCGGGATCTGGCCCGAGACCAGGCCGGTGTTGCCGCCCTGCGGGGTGATGGCGACGCCCGCCTCGGCGCAGAGGCCGACCACGGCCGAGACCTCGGCCGTCGAGCGCGGCAGGACCAGCAGCGGCGTGGTCCCCTCCCAGCGCCCGCGCCATTCGATCAGCTTGGGGGCGATGCGGTCCGGATCGGTGCTCCAGCCGCCCCCGCCGAGCACGGCTTTCAGGCGGGAGACGACATCGGCGGGAACGGGGATGGTCATGGCGGGCGAGGATACGCCCTCCAATCCGGCCTGTCAGCCGACGAAGCCGGCCGCACGTTTCAGGCGATCGTTGATCGCTTCGCCGAGGCCCTCGTCCGGGATCGGCGCGACGGCGATAGCCGTGGGGCCGGTGCGGTCGGCGGCGCGGAGCATGGCGAAGAGGTTCGCCGCCGCTTCCGCCAGATCGCGGGTCGGGCTGAGGTTGAACGGGCTGTCGGAAGGGCCGAAAGCGAGGAAAACCTCGCCAGCCTCGGGACCAGCAGCGTTGATCCGCACCGGGGCGTCGGGGGCGTAGTGCAGGGCCATCCGTCCTGGCGAGCGTTTGGCGTCTGCCTCGGCTTCGGCCAACGGGCCGATCAGGGCCGCGATCTGGGCGCGGGTGACCGACCCCGGGCGCAGCAGGCGCGGCGGCCCGCCAAGGACGGAGACCACCGTCGATTCCAGGCCCACGGCGCAGGGGCCCCCATCAAGACCGGCCTGCGCCCTGTCGCCGGTCTCCTCACGCGCGTCGGCATAGGTGGTCGGGCTCGGGCGGCCCGAACGGTTGGCGCTGGGGGCCACCACCGGACGGCCGAAGCGGGCCAGCAGGGCGCGGGCGACGGGGTGGCCGGGCACCCGGACGGCGACGGTGTCGAGCCCGGCGCGGGCCAGGTCGCAGACGGCCTCAGCATCGGCCAGCGGCGCCACCAGGGTCAGGGGACCGGGCCAGAAGGCCTCGGCGAGTTTCAAGGCCCGCTCGTCGAGCACGGCGATGCGGCGGGCGGCGGCGAGGTCGGCGACGTGGGCGATCAGCGGGTTGAACCGCGGCCGGCCCTTGGCCTCGAACACCCGGGCGACGGCCAGCGGGTCGCCGGCGTCGGCGGCCAGGCCATAGACGGTCTCGGTCGGGAAGGTGACGAGGCCGCCGGCTTCGAGGGCCCGGGCGGCCGCCTCTATCGCTTCGCCGTCAGCGCTATGGTGACCGTAACCGGGTCGGGAATGACGTCCGTCTTCTTCCACTCGTTCTGTCCAACCCCGAAGGCGAGGCGGTTGACCGTGACGCGTGCGGTCATCTTCGCCTGATTGCCGGTGATGACGAGGGTGAAGGGCACGGTCAACGGTTTCGTCTGCCCGCGCAGGGTCAGGGTCCCGGTCGCCTGGTATTTGCCGCCGCCCAGGGCCTTGAAGCCGGTGGTGTGGTAGGTCGCCTTCGGAAAGGCCTTGGTCGAGAACCAGTTCGGTTCCTTGAGCGCCGCATCGCGGTCCTTGTCGCCCGACCAGGCGCTGGCGGTGTCGACGGTCACCACGGCGCTGGAGCCGGCCAGATTGGCCGGATCGAAGCGGATCGCCGCGTCCCAGCGGGCGAAGCCGCCGTTGAAGCCCTGGCCGCCGAAGGTCGAGGCGAAGGCGATCTTCGAGGCGGCCTTGTCGACCGTCCAGGCCGGCGCCGGCGCGGCGGCGGCCGGCAGGGCGGCGAACAGGAAGATGGCGAGAGCAGCGAGAAAGGGGCGCATCAGTTGGGAGCCTTGAGGAACGGAATCATGCGGCCCAGCTCGTTGTCCTTGTCGAGGAACTGGTGCTTGAGCGCGCCCAGGATATGCAGCGGGATCAGGCCATAGACCAGGATCTTGGCGAGCAGGTGGTGCACCTCTTTCCAGGTCTCGTGCGCCGCCTTCATCTCGGCCGGCGGCAGGTTGGCCAGCGGCCCCAGCGCCGGCCAGTGGAACAGGCCGTACATGTCGATCGGATAGACCTTGATCAGCGGGCTGGCCGAGACCAGCGCCCAGCCGGTGAGCGGCATGCCGATCATCAGGACGTAGAAGCCCCAGTGGACGGTATGGGCCAGCCAGCGTTCCCAGGCCTTCATGTGCGGGTTGAACGGCGGCGGTTTGTGGCTCAGTCGCCAGGCCAGGCGGCCGAGGCTGAGCAGCAGCACCGTCACCCCGAAGGTCTTGTGCCAGGCCATCAATCCGGCGGCGTCCTGGCGTGGAAGCGCGTTGGCCGTCCAGGCCAGGGCGACGTTGGTGATGATCAGGGCGGCGATCATCCAGTGGAAGGTCATGGCCACGGCCGAATAGCGGCTGCGGCCGGCGGACAGGTCGGTGCTCATTGGCGGGTGAACTCCACCTCGATGATCAGCTCGATGTCGTCGGCGGCGAACATCGACATGTTGTCGGACCCGAAGTCGGACCGCTTGATGTGGCCGCTGGCCGAGAAACCGGCGCGCGCGCCAAGGATGCCCGACTCATAGCCCCGGAACGTCACGTCGAGGGTCACCGGCCGGGTCACCCCGCGCAGGGTCAGCTCTCCGTTGACCGTCCCGTGGTCGCCGTCGCGGACGATGGTCTTCGAGACGAAGCTCGCCTTGGGGTTCTTCTTGGCGTCGAGGAAATCCTCGGCGAAGTTCTTGCTGGTCTTGGGGTCGCCGACATCGAGCGAGGTCACATCGATGGTCACCGTCAGCTTCGCCGCGTCGGGCGCCTTCGGGTCCCAGTCATAGCGGGCGTCGAAGCGGTTGAACCGCATGGTGTAGCTGGTCAGGCCCATGTGCCGCACGCGGGCCAGCAGCGAGGCGTGGGTCTTTTCGAGGGCGTAGGTCCCGGCCGGCATTTTCGCCGGATCGGTCGACGGTGCGGCCAGCGCCGGTCCCGTCATCAACAACGCGGCCATCAAGGCGGCGGCAAGGGGACGGATCATGCGCGGACGCTCCAACTGTGACGACAGCCGTGACCGAACATAACTTCACCTCCGGCCGATGAAACCCCCGTGACGGCCTTTGTTCCGGACCGTAGGCGGTCTAGGGATGCGGCGACAGCATTGGGACCGTTCGATGACCTACACCCCGCCGCTCCGCGACATCGCCCTGGCCATGAGGGCGGCCGGCTTCGACCGGCTGTCGGACGACTTCCCGGAGGCCGACCTCGCCACCGTCGAGGCGGTGCTGGACGGGGCCGGCGCCTTCGCCGCCGACATCGTCGCGCCGCTGAACCGGCCGGGCGACACGGCCGGCGCAACCTACGCCAACGGCAAGGTCACCGCCGCGCCGGGCTATGCCGACGCCCTGCGCCAGTTCGCCGAAGGCGGCTGGAACAGCCTGTCGGCCGAGCCGCGCTACGGTGGCCAGGGATTGCCGAAAGCCCTGGAGATCGCCGTCTTCGAGATGTTCAACTCGGCCAGCCTGGCCTTCGGCCTGTGCCCGATCCTCACCCAGGGGGCCATCGAGGCCCTCGCCGCCCACGGCACCCCCGACCAGAAGGCCAAGTACCTGCCCCGCCTGGTCAGCGGCGAATGGACCGGCACCATGAACCTGACCGAGCCGCAGGCCGGTTCGGACCTCGCCGCCCTGACCACCAAGGCAGAACCGGATGGCGAGGGCGGCTGGCGGCTGACCGGCCAGAAGATCTTCATCACCTGGGGCGACCACGACGCCGCCGACAACATCGTCCACCTGGTGCTGGCCCGTACGCCGAACGCGCCGGCGGGGGTGAAGGGCATCAGCCTGTTCGTCTCACCCAAACGCATGCTGACGCCCGAGGGCAAGGCCGGCGCCCCCAACGACCTGCGGCCGGCCGGCATCGAGCACAAGCTGGGCATCCACGCCTCGCCGACCTGCGTCATGGCCTTTGAGGGCGCCAGGGCCGAACTGGTCGGCGTCGAGGGCCAGGGCCTGGCCCATATGTTCACGATGATGAACGCCGCCCGGCTACAGGTCGGGACCCAAGGCGTCGCCATCGCCGAGCGGGCCTACCAGCAGGCCTTCGAATTCGCCAGGGAACGCCGCCAGAGCCGTTCGGCCTGGACCGGCGAGAACCCGGCCCCGCTGTGGGACCTGCCCGATGTCCGCCGCACCCTGATGCTGATCAAGGCCAAGACGGCGGCGGCCCGTGGCCTCTGCCTGGCCACGGCCGTGGCCGCCGACATGGCCCACAATGGCGACGCCAAGGCCAAACTGCGCGAGGAACTGCTGACCCCCATCGCCAAGGGCTGGTCGACCGACGTCGGCGTCTGGGCGGCCTCCGAGGCGCTGCAGGTGCACGGCGGCATGGGCTTCATCGAGGAGACCGGCGCCGCCCAGCACTACCGCGACTGCCGCATCCTGCCGATCTACGAGGGCACCAACGGTATCCAGGCCATCGACCTGGTCGGCCGCAAGCTGTCGATGGAGGGCGGGGCGGCGATGGCCTCGCTGGTCGCCGACATCCGCGAGACGGCCCGCGCCCTCAAGGGCGACCTGGGCGGCGTCGGCGACCGGCTGGGCGCGGCGGTCGACGCCATGGCGGCCGGGGCCGAGTGGCTGAGCGCCCGCAAGGGCACGCCGGACGCCCTGGCCGGGGCGACGGCCTATCTGAAACTGTGCGGCGAAACGGTCGGCGGCTGGATGCTGGCCAGACAGGCGCAGCTCGAAGCCCGCATGGCCCCGCTGGCCACCCTCTACGCCGGCCAGGTGCTCAGCGGCGTGCCGGGCCAGCTGGCGGCGGTGACGCAAGGGTCGGAACCGCTGGAGGCGTTCGAAGGCTGACCTCCCGCCCGCAGGGCGGGAGGCGCCTTTTGGCGCTACCCCAGTTGCGGCAGCATGTAGTCGGCGGCGCTGACCTTGAATTCGCCGCCCTGCTCGACGTTCAGGGTCTCGACGACGCCGTCCTTGACGACCATCGAGTAGCGCTGGCTGCGCGTGCCCATGCCGAACTTGCTGCCGTCCATCTCCAGGCCGACGGCCTTGGTGAAGTCGCCGTTGCCGTCGGCCAGCATGACGATGTCGTCGCCGACGCCCTGATCGGCGCCCCAGGCCTTCATCACGAAGACGTCGTTGACCGACAGGCAGGCGATGGTGTCGACGCCCTTGGCGCGGAACTCGGCGGCGTGCTCCTTGAAGCCGGGCACATGCTTGGCCGAGCAGGTCGGGGTGAAGGCGCCGGGGACGGCGAAGAAGGCGACGGTCTTGCCGCCGAACAGCTCGTCCGTGCTGATCGGGCGCGGGCCTTCGGGGCCGCTGGTCATGAACATGCCGTCCGGAACCTTGTCGCCGACTTTGATCGTCATCTGGTCTCTCCCTTGCCCGTCGCGGGCCTGAAGCAAGGCAAATAGAGCCGGCGAGGCCGCTCGCCAAGCGGTGTGACTTGAAACGGTCGTGAAGCGCGCCGATGTTGACGCTCATGGCCCACGACCCAGACAGCGAATTCCTCTCCGGCCGCCTGTTGATCGCCATGCCGGGCATCGATGACGAACGCTTCGAGCGGGCCGTCATCTACGTCTGCGCCCACGACGACCAGCACGCCATGGGCATCACCCTCAACCGCCCGGTCGACGGGCTGAAGATGCCGGACCTGCTGACCAAGCTCGGCGTCACGGTGACCGAGAACCACCGCGAGGACATCGTCCTGATGGGCGGGCCGGTCGAGCGCGAGCGCGGCTTCGTGCTGCACACCGACGACTACAAGAGCCCGGCCGGCACCCTGCCGGTGGCCGAGGGCGTGGCGCTGACCACCAGCCGCGAGGTGCTGGCGGCGCTGGCCGCCGACGGGCCGCCGCGCAAGGCCATCCTGGCGCTCGGCTACGCCGGCTGGGGCGCGGGACAGCTGGAGCAGGAGATGCGCCAGAACGTCTGGCTGGTCGGCGACCCGGACCAGGGCCTGCTGTTCGGCGACGACCATGAGCACAAATGGTCGGCGGCCCTGGCCAAGCTCGGCATCAGCGCCGACCACCTGTCGGCCGAGGCGGGCCGGGCCTAGCCCTGGCGGCGGACCGGCGCCACGCCGTCGACGTAGCTTTCGTTGAGATAGACCTCGGCCTCCTGCGGCGACAGCGGCGGGGCGTAGCCGAAGCCCTGACCGTAGTCGCAGCCCAGTTCCAGCAGGCGGCCCGCCATCAGGGCGTTCTCCACCCCCTCGGCGACGACCTCGAGGTTGAGGTCCTGGCCGAGCTTGACCACCGACTGGACGATCTTGGCCGAGCCCGGGTTGGCGCCCATGGTCCGCACGAAATAGCGGTCGATCTTCAGGGTGTCGAAAGGCAACCGCGTCAGGTAGCTGAGCGAGGAGAAGCCGGTGCCGAAGTCGTCGAGCGCCAGGCCGGCGCCGACCTCGCGCAGGGCCTTGAGCACGATCGCGGCGCCTTCCGGGTCGCGCATGATGTCGCTCTCGGTGATCTCCAGCTTCAGCGCGCCCTTGCGCAGCCGGTACTTGGCGATCAGGCCGCCGACGTCCTCCACCAGGCCGGCGCGGTGGATCTCGCCGGTCGACAGGTTGACGCTGCAGGTCAGCTGCCAGGCCGGGGCATGGCGCGCCTGCCATTCCGAGAGCTGGCGGGCCGAGGCGCGGATCATCCGCTCGCCGATCTCCTCCATCAGGCCCATCTCTTCGGCCAACGGCAGGAATTCGTCGGGCGGCAAGAGGCCACGGCGCGGGTGGCGCCAGCGGCAGAGCGCCTCGAAGCCCGACAGTTCGCCGGACGACAGGCGGACGATGGGCTGGAAGAAGGGGCCGATCTCGCCGCGCCCGACGGCGCCGCGCAGGTCGCCCTCGAGCGCCAGGCGCGACAGGCCGTCGCTTTCCATGCCCGAGCCATAGGCCGCGCCGCCGCCGCGCCCGGCCGCCTTGGCGGCCTCGACGGCCAGTTCGGCGCGGCGCAGCAGTTCGGCGGCGTCGGGGGCCTCGTCGCCGCCCTGGGCCTCGACGGCGCCGACGGCGAGTGTGGGGTGGATGTCGAAGCCGGCGACGCGCAAGGGCCGCTCCAGCGCCTCGCGCAGCCTGGTGCCGGCCGGGATCAGGCCGGGAGCCAGGACGGCGAACTCGTCCTCGCCGACCCGGGCCATCAGGGAGTCCGGCGGGAAGGCGGCCGACAGCCGGGCCCCGAGGGCGGCCAGCACCAGGTCGGCCCGTTCGTGGCCCAGCGCCTCGTTGAGGCGGCGCAGGCGGTCGAGGTCGGCGACGACCAGGGTGAAGGGCTGATGGGTCTGCAGCCGCTCGCGGGCCCGGGCGACGAAGCTGCGGCGGTCCAGAAGGCCGGTGAGGGGGTCGGTCTCGGAGGCGGCGAAGGCGGTCTCCGGCGCGACCACGCCGGCGGCGCGTTGGCCCTCTTCCAGCCAGACCCCGCGCCAGACGCCGACCTCGCCGCCGCGCATGCGCAGGCGAAGCGCGATCTCGCTGTGCGGCGGCTGTTCGCGCAGCAGTTCCTCGGCCAGCGGCCGGTCCTGCGGCAGGACCAGCGCCCGCAAGGCGGCGGAGCTGCATTCGGGAGCCAGGGGTCCCAGGCCAAGCGCCCGGGAGGCGCCGGTGAATTTCAGGCGGTCTTCGGTCGGCGACCAAGTCCACAGCGCAACGCCCGCGGCGCCCAGCGCCTCGAGTGTGAGCGCGGTGTCCCAACCCCTGCGGTCGTTTCCCAGCGCCATGCGGCGCGCCCCTCAGAACCTGCGAGCAAAATGCCCACTTTGCGGCTTACGGTGCTTCGGGCCGGCTTGATACCGGTTTCCTGTGCAGCCTCGCTCGCCAAAACTAGTCCGGGCAGGACTGGTCCCGCTCCCGCGAAATCAACCCGAACAGGCGATGGTCTCGCCATTCGCCGTTAATTTTTAGATAAGCGCGGGCAAAGCCCTCCTCGCTGAACCCCGCCTTGAGCAGCAGGGCGGCGCTGCCGGTGTTGCTGGGCAGGCAGGCGGCCTCGAGGCGCGACAGGCCCAGGGTGCGGAAGGCGAAGCGGCTGACGGTGCGCACGGCGGTCAGGGTGTGGCCCTGGCGGACGGTGTGGACCCCGCTCCAATACCCCACAGTCCCCACCTGCGCGACACCCCGCCGGACATTGGAAAGGGTGATGCCGCCGGTCAGGGCCCCGGTCTCGTTGGAGAAGACGAAGAAGGGGTAGGTGATCCCCTGCTCGAGGTCGCGGCGCCAGGCGTCGAGGCGGCGGCGGTAGGCGCTGCGGGTCAGGTCGTCGCGGGCCCAGACCGGCTCCCAGGGCTGCAGGAAGTCGCGGGAGGCGGCGCGGACGGCGGCCCATTCGGCGTAGTCGCTGGCCTTCGGCGGGCGCAGCCGGACGCTGCCGCCGTCGAGGCGGAAGGCGGAGTCCAGACCGGTCCAGTCGATGAGGGCCATGGGTCCTAGGTTTGGCTTTGAGGGCCGGCGCGTCAACCTCCCTCCCCATTCGGGGAGGGACGGCTAGCCCGCCTTCAACGCCTCGGCGAACACTTCGACGGCGCCGAGCGAGGCCTTCGAGCCCAGCACCGCCCCCGCCACCAGGCCAGGATCCAGGAACCTTGCCCCGACCCGCGCGATATCCGCCGCCGTCACGGCGTCGATCGCTTCGGCGATCTCGCCGGCCGCGAACAGCTTCTGGAACAGCAGCGCCTGTCCGGCCGAGGTCTCGGCCCGCGACAGCGGCTGCTCCCGCGCCATGAACAGATGCGCCTTCAGCTGCGCCTTGGCCCGGGCCAGTTCGGCGTCGCCGACCGAGGAGGCCAGGCTGACCGTCTCCCGCGCCGCCACCTCGGCCAGCGGCCCCGCATCCTTGGCCGCGCAGCCGGCATAGACGCCCAGCACCCCGGCGTCGGCGTAGGTGTCGCTCCAGGCGTCGATGGCGTAGGCGAGGCCCCGGTTCTCGCGGGCCTCCTGGAAAAGCCGGGAGGACATGCCGCCGCCCAGCATCTCCACGAACAGGCGCAGGGCGAAATAATCGTCGTCCCTGGCCCCGAAGGCCGGGAGCAGCAGGACCAGATGGGCCTGCTCCAGCCGCCGCAGCTTGGCGGCCCGGCCCGGCGTGAACACCGGCGCGGCCGGGGTCGGGGCCCCCTGCCCGGCTGGCTGCGAACCGAACGCCGCCTCGGCCAGCCGCAGCAACTCATCCTCGTCGACGGCCCCGGCGGCGCTGACCACCAGGCGGTCGGGCGCGTAAAGGGCGGCGCGCCAGCCGTCGATGGCGGCGACATCGGCGGGCTTCAGGGACTTGGGCGTGCCGAGGATCGGCCGGCCGTGCGGCTGGTCCGGCCAGGCGGCCTGTTGCGCCAGCTCGAAGACCAGGTCGTCGGGGGTGTCGGCGGCCTCGGCGATCTCCTGGGCGACGACGGACTTTTCCTTGGCCAGGTCGCCGGCATCGAGGGTCGGGCGCAGCACGAGATCGGAGAGGATTTCCATGCCGAGCGCTGCGCCGCCCTTCAGCGCCCGGATCTGGAAGCTGGTCCGCTCATAGCCGGTGGCGGCGTTGACCTGACCACCGGCGCTTTCGACCACCTCGACGATCTCGCGGGCGGTCCGCGAGCCGGCGCCCTTGAAGACCATATGTTCGAGCAGATGCGACCAGCCCGAACGATGCAGATCCTCGGACGCCGCGCCGCGTCCGGCGACGACAGACAGGGCCAGGGTCTCCAGCCCCGGCATAGGGTCGCAGATGACCCGCACGCCGTTGGCCAGGGTGTGGATGCGCGGGGTCATCGACCCGCGAAACTCCGCACATAGTCCATGACCACGGCCGCGTCGGCCGGCAGCCGGTCGAAGCGCTCGGGCTTGCCCTCCAGGTGGCGGTCGGCGCGCGGGAAGGTCGGCGTCACGCCGGTGGCGGCCTGGACCGCTTCCGGGAACTTGGCCGGGTGGGCGGTGGAGAGGACGATCAGCGGAACCCCGTCGCTGGACAGGGTCGTGCGTTTGGCGGCGCTGATGGCGACGGCGGTGTGGGGATCGATCAGCCGCCCGGTCTCGTTGAGCGTGGCCAGCATGGCGCGGCTGGTGTCGGCCTCGTTGGTCGAGGCGCCGTTGAAGAGCTCGCGCATGGTCGCCAGGGCGCCCGGCGGGATGTCGATGACGCCGGCGTCGGCGAAGGCGCGGAAGGCGCGGCCGGTCTCCAGGCCGTCGCGGCGGACCGCCTCGAAATAGAGGCGCTCGAAGTTCGAGGCGACCTGGATGTCCATGGCCGGGCTCTGGGTGGCCGCGACGTTGCCGCGCGAATAGCGGCCGTCCTCGAAGGCGCGGGCCATGATGTCGTTGCTGTTGGTGGCGACGAGGATCTTCTCGACCGGCAGGCCCATCTTCACCGCGACATAGGCCGCGAAGGCGTCGCCGAAGTTGCCGGTCGGCACGGCGAAGGCGACCTTGCGGTGCGGCGCGCCAAGGGCCACGGCGGTGGTGAAATAGTAGACCGCCTGGGCGGCGATGCGGGCGAAGTTGATCGAGTTGACGGCCGACAGGTCGACGGCCTTGGCGAACTGGCCGTCGGCGAACATGGCTTTCAGGATCGCCTGGCAGTCGTCGAAGCTGCCCTGCAGGGACAGGTTGGCGACGTTCCTGTCTTCCACGGTGGTCATGAACCGGCGCTGCACCTCACTGATACGGCCCTCCGGGAACATGGCGACGATGCGGACATTGCTGCGGCCGCGGAAGGCCTCGACCGCCGCCCCGCCGGTGTCGCCGCTGGTGGCGCAGACGATGGTCAGGGTGCGGCCCTTCTGCCCCAGGATATGGTCGTACAGCCGCGACAGCAGCTGCATGGCGACGTCCTTGAAGGCCAGGGTCGGGCCATGGAACAGTTCGGCGATATACAGGTTCGGGCCCAGCTGGACGACCGGGCAGGTGGCGGCGTGGGCGAAGGTCCCGTAGGCCTCGGCGCACATCTCTTCGAGCACGTCAGCGGCGATCTCGCCATCGGCGAACTTGCCGATCACGGCGGCGGCGACCTTCGCATAGGGCTGGCCGGCGAAGGCGGCGATCTCCTGCGGCGTGAAGGTCGGCCAGGTCTCGGGCACATAGAGGCCGCCGTCGGGAGCCAGGCCCGCCAGCACCGCGTCGAGGAAGCCGATCGGCTGGGCGGCGGAATCGCCCGCCCGCGTGGAGACGTATTTCATCGTGCCTTGAACCTGCGCCAGAGCATGGCGGCGTAGATGGCGAGCAGCGCCCCGGCAAGGCCGAACCAGGTCAGGGCGTACTCGAGGTGGCGGTTGGGAATGCCGGCGGGGACCGGCGCTGGCTTCAACGCCTGCCACTCGGGGCGGACAGGCGCCGAAGCGAACAGGAAGACCGGGGCCGGATTGCCGGCGCCCAGCGCCTTGGCCATGGCCAGGATGTCGCGGCCGTACCACAGGCCATCGCGCTCGGTCGCGGGATTGAAGGGGCCGGGCTTGTCGGGCTTGCGCAGGATACCCTCGATCCTGATCAGCCCGGCGGAAGGCGGGCCGGGTCGAGCCGAGACGGTATCGGCGACGTAACCCTGGTCGACAAGGATCGAGCCGGTGCTGGTCGGGCAGGCGATAAGCAGGCGGCGCACGGACTGGCTATCGACCAGACCATAGAGTTCGATCTGGCGGGAGAAGGCGCTGGCCGGGCACAGCATCCAGACCCGGCGAAACTCGACATCGCCGCCCTCGGCCAGGACCTCCTCAAGCGCGTTCACGGGCGCGGTCTTGGCCGCCTCGATCCGCGCCAGCAACTCGGTCTTCCACGCCAGCCGCTGCAGCTGCCACGTGCCGAGCACGATCAGGATGACCAGGCTGATCGCCGTGGCGATCGTCAGGCCGATGGGCAGGCGTCTATTTGCGGACATCGTCGCGGCCGGCCTGGCTGGCCTGGTTGGCGAACTGGGCGGCGACCATCAGGCCCTTCATCGGGCGAAGAAGGCCGAGCACGACCAGCACGGTCAGCGGGAGCCAGACCACCAGCAGCACCCAGATCGGCGGGTTGAAGGCGATCATGTGGAACATGGCCCCGAAGGCCATCAGGAAGCCGGCGATGAGGATGATGAAGACGGCGGGTCCGTCCCCGCTGTCGGCCTTCGTGAAAGCGGCGCCGCACGCATCACACGCCGGCGCCACCTTCAGGAAACCATCGAACAGGAACCCCTCGCCGCAGCGGGGGCAGCGACCGGCCGCCCCCGCCAGGTAGGGATTGGTCATCCCTACATCGTCCCGAAGATGACGTAGATGAAGGCGAACAGGAACAGCCAGACCACGTCGACGAAGTGCCAGTACCAGGCCGCCGCTTCGAGACCGAAGTGCTGCTTGGGGCTGAAGCCGCCGCCCATCAGGCGCAGGAGGCAGATGGCCAGGAAGATGGTGCCGATCAGGACGTGGAAGCCGTGGAAGCCGGTGGCCATGAAGAAGGCCGAGCCGTAGAGGCCCGAGTTGGCCGCCTCTTCCGAGTAGAACAGCTTTTCGGTCAGGATGTGGTGGTACTCGTAGGCCTGGATCGAGGTGAACAGCACGCCCAGGATGACGGTCAGCAGCAGGCCGATCTTGGCGCTCCGGCGGTCGCCCTGTTGCAGCGCGTGGTGGGCCCAGGTGACGGTGGTGCCCGACAGCAGAAGGGTCAGGGTGTTGACCAGCGGCAGGTGGAAGGCCGGGACCAGCTCGACACCCTTGGGCGGCCACTGTTTCCAGGCCTCGGCCACGTCCATGAAGTTGCCGACGGCGGGGGTCAGGGTGCGGTGTTCCCAGACCAGCGCGCCCTCGAAGAAGATCCAGAACCAGGCGACGAAGAACATCACTTCCGAAGCGATGAACAGGATCATGCCGTAGCGCAGGCCGATGGCCACGACCGGGGTGTGATCCCCGGCGTTGGCTTCCTTGGTGACGTCCATCCACCAGCCGAGCATGGTGTAGAGCACGCCGCCGAAACCTAGCGCTGCGACCCACCAGGTGCCCTTCTCCAGGCCAAACAGGCCCTTCATGAAGATCACCATGCCGAGCATCATGATCGTGGCCGCGATCGAGCCGACCAGCGGCCAGGCGCTCGGGTTGACCAGGTGGTAGTCGTGTTTGACGGCGCCGTGAGCCATGTCTCTAGAGCCCTGCCCTTCTCAATTCTTCAGACTTAAGCGCCGCACCGCGACGCCGTATGGGTTGCCTATAGCCCCGCCTTGGCCGCGCCGCCAAGAGGCGATGCGGGCGCAAGAGCGTTGGCCTGCTGGGATTCGACCGGGAAGAAGGTGTAGCTGAGGGTGACCTCGGTCTTGCCCTTCGTCTCGAAGTCGGTGGCGAATTGCGGATCGACGAAATAGACCACCGGAAACTCGACGCTCTGGCCGGGCTGGATGGTCTGGTCGCTGAAGCAGAAGCATTCCAGCTTCTGGAAATAGGCGCCGGCCGCCTCTGGCACGACGTTGTAGCTGGCGCGGCCGGTGATGGCCTGCTTGCCGTGGTTGGTGACCTTGTAGAAGGCCAGGCCGGTGGCCCCGATCTTGACCTGTTGCGTCACCTGGCTCGGTTTGAAATCCCAGGGCAGGTCGCGGACGTTGGCGTCGAAGCGAATCGTCAGCGTGCGGTCCAGCACCTTGCTCGGCGCGGCCTCGGCCTTGCGGATGGTGCCGTCGAAACCGGTCAGCTGGCAGAAGGCGCGGTACAGGGGCACGGCGGCGTAGGCCGCGCCGACCATGCCGAACAGCACGACGCCGCAGATGGCGGCGATACGGACGTTCCGTCTGGCCAGGCTAGAGGGGGCGGTTGGCAATGGCCCCTCCCATCTTCAGGACGGTGACGAGGTAGATCAGGATGATGAAGCCGACGAGGCCGATCGCGATGGCGATGTTGCGCTTGCGCTGGGCGACGCGGGCCGCCTCCTGCTCGGCCGGGGTCAGCGGCTTGCGCGGTTCGGGGAAGGTCGGCTGGTCGGTCACAGGGTCAGCCCCAACAGTCGCTCGACCGCCAGGGTGGCGAACATCGCGAAGAGATAGAGGATGGAGAAGGCGAACAGGTTGCGGGCGTCGGTGGCCCCGGCCTTGACGTCGTAGAGCTCCGGCGTGTTGCGCGGATCGGCGCCCTCGCCGGCATGGCTGCGGTAGAGGCGCCAGGCCAGCAACAGGAAGACGCCGCCGCCGAGGCCGGAGACGGCCAGGTAGGCGAGGCCGCCCAGGCCGGTGAAGAAGGGCGCGACACAGACCGGAATCAGGATCAGCGAATAGACCAGCACCTGCAGCCGGGTGGACTTGGCGCCCTTGACCACCGGCATCATCGGCACGCCGGCCTTGGCGTAGTCCTGCGACGTGTAGAGCGACAGGGCCCAGAAATGCGGTGGGGTCCACAGGAAGATGATCAGCACCAGCAGCCAGGCGTTGGCCGGCGTCTCGCCGGCGGCGGCGGCCCAGCCGATGACCGGCGGCAGGGCGCCGGCCAGGCCGCCGATGACGATGTTCTGGGCCGTCCAGCGCTTCAGCCACATGGTGTAGACCACCGCGTAGAAGAAGATGGTGAAGGCCAGCAGGCCGGCCGCCAGCCAGTTGGCGGTCATCCCCAGCAGCATCACCGACAGCAGGGTGAGGACGACGCCGAGCGCCAGGGCGTCGGCCCCCTGGACCTTGCCGGCCGGGACCGGCCGGCCGGCCGTGCGACGCATGACGCTGTCGATGTCGGCGTCGTACCACATGTTGAAGGCGGCCGAGGCGCCGGCCCCGACGGCGATGCAGAAGATGTCGACCGCGGCCAGCACCGGGTTCATCGGCACGCCCGAACAGATCAGGCCGACGAAGGCGGTGAACACCACCAGGCTCATCACCCGGGGCTTCATCAGCTGGACATAGTCGCCCCATTGGCCCGGAGCGCGGGCGATCGGCAGATCTTCGATGGCGGTCGGTTTGGGCATCGGCGATACGCCGCGCGAGGGCGGCGATCTTCCTTCTTCAATGGAGCGCCGCCGCGCCCCCTCTAAACATTGAAAGGAGGGGACGCGGCGGGCTGGTCCTTAGTGGTGGTCGGGCTCGATCACCGGGGGTTCGTTGAACTGGTGGAACGGCGGCGGCGAGGACAGGGTCCACTCCAGCGTCGTGGCGCCTTCGCCCCAAGGGTTGGCCTCGGCCTTGCGGCGGCGGATCATCGCTTCGATGAGCACCAGCAGGAAGATGCCGACGCCGACCAGGGTGATGACGTAGCCGATCGAGGAGACCTTGTTCCAGTAGGAGAAGCCGGTCGGGTAATCGACGTAGCGCCGCGGCATGCCGTTGAGGCCCAGGAAGTGCTGCGGGAAGAAGACCACGTTGACGCCGACGAACATCACCCAGAAGTGGGCGGCGCCGAGGAACTCGTTGTACTTCACGCCCCACATCTTCTCGAACCAGTAGTAGAAGCCGGCGAAGAT
>JAQGIK010000153.1 GCA_028291265.1 Caulobacter sp. | reverse complement strand
TCAGGGTGTCGTTGCCGTCCAGCCCCTGCAGGGTGTCCCAGCGGTCGTCGCCGTTCAGGGTGTTGGCGCTGGCCGTACCGACCAGGGTCCGCTCCGAACCCGGTGCGGCCGGAGGCGGTGGCGGCGGTGGCGGCGGCGGCGGCGGCGGTGGCGGTGGCGGAGGCGGAGGCGGAGGAGGAGGCGGAGGCGGAGGCGGAGGCGGAGGAGGGCTGACGCCGGTGATGAAGTCGGCCGCGCTGAGGCTGGCGGCCTGAACCCCGGTCAGGGTCACGTAGCCGCCATCGGCGAAGATGATCTTCGCTCCGCTGGCCAGTTGGCTGATCGAACTGTAGACGCCGCCGTAGCCGGAGATGTCGATCAGGTCGGTCCCATCCTGGAAGTCGGCGATGGTGTTGGCGCCATCACCGGTGGCAAGCACGAAGATGTCGGATCCCGCGCCGCCGGTCAGGGTGTCCTGGCCAGCGCCGCCGACGAGCACATCGTCGCCGTCGCCGCCGAACAGCTTATCGGCTCCGAGACCGCCTTCCAGACGATCGGAACCGCCGAGGCCGTTCAGGGTGTCGTTGCCGTCCAGGCCCTGGATCAGGTCCCAGCGGTCATCACCGCTCAGGGTATTGGCGCTTGCCGTGCCGACCAGGGTCCGCTCCGACCCCGGTCCGGCCGGAGGCGGCGGTGGTGGTGGGGGTGGCGGAGGTGGCGGCGGCGGAGGCGGAGGCGGAGGAGGAGGAGGAGGAGGAGGAGGAGGAGGAGGTGGTGGTACGTTCAGGCCGACGAAATCCGCAAGGGTGAGGTTGGCCGCCTGCATGCCGGTCAGGATCACATAGCCTCCGTCGGCGAAGGTGACCTTCACGCCGCCGGCCATCTGCACGATGGAGCTGTAGACGCCGCCGTAGCCGCTGATGTCGATCCGGTCGATGCCGTCCTGGAAATCGGTGATGGTGTTGGCCCCGTCGCCCGTCGCCATCAGGAACCAGTCGCCACCGCCACCGCCCGTCAGGGTGTCCTGTCCCGCGCCACCAATGAGGAGGTCGAAACCTTCGCCGCCGAACAGCTTGTCTGCCCCGGTCCCGCCTTCCAGCCGGTCCGAGCCGCCATTGCCGTTGAGGGTGTCGTTGCCGTCGAGGCCCAACAGGGTCTCCCAGAGATCGCCGCCTGTCAGCGTGTTGGCTCCCGCCGTGCCGATCAAGGTCACCTGGGCGCCGGGCCCGTCGTTGGGGCCCGGCGGCGGAGGCGGCGAAGGCGGAGGCGGTGGGGGCGGCGGTGGCGGTGGAGGGGGCGGAGGCGGCGGGGGAGGAGGCGGCGAGCCGATGAAGTGGTTCGCGGTGAGGGTCTCGGCCGTGACGTTGAGAATGCGGACGGCCGAGCCGTCGGTGAAGGTCACCCGGGTCTCGGACCCTTGCGTTACCTTCGACAGCACGCCGCCGGTTGCGGTGATGTCGAGTTTGTCGACGCCCAGCTGGAAATCGACGATCAGGTCGAGGCCGCCGCCCGGCGTGAAGACGAAGGTGTCGACTCCGGCGCCGCCCCACATCGTGTCGTTGCCTTCGCCGCCCTCGATGCGGTCATTGCCGTCGCGGCCGTCGAGCTGGTCGTCGCCGCCGCCGCCGGCCAGCTTGTCGTCATAGATGTGGCCGAACAGCAGGTCGTTGCCGCGTCCGGTGCGCAGATCCACCCGCTCGATGGCGGTGGCGGCGCCCCAGTTGCCCAGCATCGGCGTCTGGGTCGTCGCCGCCAGATAGGTGTCGAAGCTGATCGGATCGCTCCATACCCAAGTGGTCACCACCAGGGTGTCGATGCCGGCGCCGCCGAACACGGTGTCATCCGACTGGGCGATGAGAATGTCGTCGCCGTCCTCGCCGCGAAGGGTGTTGCGGAACATGGTGCCGGTGACGGTGTCGGCCCCGCTGGTCCCCATGATGTTGCCGTCCGACGGTCCCGGGGCCGGCAAGCTGGCGAGCCCGACGAAATTACCGAGCGTCAGGTCGGTCACTGTGACGTTCTTCAACCGCAGCAGGCCGCCGCCGGAGAAGTGCAACACCGTGTCCATCGCCGACTGGGCCATGGCCAGCAGCGATCCCATCGCCGAGACGTCGATTCTGTCGACCTCCTTGGCGAAGTCGGTCACCAGGTCGGCGCCGTCGCCGGGCTGGATGACGAACAGGTCGGCTCCGGCGCCGCCGGTCAGCACATCCTCGCCGGCCCCGCCGACCAGCACGTCGACACCGGCCCCGCCGCGCAGAATGTCGTGACCCGCGCCGCCCTCGAGCCGGTCGTGGCCGTCTCCGCCCTCGAGAATGTCGTCGCCGCCAAGACCCTGGATGAGATCGTTGCGCGCATCGCCGACGAGGGTCTCGCCGCTCGCCGTGCCCGACAGGGTGCGGACGTAGGTTCCAGGCGGCGTCGGAGCCGGCGGCAGGCCGAGGAAATGGTCGGCCGTCAGCGCGGTGGCCAGGACATTGCGCAGGAGGAAGCTGGCGTCATCGGCGAACCGCACCAGGGTGTCGGCGCCCTGCTGGGTCAGCTGATAGGTGGTCAGCCCGATGACCTCGAGCTTGTCGACGCCCAGCTGGAAGTCGGTGACCACGTCATTGCCGTCATGGACCGAGATCAGGAAGCGGTCGGCGCCGCTGCCGCCGGTCAGGCTGTCGGCGCCGCCGCCCCCGACCAGCAGATCGTCGCCCGCGCCGCCATCGAGGGTGTCGGCGCCGTGCATGATGCGCGGCAGCAAGCTGAGATTGACGGTCTCGCCGTAGAGCTGGTCAGCGCCATCGCCGCCGGTGATCTGGTCGGCGTCGGCGCCACCGAGGATCAGGTCGTCGCCGCCCGCGCCGTCCAGCACGTCACGGCCGGCCTCGCCCTCGAACTGGTCGGCCAGGCCCGCGCCGGTCACCCGGTCGTCGCCATAGCCGCCGCGCAGCTGCAGCCGCTCGAACCCGACCATGCTGCCGCCCCAGTTGGTGCTCTGGGTGACGCCAGCCGCCGAGGCGGCGACGTCGATGCGCAGGCCCTGGGCGTCGCCGCGCAGGTCGAGGATGGCCAGGTCGACGCCGGCGCCGCCGTCGAGTTTGTCACGCATCAAGGCGGAGACCAGGTCGTCGCCGGCGCCGCCGAACAGCAGATCGGCCGAATCGTCGGCGTATTCGAGCAGTTGGTCGTTGCCATCGCCACCCTCGAGGCGGTCGAGCCCGAACCAGCCGCCGATGACGTCGTCGCCGCCGAGGCCGAGGATGGTGTCGTCGTAGTTCCGGCCCGTGATGTTGTCGGCCCCGCCCGTGCCGACGAAGGTCTCGCCGGGTGGCGGCGGCGGCGGCGTGTACATGCCGATGAAGTTGCGTTCGGTCAGGCTGGCGGCCAGGACATTCTCCAGCACGATGCTGTTGCCGCCCTGGAAGATGATGCGAGTGTGGGCGCCCTCCTGGACGAGAGTGCGGGTTCCGTGAATTTCGACGGCGTCCTCGCCGACGTTGAAGTCGGTGATCCGGTCCGAGCCGTTTTCGTCGTAGTGGAAACTGAAGATGTCGGCCCCGGCCCCGCCGGTCATTACATCGTTGCCGAGGTTGTCCCACAGCCTGTCATCGCCGGCCCCGCCGTTGGTGATGTCGTCGCCCCAGCCGCCGAACAGGGCGTCGTCGTTGTCGCCGCCGTTCAGGGTGTCGTTGGCGTCGAGGCCGTAGAGGGCGTCGGTTCCCGCGCCGCCGTTCATGACGTCGACGCCGGCGGTCCCCACCTGGTCGACGTAAGGGTACCAGCCGTCGCGCTCCGGGGCCTGGGTCGTCGGCGCCGGGGTGGCGGCGACCGTCGGGGTCAGGGAGACGCTGGCCGCCGTGAAGGCGGTGGCGGTGATGTTCTTGAGCAGCACCGAACCGCCGCCCGAAAACGTCAGACGGGTGTCGGCGCCGACCTGCTGCTTGGACAGGAAATTGCCGATGGCCGACAGGTCGAGCCGGTCCTGGCCGATGGTGAAGTCGGTGATGACGTCCGCGCCGCCGCCGGCGGTGAAGATGAAGACGTCCGCCCCGGCCCCGCCGGTCAGGGTATCGGCTCCCGCCTTGCCGTCGAGGCGGTCATCGCCGGTCCAGCCCATCATGGTGTCGGCGCCGGCCGAGCCGGTAGCCCAGATGCGCTCGACGTCACCCACATAGACGGAGACGATCTCGGAATTGTTGTACCAGGCTCCCGACAGGCCGGATTCCTTGAACTCCATGACCATGACGTTGACGTCGGCCCCGGCGGTGATGATCACCGTATCGAAGCCGGCGTCGCCGAGGGCCCAGCCGGTCGCCCCGGCCTCGAAGCGCAGCACGTCGTTGCCGACGCCGCCGAACATCCGGCTTTCGCCGGCGACGGAGGTCAGCTGGTCATCGCCCTCGCCGCCCTCCAGGTGGTCCTCGCCGCCGTTGCCGACCAGGATGTCGTCGCCGGACTGGCCGTAGACCTTGTCGCCGTCGCCGCCGCCGGTCAGGCGGTCGTCGCCGCCCTCACCCCAGAGGACGTCGAAACCGGCCCCGCCCGACAGCACATTGGCGCCGGTGTTGCCGATCAGGGTGTCGTTGAAACTGCTGCCGGTGACGCCCTCGACGCCGACGAACTTCTTGCGCGACGAGCCGACGTCCTGCCAGTCGGTCAGGCTGAGGTCGATGACGACGCCGATCTTGTCGGCGGTGAAGACGGCGATATCGACCCCGGCGCCGCCCTCGAACAGGTCCGCGCCCAGGCCGCCGTTGAGAATGTCGTCGCCGCCCAGCCCCTGCAGCCGGTCGGCGCCCGCGCCGCCGGTCACCGTGTCGGCGCCAGCCGTGCCCAGCCGGTCGGTCAGACTGGTCGGGGCGACGTCATGCCAGATGAAGCTGGCGTTGGTGATGCTGGCGGCCTGAGTGTTCCAGAGCCGCAGCACGTCGGTGGCCGAAAACCGCACCAGGGTGTCGGCGCCGTCCTGGGTGATCGACTGCCAGGCGGTGTAGCCGATGATCTCCAGTTTCTCGACCGCGCCGCCGGCCCGGTAGTCCAGCACCACGCCCTCGCCGATGCCGGCCTTGAAGACGAAGGTGTCGGTCCCCTCGCCACCCAGCATGATCTTGCCCTGCAGCAGGTCGTCGCCGCCGCGACCTTCGGCGCGGTGGGCGTCGATGATGCGGTCGTCGAAGGCCGAGCCCCAGGTGGAGTCGATATAGTTGACCCAGTCCGTGCCCGAGCCGCCGGTCGCCTGCCAGATCTCGACGCTGGGATGGCCGACGTTGTGGTCGACGGTAATGCCGCTGGACGCGTCCGTGTAGTCGAGGACGTCGATCGACATGTAGCTGCCGCCGATGACGTCGTTGCCGTTGCCGGGCCGCAGGATGTTGTAGCCGTCGCCGCCATACAGGCGGTCATTGCCTTCGCCGCCGTCGAAGTATTGCGGTGCGATGTCGTGCTCGCGCGCGGCGCTGCCGATGACATCGTCGCCGGCCTGGCCATACATCTCGTTGCCGCCCTTGAGGCCTGAGATCTGATCGTTGCCGTCGCCGCCGAAGATGATGTCGGAGTCCTGCGAGCCGTTCAGGATGTCGTCGCCGGCCCCGCCATCGATGAACCCCCAGGGCCCGCCCCAGTCCTCGACATAGTCGTTGCCGTGGCCGCCGTAGATGCGGTCCTCGCCGAAGTCGCCGATCAGGGTGTCGTTGCCGTCCTCGCCGTTGAGGATGTCCATGCCGTCGCCGGAATAGACGTTGCCGTAGCCGTTTGCGTAGAGGACGTCGTTGCCGGCCCCGCCATTGATGACGTCGCTGCCGAAGGCGCCCTGCAGGATGTCGTTGCCCGCGCCGCCGTTGATGACATCGTCGCCAGTGCCGCCGTTGACGAAATCATTGCCGTCGCCGGACTGGATTTCGTCGTTCTCGGCCGTGCCGGGCAGACTGTCGTCGCCCGGGGTCCCCGTGATGATCGCCATGAAATCCCCCCAACCCTACGCAATGCAAACTCTACAGCCTCAGGTCTACCACGGCTGCCGGTGGTGACCACGGGCGTCGACGTGATGGCGCCGGCCCCGTGGCGTCCGATCACAGCAGCCAGTCGCCCTCGCCCTTCGGCGGCTCGGCCGGCATCGGGGCCGGCAGGCCGATGAAGTCGGCCGCCGACAGGCTGGTCGACAGCACGCCGGTCAGGATGACGTAGCCGCCGTCGGCGAAGATGACTTTCGCCCCGGCCGCCAGCTGGCTGATCGAACTGTAGCCGCC
>JAQGIK010000115.1 GCA_028291265.1 Caulobacter sp. | reverse complement strand
CAGGTGGTAGGCGACGCCGACGTCCTTGCGGGCCAGGACGATGTCGCCGGCGGGGGTGGGGTCGGCGGGGCGGGATTCGCCGTTCTCGGTGACGGTGAGGTTGAAGCCGCCGAGGTGTTGGCGGGCGGCGGCCAGCGAGAGGCGCCAGGCGAACGGTTGGCCGGCGGCGAGGCGCGTCGCCTCTTCGGCGGCGGGCAGCGGGGCGCCGGTGTAGGGGGGCGGGAGGCCGTGGGGGGCCGATTGCGCGGCCTGCGCGATCTCCTTGCGGGTCTTGAAGCAGCGGTAGGCGAGGCCGGCGTCGCGCAGGCGCTGGAGGGCGGCGTCGTAGTCGGGGAGGTGGTCGGACTGGCGGCGGACCGGGGTTTCCCAGGTCAGGCCGAGCCAGGCGAGGTCCTCGAGGAGGGCGGCTTCGTATTCGGGACGGCAGCGGGTGGCGTCGATGTCCTCGATGCGCAGGAGGAAGCGGGCATCGCTGGATTGGGCGGCGGCGCGGGCGGCGTCGAAGGCGGTCAGGGCCGAATAGGCGTGGCCCCGGTGGAGATAGCCGGTGGGCGAGGGGGCGAAGCGGGTGACGAAGGTTTGGGCCACCGGGGGTGTGTAGCGTCTTAACTCTCCCCCCGTGAAGCGGGGGGAGGACAGGTTTCGAGCCTAAGCGAGAAACCAGGAGGCGGGCCCCACCGGCGGTGGACCGCTATTCCGCTGACAGACTTGCCCCCCTCCTGCTCTGTCGCTTGGAGCTCCAGAGCGGTCCTCCCCCCGCAAAGCGGGGGGAGAGTTCGTTCTCTGCGCCGCTAATTATTGGCCGGGGCGTCCGACATTTCTTCGAGGATGGCGCCGGCCTTGCGGGCCGAGGCTTCCTGGGCGACGTCGCCGAGGGAGACGATGCCGGTCAGGTTCTGTTTGTCGTCGACGATCAGGATGCGGCGGATCTGCTTGTCCTGCATCTGGAAGATGACGTCGGCGATGGTGGCGTCCTCGCGGCAGGTCTGGACGTCGGTGGTCATCACCTCCGACACCTTGGTGTCGAAGCTGCGCTGTTCGCCGACGACGCGCAGGACGATGTCGCGGTCGGTGATGATGCCCTTGATCTGGCCATCCTCGACGACGGGAATCACGCCGCTGTCGATCTGGTTCATGCGCCTGGCGATGTCGGCGACGGTGTCCGAGGGTTTGGCGACCTGCGGATTGGCGGTCATGACGTCGGAGATCAGCATGGCGGGGCCCCTTTGGCGGCTGTTGTGAGCCTGCCTAACGGGTCGCCGGGGTTCCGCGTTCCGTAAAGAGTTCCACGTGGCGCCCGTCCGGGCGGCGGAACCGCACACACTTCCGCCTGACGTCCGCTATGTCGGCTTGACGAGTTTCGGCTGGAACATGCCCAGGTGGCTGAGCACGGCGCGCAGGAAGCCGGCGTCGCCGCCGAAGGCGTCTTTCAGCGGGCCGAACTGGGCGAAGCCGCTCATTTCGGCCAGGCCGTGGGCGGCGCACCAGGCGGCGATGGTGGCCAGTTCGATGTCGACGTCGGGAACGTCCGGGCCGGCGACCGAGCGGAAGGTGTTGCGGACCAGGCAGTAGGCCCCGTCTTCCTTGTCCTGCATGCCCTCGGGCAGGGAGTCCTTGTCGCGGGCGGTGTCGTACATGACGCGGTAGAGGGCCGGGTGGTCCTGCGAGAAGCGGACGTAGGCGACGCCGATCTCGGTCATCAGGCCGGAGAGGTCGGGGACCTCGCCCTGGACGGCGCTCATGCCCTCGCCGAGCGCTTCCCAGCCGACGTGGGCGACGGCGTCGAGCAGTTCGCCCTTGTCCTTGAAGTGGTGGTAGGGCGCGGCCGGGCTGACGCCGGCCTCGCGCGCCACGGCGCGGAGGGACAGGGCGCTGGGGCCTTCGCGCTCCAGAATCCGGATGGCGGCGTCGACCAGCGCGCGGCGAAGATCGCCGTGATGGTAGGGGCGGATATCGGCAACAGCGGCGGTGCTCATTGAACCTGTATAAACTTTCATCCGAACGCCGTAAAGATCATCTTGACAGCGCTTAGATGGTCTTCTATCTAAGCACTGTCCAGATCGGACAAACCCTTCGCCCCCCTCCCCGGGTGAGACGAGGGGATCAACAGGGGGGCCACCGGCACACGGGGGCCCAACAACTTAAAAGGTGTGTGTCATGCAAGTTTCCAAGCTGTCTTCGTTCGAACGTCTCTTCGACCGTTCGGCCTCCGTGCTGTTCCTGGGTCTGGGTCTGATCCTGGCCGGCGCCACGGCCTTCATCGGGATGTAAGAACGACCGGGCAGGCGGCCGGCCCTCACCGGCCGCCGGCGCCCACGAAATTTTCTCTTTCCGAGCATCAGACTTCAGGGCCCCTTTCCGGGGCCCTTTTCTTTTGCACCTGTGTCTTGGACCCGTCGTGGTTCGGCGCCATCTTCAAGCGGTCATCGGGAATGCAGGCGATTCCCGTAGCGACGGAGAGGCAGGCGGGTCTTCAGTCCGATTGCGAGTTCCACATTTCGGGTCCGGTTCCACGGGGAGATGGCGTGATGGAAATCACCAGCCATGCGCCGTCCGGTTGGCCCGCCCTGGTGCTGAACGCCGACTACCGGCCGCTCAGCTATTATCCGTTGTCCGTCTGGCCCTGGCAGGACGTGATCAAGGCGGTGTTCCTCGACCGCGTCGATGTGGTGTCGACCTATGACCAGGTGATCCGCAGCCCCTCGTTCGAGATGCGGCTGCCGAGCGTGGTCAGCCTCAAGCAGTTCGTCAGCCAGGACCGGCCGCCGGCCTTCACGCGGTTCAACCTGTTCCTGCGCGACGCCTTCGCCTGCCAGTACTGCTCCTCGACCATGGACCTGACGTTCGACCATGTGCTGCCGCGCTCGCGGGGCGGGCGGACGACCTGGGAGAACATCGTCACCGCCTGCGCGCCCTGCAACCTGGCCAAGGGCGGGCGCACCCCGCGCGAGGCGCATATGCACCCGCGCCGGGCGCCGCGCCGGCCGTCGATGCACGAGCTGCAGGACCGGGGGCGGCGGTTTCCGCCGGGCCACCTGCACGAAAGCTGGCTCGACTACCTCTACTGGGACATCGAGCTGGAGGCGTAGGCCGGTTCCAGCAGGCGGGCGACGGTCGGGAAGCGGCTGGCGGCGGCTTCGAGCCAGGCCAGGCCCCTGGCGATCTCTTCGGCGTTGTTGGCGCGGGAGGTCGCCTGCAGATGGCGGCGGGTGGCCGGGGTGAAGCTCTGGCCGGGGTTCTTGGCGTAGCGGCTCATCAGCGGGCTGGCGACGATGGCCTGGACGACCGTGGGGTCGGCGGGCTGGCCCAGGTGGGTCAGGGCCGTGGCCAGGCCCTCGGCGGGGCCGGCCAGGAAGAGGTCGAAGTCGATCCACAGGGTCTGGCCCGTGTTGGCGCGGGCGGCGGCGTCCATGGCCAGCATCTCGGTGGTCCAGACCAGGGCGGCGCGCTCGCCGAGGCTCATGCTGTGCAGCCGCCAGGGCTCGACGCCGAGCCGGCGATGCAGGCGGGCCATGGCGACGGTGGCCGAGGAGCGGATGTCGCCAAGCGCGTGCTGGCTGGCCAGGGCCGAGGCCAGCCAGCTTTCCGGGGCGGCGGTCATCATCAAGGCGCGGGGCTTGGCCGGCCGGGCGAGGAGGGCGGGGGCGAGTTCGCTGGCCCAGCTGGTGGCCTTGATCAGCGGCGCCTGGCCGGGGCCGTAGGTGCGCGACCAGAGCTTCAGGCAGAGGCTGAGGACCTCCTCGAACCGCTGCGGCGACCACAGGCTTTCGGGGCGGGGCAGCTGGGCGTGGATCTGGGCCAGCAGGGGCAGGGCGGTGGGCTCGCGCAGGGCGTGGACGCCGGGCGCGGCCCCGAGCAGGCGCGACAGCAGGGTCGAGCCGACATGGCCGACATGGAAGATGAAGTCGCAGCGCTCGGGCAGGGCGGCGGCGTGCTCGGCGATCTCGTCGAGGCGGGCCCAGAGGCCGGGGGTGTCGTCGCCGAGCACCCGGTCGTCGAGAAAGCTGGCCTCGAGGTAGTGGTGGCGGGTCAGGCGGACGAGATAGGCCGCCTCATGCACCGGATCGATGGAATGAAGCAGGATGTCGGGCGTGGCGGTGAGCTGGGGCCCAAGCCCCTGGAGGACGCGCGTCCCGCCCGTTTCAAATCCAGCATGCGGCATCCGGTCGCAGTACACCCGGAAGGGGTATTCGTTGATTTCAGGCTGGAAACATTAAACAAAATCAACGTTCGTTGAGGAGGTTCAGCGCCTGGCGGCCGTCGGCGGGGCCTTCATTTCGGCGGCCAGGCGGCGGGCGGCTTCCTCGATCACCCGCTTGCGCGGCCCGCCCAGGCGCGGCCGCGCGGCGCGTTCCCTGGCGACCAGATGGGCGTATTCGCCATGCAGGTCGCGCATGTAGGCCATCTCGAGGCGCACCTCGCGTTCGAAATCGTCCTTGTTGGTCTTCGGTCGGAACAGCACGGCGCCCCCTAAGCGCATCCCTAAGCTCAAATTAGGCCTAAATCAGCCTACGAAAAGGGGGTTCGGATATCAACGTGTTGGCAAGGGGGCCGTGCCTAGGATCGCGGCATGTCCAGTTCCTCCGCGCCCCGTCCCCAGGCTCCTCCCGTCGAAAGGCGCCGCAACCAGCGTCAGCGCGCCCTGCTGACCGGCAAGCTGTCGACCGACGGGGCCAACATCACCATCGACTGCGTCATCAAGAACATCAGCGTCGAGGGGGCCCTGGTGGAGACCGGTTCACCGCACCTGATCCCCAACGAACTGCATCTGCTGCAGGTGCGGGAAGGCATCGCCTGGGACGCCAGGGTGATCTGGCGGCGGGGCAGCAAGGTCGGGCTGGAACTGCTCGAACGGCATGACCTGCGGGCGACGACGGCCCGGCAGCTGAAGGCGCTGCGCCATGTGTGGAAGCACATGGCCGGGACGGGGCCGAAGGACGAGGAAGACTAGGAAACCGTCGGCGGCGGGGTCGGGTCTGTGGCCGGCGCGGGACCGGGCTCGGTCGGCAGGTCGGGATCGATGGCCGGCGGCTCCGGATCGTAGGCGGGGGCGGGACCGGGCGTCGGTTCGAAGTCGGGGCCGGGATCGGACATGCAGTTACCTCTGGTTACCAGAGGCAATCCGCCGCGCGGCCCTGCGGTTCCGCTAAATCTTTTCGCTGATCTTGATGGCGGCCCGGCAGCCGGCGCGGATGACCGCCGACAGCAGCGGATAGCCCGGCGCCTCGCGGGCCCCTTCACCGATGGCGATGTCCTTGTGGTGCAGTTCGTCGTCGCGGAACTTGCTGAGTTCGGCGGCCAGGGCCGGTTCGCGGGTTTCAAGCTCGGCGATCTGGCCGGCGTAGTGCTGCTCGATGACCGTCTCGACCGCCTCGGTGCAGGCGTGGGCGGCTTTTTCGCCGAGCAGGGCGGCGCCGGCCCCCAGCGCGAAGCCGGCCAGGCGCCAGACCGGCGACATCAGGGTGGGGCGGACGCCGCGTTCGGTGAGGATTTCGTCGAAGCGGCTGAGGTGGACCTGTTCGTGGCCCTCCATCTCGGCCAGCTGGGCGGCGGTGCGGCCCATGCCGGGGGCGCGGTCCATGACCGCCCGCTGGCCGCGGTAGATGTGGACGGCGGCCAGTTCGCCGGCCTGATCGACGCGCAGGATCTCGGCCAGGCGGGCGTTCTGCGCCCCCATGCCGGGACGGGCGGGGATGGGCTTGCCGCTCATTTCAGGAGGCCCGTCCTGGGCTCGTAGGCGGCGGCGATGAAGCTCCAGACCGCCAGCTTCAGCGAGACGACGATGTTCCAGCCGGCCATCGAGAGGCCGAGGAAGGACCAGACGATCTCGTCGCATCGCGGCGCCTTGGCGTGCCCGCCGTTGAGCAGGTCGCTGACGCCGGCCGCCGAGGGGGCGCCGCCGCCTCCGCCGCCCGAACAGGCGGTCGGGCCCGGCCACCACTTCCACTCGACGCCGGCGTGGTAGAAGGCGAGGCCGGCGCCGAACAGGAAGACCAGGCCCAGGGCCAGGTCGGTCCAAGGCGCGGTCTTCTTGCCCAGGGAGGTGCGCTTGAGGACGATGGCGGCGGCGGCCAGGAAGATGGCGGCCCAATAGACCTCCCGCGCCTTGAGGCAGAGGGTGCAGGGCATCAGGCCCAGGAAGGCCTCGAAGCTGTGGGCGATGGCCAGCATCAGGGCGGCCGACAGCAGGGCCGTCTCGGGCCAGTGGCGCAGCACGAAGGAGATCAGGCGTTTGAGCGCTTGCATCGACTGGTCTCTAACAGACGGCTGGCGCGCCGCTTCCGAGGAAGTGGGCGATGACGAATCCGGCGACAATGAGGACGATCACGCCCAGCGCCACCAGGCCCAGGCGCTTCTCGATGACCGGCAGCATGGCCGGGCCGGCGATCTTGACCACCCCGGCGACCAGGAAGAAGCGGGCGGCGCGGGTGATGGTGGCGGTGAGGATGAAGATCGGCAGGCTGAGCTTGCCCATGCCCATGGCGATGGTCACCAGTTTGAACGGGATGGGGGTCAGGCCTTTGATCAGCACCACCCAGGCCCCGTACTGCTTGACCCAGCACTGGAAGCTGTCGAGGTCGCCGCCGTGGCCGCCGAGCGACAGCAGCCAGCGGCCGAGGTCCTGCAGGTAGTAGCCGATGGCGTAGCCGGCGATGCCGCCGATCACCGAGGCGGCGGTGCAGACGAAGGCGTAGAACCAGGCGCGCTCGGGCCGCTTGAGCACCATCGGGGCCAGCATGACGTCCGGCGGGATGGGGAAGAAGGAGGCTTCGGCGAACGATATGGCGAAGAGGGCGGCGGGGGCGTGCTTCGAGCCGGCGAGGCCCATCACCCAATCGTAAAGTTTGCGCAGCATGGGCCTGTGCTAGAGGGCGCGAAGCCAAAGGCCAAGCAGGTTTTCGAACCAGCGCTGGCGCCGGACGTTGTCGAGGTCCGCTCCGTTGCGCAGATAGTTTCATATGATACTATTGTCGAAGCGATCCCCGAGTCCTCGAGATTGGCCGGAAAGGCATTTCAGATGAACGCCCCCAGCACCAACAAAGACCTGTTCGACAACCCGCTCGGCACCGACGGCTTCGAGTTCGTCGAGTTCACCTCGCCCGATCCCGAAACCCTGAAGACCCTGTGGGAGCTGATGGGCTTCACGGCGGTGGCCAGGCACCGCTCCAAGAACGTGCTGCGCTTCCGCCAGGGCGACATCAACTTCATCCTCAACATGGAGCCGGTCGGCCAGCCCGCCGAGTTCCAGGCCGCCCACGGCCCGTCGGCCAACGCCATGGCCTTCCGCGTGCGCGACGCGGCCAAGGCCTTCAAGCTGGCCGTCGAGCGCGGCGCCAAGCCGGTGAACGGCCTGGTCGGCCCGATGGAACTGAACATCCCGGCCATCGAGGGCATCGGCGGGACGAACCTGTATCTGGTCGACCGCTATGGCGCCCACGAGATCTATGACGTCGACTTCCTGCCCATCGAAGGGGCCGAGGAGAAGCTGGCGGCCAACGGCGTCGGCCTGACCTATCTCGACCACCTGACCCACAACGTGTTCCGGGGGAACATGGCTAAGTGGGCCGACTTTTACGAGCAGGTCTTCAACTTCCGCCAGATCCGCTACTTCGACATCGAGGGCAAGGTCACCGGCCTGTTCTCCAAGGCGATGACCAGCCCGGACGGCAAGATCCGCATCCCGCTGAACGAGAGCCAGGATGAGCAAAGCCAGATCGAGGAGTTCCTGCGCGACTACAAGGGCGAGGGCATCCAGCACCTGGCCTTCGGCACCGACGACATCTTCCACACCGTCGAGACCCTGCGCGAGCGCGGCGTCAAGTTCCAGCAGACGCCCGACAGCTATTACGAGCTGCTCAACGCCCGGGTGCCGGAACACGGCGAAAACGTCCAGCGGCTGCAGGCCGACAACATCCTGCTCGACGGCGCCCCGACCGAGGGCCAGGGCCTGCTGCTGCAGATCTTCACCGAGAACCTGATCGGCCCGATCTTCTTCGAGATCATCCAGCGCAAGGGCAACGAGGGCTTCGGCGAGGGCAACTTCAAGGCCCTGTTCGAGAGCATCGAGCTCGACCAGATCCGGCGCGGGGTTGTGCAGGCCTAAGCCCTCGTGCCTTCTCCGTGGAAGGACTGAATGAGGGAAGCGCCAGTGATCCGTAGAGTCGTCATCGCCATTGCCGCCGTCCTGCTGGCGTCGCCCGCCGCCGCCCAGGCCCCCATGCCCAAATGGGCTATCGTCATCCATGGCGGGGCGGGCGTCATCGAGCGCGCCAACATGGATGCGAAGACCGAGGCCGCCTACCGCGAGGCCATGGCGGGCGCCCTGGCCGAGGGCCATCGGGTTCTGGAAAAGGGCGGCAGCGCGATGGACGCCGTCGAGGCGACCATCAAGGTCATGGAAGACGACCCACTGTTCAACGCCGGCCGCGGGGCCGTCTTCACGGCAGAGGGGCGCAACGAGCTGGACGCCGCCTTCATGGACGGGGCGACGATGAAGGCCGGCGCCGTGGCCGGCGTGACCCGCACCCGCCATCCGATCAGCCTGGCCCGGGCGGTGATGGAGAAGTCGCCGCACGTCATGCTGATCGGCCAGGGCGCCGATCAGTTCGCGCTGTCGGTGGGTCTGGAGCAGGTCGATCCGGCCTACTTCTTCACCGAGCGGCGCTGGGAACAGCTGGAAAAGGCACTGAACGAGAAGCGCCTGCCCATCCCGACCCGGCCGATCAACGCCCCGGCCGCCTCGAAGCTGATCTCGCAGGGGCCGCAGCCCGACGACCACCGGTTCGGCACGGTCGGCGTCGCGGCCCTCGACTCGAAGGGCAATGTCGCGGCCGGCACCTCGACGGGCGGCATGACCGCCAAGCGCTGGAACCGGGTCGGGGACGCGCCGATCATCGGGGCAGGCACCTATGCGGACAACCGCAGCTGCGCGGTCTCGGCAACGGGGTCGGGGGAGTATTTCATCCGCCTGACCGTGGCCCGGACCATCTGCGCCCTCGTGCAATACAAGGGCATGAGCCTGCAGGCGGCGGCGGACGAGGTTGTGCAGAAGCAGCTGGTCGACGTCGGCGGCGACGGCGGCGTCATCGCCCTGACCGCCGACGGCCAACTGGCCTGGAGCTTCAACTCACCAGGCATGTACCGGGCGCGCGCGTCGTCGGGGTCGGCGCCGGTGATCTCGATCTACAAGGATGAGCCGTGAGCAAGGCGGGTCCGAGAGATCGTCGCGACGAGCCAGGCCAGATCTCGGATGCCGTCGAAGCGCAGCATCGCCCCGGGACCTGGACGCTGCTCGGAGCCTTCGGTCAAATGTGGGGATTGCTCCGAGGCCGGCGTGGAGCGGCCGAAGCCGTGAGTGGTACGGCTGAAGCCGCGAGCAGGGCCCCGCGCTGGCGCCCGCGCGACGAGCCAGCCCAGGACTGGGATTTCGTCGAGGCGCAGTACCACGCTGACTGCTTTGCGCAGACCAAAGCCTTCGTTCAAATGATCCGGGCGCGAGGGTTGGACCGAAGCCTGCGCGCGGCGGCTGGGATGGACGGCTTGTTCCTGGACATGGACCGCACGCCGACGCCTGGTGAGCCTTGCCTGCGAGTCTCGAACGAAGCGGGCGAGCTGCGGTTTACCTTCCTGCATTCCGCTCCCCGAGAGGCTGACTGGTGGACGGCGGTTTATCCGATCGAGCAGGCCGAAGCGGCGCTCGTGCGATTTGTGACGCGGGTAGGATGGTTTCCCAAGGGCCATCCTCTGCTCGCCGGCGTTCCGTTGAAGTGATCGGAGATCGCGATGTCCAAGCGTAACTGGATCCCCGTCCGCGGCGCGCAAGGGTCCCACAGCCGTCAGGCCCATGCCGACCTGCCGGACGGCGCCTATGAGCGGGAGATGTCCAAGGAGGGCTTCTTCGGGCCGGCGGCCTTCCTCTATCACCCGAGGCCGCCGACGGGCTGGTCGAAGTTCGAGGGGCCGCTGCGGCCGCGGGCCTTCGACCTCAACCGGCTGAACCAGCCGCAGGCCTCGCCCTGGGACGCGCCGGTGGTGCTGCACAACAACGCCGTCGAGCTGCGGTTCTGGAAACCGGAGGGCGGGCTGACCGATCTGGCCCGCAACGCCGACGGCGACCAACTGCTGTTCGTCCACGCCGGGGCAGGGGACCTGTTCTGCGACTTCGGGCGGATTGGTTACGGGGCCGGCGACTACCTCTACCTGCCGCGCGGGACGATGTGGCGCCTCGCGCCGTCGGAAGCGACGGCGGTGCTGACCATCCAGGCGACCAACAGCCACTACACCCTGCCGGACAAGGGGCTGCTCGGCCCGCACGCCATCTTCGACCCGGCCATGCTCGACACGCCGGTGATGGACGAGGCCTTCCGCGAGCACCAGGCGCTGGCCGGCGAGTTTCCGGTGCGGATCAAGAAGCGCGGCCAGGTGTCCGTCGCGACCTACGACTACAATCCGATCGACGCCGTCGGCTGGCACGGCGAGCTGTCGCCCGTGCGGCTCAACGTCAAGGACATCCGGCCGGTGGTCAGCCATCGCTACCACCTGCCGCCGAGCGTCCACACGACCTTCCTGAGCGACCGGTTCGTGGTCTGCACCTTTACGCCGCGGCCGTTCGAGACCGATCCGGGGGCGATCAAGATCCCCTTCTTCCACAACAACGACGATTTCGACGAGGTGCTGTTCTACCACGCCGGCGACTTCTTCAGCCGCGACCACATCGAGAGCGGCATGATGACCTTCCACCCGAGCGGCTTCACCCATGGCCCGCATCCCAAGGCGCTGAAGAACATGCTCAGCCAGCCGAAGCCGGCGACCGACGAATACGCGGTGATGATCGACACCCGCGACCCCCTCGAGGTCGGCGACGGGGCGTCGTCGGTGGAGAACCCGGCCTATGTCGACAGCTGGAAGACGCCCGGGTGAGCGAGCGCATCGACCTTGCCGAGAAGTTCGCCGCCATCGACGAGCACTGGCGGCCGAAGGTGGCCGCCCAGGCCAATGGCCAGGACCTGCGGCTGGTGAAGGTTCAGGGGGCGTTTCCCTGGCATCGGCATCCCGACGCCGAGGAGGTGTTCCTGGTCTGGAAGGGCGTCTTCCGGGTCGAGTTCCGGGATCATGTCGTCGAGATGGGGCCGGGACAGATGGTGGTGGTGCCGCGCGGGGTCGAGCATCGCACCGCCGCCGACGCGGAGGCCGAGGTGCTGATCTTTGAACCCTCCGAGGTGATCAACACCGGCGACGCGGAGGCTTCGGAGTTCACCGCGCCGCGTGGGGTGAAGGTGTGATGGCGGGTGTTGGCGTCGTGCGTGCTTCGACACGCGGCCTGAAGGCCGCTGCTCAGCATGACTGCCTTTTTTGCATTCCCCCCAACTCAGTCATCCTGAGCAGCCCGCGCAGCGGGCGTGTCGAAGGACGCAACGGCCGATGAGCGACCCCGACCTCACCGCCTTCGCCGAAGACGAACTCACCCGGGCCCTGACGCTGAGCTGGCGCGAGCTGTCGAAGATCACCCCCTGGGGCGACACCTTCGACGGGCTGTCGCCGGCCGGGCGCGAGGTGCAGGTCGAGCGAAACTATCTGTGGGCCGCCGAAGAAGGCGGTGACATTCTCTGCGAGGTGGCCGTCTTCGGCGGTCCGTCGCGTTACGACCAGGGGGCGCGGGTCAGTCGCCTCATCAAGAAACCATCATAAGGAAACGCCCGTGAAGCTAGCCTCCCTCAAGTCCGGCCGTGACGGCAAGCTGGTCGTGGTGTCCAACGATCTGGCCTGGTGCTTCGACGCCTCCGCCGCCGCCCCGACCTTGCAGGCGGCCCTCGACGACTGGGAGCGGAGCGAGCCGATCCTCAAGGCCCTGTCGGCCAGCCTGGAAGTCGGCGGCGTGCCGCGCGAGCGCTTCCACGAGCACGACGCGATGAGCCCGCTGCCGCGCGCCTACCAGTGGGCCGACGGCTCGGCCTACGTCAATCACGTGGCCCTGGTGCGCAAGGCGCGGGGCGCCGAGATGCCCGACAGCTTCTGGACCGACCCCCTGATGTACCAGGGCGGGTCGGACGGATTCCTGGGGCCGCGCGACGCCATCCAGCTGGCCGACGAGGCCTGGGGCTGCGACCTGGAAGGCGAGATCGCCGTGGTCACCGGCGACGTGCCGCAGGGGGTGAGCGCCGGGGAGGCGCTGGGCTACGTGCGGCTGGTCATGCTGTGCAACGACGTTTCCCTGCGCAACCTGATCCCGGGCGAACTGGCCAAGAGCTTCGGCTTCTTCCAGTCCAAGCCGGCCTCCGCCTTCTCGCCGGTGGCGGTGACGCCCAACTCGCTCGGGGATGCCTGGAAGGACGGCAGGCTGCATGGCCGGCTGGACGTCGAACTGAACGGCAAGGCGTTCGGCGCGGCCGACGCCGGCGTCGACATGACCTTCGACTTCGGGACCCTGATCGCCCATGCGGCCAAGACGCGCAAATTGGTGGCCGGGACCATCATCGGCTCGGGCACGGTGTCGAACCGTGACACGGCCGGCGGTCCCGGCAAGCCGATCGGCGATGGCGGCCACGGCTACAGTTGCATCGCCGAGGTGCGCACGGTCGAGACCCTGCTCAACGGAGAGGCGAAAACGCCCTTCCTGAAACAGGGCGACACGGTGCGGATTGAGATGCGCGACGCGCGTCGGCACAGCATCTTCGGCGCCATCGAACAGACCGTGGCGCCTGTCTGATGAGGAGGCGCCCGGTGGCCGGCCATCTGTCTTTGGCGCCAGAGCCGGGCGAGGGGGATCGGTCGGCCCTGGTGCTCGACGACTACCTGCCGTTCCGGCTGTCGGTGGCGTCGAACGGGGTCTCGCGGCTGATCGCCCGGGCCTATGAGGACCGCTTCGGCCTGACCGTGCCGCAATGGCGGCTGATGGCGGTGCTGGCCGAGGGGGCGCTGACCCAGCAGCAGGTCGTCAGCCGCACCGTGATGGACAAGGTGACGGTCAGTCGCGCGGCCCGCGAGCTGGTCGCCCGCAGCCTGCTGGTCCGCGACGCCAACACCGGCGACGGCCGCAGCCACCTGCTGGCCCTGACCGCCATGGGCCGCGGCCTGCACGGCGAGATCGCGCCGCTCGCAAAAGCCTATGAGGCGGCGCTGCTGGCCGGCCTGGCGCCCAGCGAGGTGGCGACGCTCAAGCGCTTGCTGCTGCGGCTGGAAGCGGCGGCGACCCGGCTGTCGGGCGACGGCGGGCGGTAGACGAAGCCCGCGCCGACGGCTAGGGCGTGGCCATGATCAGCGCCCTCGACGCCGCCGCCCTCGCCAACGACCCCGAGCTTGCCGAGGCCTTGCTGCGCCTCAACAACGACCATGCCGTGGAACTGTCGCTGCTCGAGGCGGCCGGGCTGGAGCGGCTTGTCGCCGGGGCTTTCGTGGCCCGGCGCGCCGGCCTGGCCGACGCGCTGCTGATCGTCTTCGACCAGAATGCCGACTACGACAGCCCCAACTTCCTGTGGTTTCGCGACCGCTATGAGCGGTTCGTCTATGTCGACCGGGTGGTTACCGCCGTGGCGGTCCGCGGCAGGGGGCTGGCCGGTCAGCTGTACCGCGACCTGGTCGAGCAGGCGCGGGCGGCCGGTCATCAACTGATCGTCTGCGAGGTCAACAGCGACCCGCCAAATCCCGGCTCGGCGGCCTTCCATCGCGGTTTCGGCTTCGAGCCGGTCGGCGAGGCCCGGCTGCCGAACGGCAAGACGGTGTCTTATCTCGCCTACCGGATCGAGGCGCGTTGACGCCGCCTTCGCCATCGCTAGATTGCGCGACCTTCGCGACCCGCTGGCGCGAGCCCCTGTGGTGGAATTGGTAGACGCGCCGGACTCAAAATCCGGTTCCGCAAGGAGTGTCGGTTCGAGCCCGACCGGGGGCACCACGCGCAAATGAGCGGCTCAAATTCGAGGCCTTCATGAGTTACACGCTGTTTTATTCGCCGGGCACGGCCAGCCTGGCGGTGCACTGGATGCTGATCGAGCTGGGCGTCGCCTTCGAGGCTGAGGCGGTCGACATCAAGGCCGAGCGGTCGGCTTCCTACCTGGCCCTCAATCCTTGGGGCCGGGTGCCGACCCTGGTGGTCGACGGGGCGCCGGTCAGTGAGTCGGCGGCGCTGTTGATGCTGCTGGCAGAACGTCATCCGGAGGGCGGGTTCGCGCCGGTTATCGGGAGCCCGGAGCGGGCGGCCTGGATGGAGACCATGCTGCTGCTGGCCAATGGCCTGTCGCCGGCCATGCGGGACTGGTTCTACGCCGACAAGGATGGCGAGCCGGCCGGCGCGGACGCGGTGCAGGCGCTGGCCCGGCGGCGGATCGAGGGCGTCTTCCAGCGGCTCGACGACATGCTGGCCGACGGGCGGCCCTACCTGCTGGGCGAGGCGGTGACGACGGCGGACTTCCTGGCCACCATGTTGATGCGCTGGTCGCGCAACATGGCGCGGCCGGCGACGAGCTGGCCCCGTCTGGAGGCCTATGTGACCCGCACGCGGGCGCGGCCGGCCTTCGTCGAGGTCTGCCGGCGTGAAGGCCTGACCGACTGGCTGAACGGCTAGCGAACTAGCCGGGCGGTTGGTACTTGGCCTGGGTCGGCGGGACGTAGGCCAGGCGGGCCAGCTGCGGGGCGAGATCCTTGGGCGGGATGACGATCTCGATCAGGGCCGGGACATCGACCAGGCCCTTCACGGCGTTCAGGACATCGGACAGTTCGGCCCGCGTTGAGGCGCGGAAGCCGACGGCGCCGAAGGCCTTCGCGAGGGCCCCGTAGTCCCAGCCGGGCAGGACGTCGAAGGGGGCGAACTCGCCTTGCGGCGTGAAGGCGGCGAGGTCGACGAAGGCCTGTTCGATGGCGTAGCCCTGGTTGCTCATCACGAAGACGGCGGCCGGGACCTTGGCGCGGACCAGGCTGGAGATCTCCTGGCAGATCATCATGAAGCCGCCGTCGCCGGCGACCACGAAGGGCCGCTTGCCCGAGCCCAGGGCGACGCCGAGGGCGCAGCCGGTCTCGTGGCCGAGCGAGCCCCAGGCGGCCTGGGACACGAAACTGTTGGCGGGCAGGCCCATCAGGTTGCCGAAGACGTAGAGCGAGGTGCTTTCGCCGAGCACCAGCACCGTCTCGTCGAACAGACCTTCGAGCTTCATCCAGTCGGTGAGCTGGCGGTAGAAGCGGTTGTAGGTCAGGGCCTCCGGCGGGATGGGGCCAGCAGCGGTGTCCTCGTCGTCGTCCGGCGGGACGGTCGGGGCCGTGAAGGTCTTGGGATAGCCGGGCGAGGCCTTGAACCGCTCCAGCAGGTCCTGGAGGAAGTCGGCCAGGGTCACCTGGCTGAACCGGGCGTAGCCGACCCGGCATTCCTCGTCGTTGACCTCGACCATCTGGCCGTAGCTGCCGGCCATGATGTTCAGGTAGTCGTCGGTGATGATGGTCCCCAGGGCCAGCACGGCGTCGGAGGTGTCGACCACGGCGCGGGTCACGGCCGGAGAGGCCGGGCCGGAATAGGTGCCGATGAACAGCGGCTGGGCCTCGTCCAGCACGGTCTTGCCGAGGCTGGTGGTGGTGAAGGGCAGGCCGCTCGCGTCAACGATTTGCTGCGCCAGCGCCTGCAGGCCATAGCGCTGGATTTCGACGCCGTACCAGAGCACCGGGCTGCGGGCCCCCTCGATGCGTTCCCAGGCGGCGTCGAGGGCGGCGGCGAGGGTCGGGGCGTCGCTGGTCGGGATGACGGGAACCAGGCTGCCCTGGGGTTTGGCGCAGGCCAGTTTCCAGACGTTCTGGATGACCTCGATGTAGATCGGCCGGTGATAGGTCAGCATGGCGACGATGGCGCCGTCTATCTGGGCCGGGGCGTCGTCCGGATCGGTGACGATCTCCGAGGCGACGGTGACGTGCGAATAGACGTCGCGGTCGGCTTCCAGGTCGCCGGTGGAGTGGTGGAAGAGGATGCCCTGGGTCAGCTCCAGCATGCGGCCGTTGGCCGAGGGGCTGGAGGAGATGATCGCCACCGGCAGGCGCTCGACGAACGATCCCGCGGCCGGGCAGAGGGCGCTGAACGTCCCCACGCCGTACTGCACGCAGGCGGCGCCGATGCCGGTGAAGCGGGCGTAGCCGTCGGCGGCGTAGCCGCTGCCCAGCTCATTGATGTTGGGCACCCGTTCGATGCCGGGGGTGGCGTCGAGCGCCTCCAGGAAGGGGCCGCAATAGTCGCCGGGAACGGCGAACATGTGCTTGAGCCCGACCTCGACCAGGCGGTCGACCAGGTATTGCGCGACGGTGTAGGCGGGGGTTGGCGTGGCCATGGCCTCAGCCCTCCTCGATGGCGCAAAGACAGTCGGGGGTGATCGAGGCCAGCATCTTGCCGACGTCCTGGGTCGGGATGCAGCCGTCGAGCTCGCCGCAGCCGGGGCAGGGGTTGGGCATCAGCTCGTAGCTCTTCTTCAGCCAGCGCGGGCGTTTGAGGCCGAAGTACTTCTCCAGCATGGTCTCGGCGGTATCGAGGGCCCCTTCGACCCAGCCCTGGCCGATGCTGTAGGCCTCGCCGACGATGTGGATGTCCTGGTCCTCGACGGGCTTCAACATCCGCCACATCACCTCGTCGAGCCGGTAGCCGGCCTTCCACTCGTGCCAGCCGCCGCCGTACGGGTCCTCGTTCCAGGTGTGGTAGACGGCCGAGTAGGGCTTGGGGATCTCGGGCAGGGCGTGGACGGTGGCGACCTGCAGGTTGGCGACCTCGACCATCTCGGCCGAGGCCGTGTATTCGGTGATCGGCAGCGGGCCGGTGGCGCTGGGCTCGATGCAGGACGGCATGTAGCCGGCGTAGGCCGCGCCGCCTTCCAGCCCCTTCCAGAACGGCACCGTTGAGATGTCGTTGTAGCTGGCCATCAGCAGGGAGTTGAGGAAGGGCTCGCCGTCCTCCTGCTCGCCCTCGGCGCCGAAGTAGTAGACCTGGCGGATCGGCAGGTCGGTGACCGAGCGGCCGGCGGTCAGGCCAAGCGCCCGCCACCACGGCCGCTCATAGGCCAGCAGCAGCTTGAAGGCGCTCTGGATCAGCACCGAGCCCATGTCGTACTGCAGTTGTTCGTTGTCGAAGAAGCTCGACTTGATCAGTTCCAGCGAGCGGCGCGGCAGGCCCAGCACGATCTTCCTGGCGCGGACGGTGACGATCTCCGGGTCCTTGGGGATCCGGGTCTTGGCCGCCTCGGTCACCGTCTTGTGGAAGATCAGGGTGTAGCGGTAGTCGCCCGTGCCGATCTGGATCTCGGCCAGGCGGTGGTTCATGAACAGCCGCTCACCCCGCGGCAGCTTGCCGGCGAAGTCCTCGTTGAACTGTTTGGCGAGCGTGATCGGCAGCATGTCGTAGCCGTCGCGCAGGGTCAGGAACTGGGTGTCGTCGCTGTATTCGGTGGCCGGCAGCTGGGTGACGGCGCTGGCGTTGGCGACATTGGCGTCATAGCCGCCGGCGTCGCGCATGAACTGGTAGCCCTCGTTGGACAGCACCCGGAACATCAGGTCCCAGAAGCCGTACTCGTAGAGCGGCTTGCCGAAGGCCTTGACCTTCATCTGGTCGCAGAGGCTGAGGTTGGCCAGGTTGGGGTAGATGTTGTTCATCACCTGCACCTGCAGGTTGGTCGGCCCCAGGCCCCGTTCCGACCAGGCGAGGTTGTAGGGCACCTTGTCCGGGTCGGCGAGCTCGTGCAGCCGCAGGTGCTTGCCGCGCAGGTAGAAGAGGTTGCAGTTGGAGCCGACCGGCTTGGGGGCCCCCATCGGGAAGTCCTTGGTCGGCAGGTCGAGGTGGCGGATCAGGTCGGCGACCATGATGTGGGAGGTGGGGATGTAGCGCATCCCGCCCAGTTCGGCCTTCACATGCGGCATGCCGGGAATGGTGACGCTGTAGAGCCGGCCGCCGATGCGGTCGCTGTATTCGAACAGGCCGATCTCCTGCTTCTCGCCGAGTTCCTGCTGGAGCCGCCAGGCGCTGTAGGTCCCCGCGCACCCGCCGCCGATCACCGCAACGTCCAGATCCATGGTGCTTCCCCGAAGGCGGCCCGAGGCGCGAGGCGCGCGCCCTTTCCACCGCGAAGGCGAAGCTAGGATCGAATTTCCGGAAATACAATCTAGGATCGTATGTCGTTCCGTGCGGCGCGAGGGCGGAGGCGGTCCCGGAACTTGGCGTTTACAGGGGGTTGGCGGCGTTTCATGTTACGCCCGGGGGGAACCGGCGAAGGGCCGGGGCGTCCCCCTGCGCCTGGGGGCCCTGCCGTGATCCTGTTCATTCGACGCCTTGCCGTCGTCCTCGCCTTCCTGCTGGCCGCGCCCGGCGTCGCCTTCGCCGACCAGTACCTGCCGATTTCGCCGACCGACCTGACCGCCGCCCAGAAGGTGGTGGTGGCCAAGCCGGCCCCGGTCCAGCTGATCTTCCAGTTCCGCACCAAGGGCGCCTTCAACCCCCACGCCACCCAAGGGCTGAGCGCCGTGGTGCTCGACCATGTGAAGAACTCCGGCGCCTTCAGCGAGGTGACTACCGGTCCCGCCCCGGGCGGCGCGGTCCTGACCATCACCCTGGAGAACATTCCCGAGGAGGGCGCCTTCCGGCAGGGTTTCGCCACCGGCATGACCTTCGGTTTGGCCGGCAATACCGTGATCGACTACTACATCTGCACCCTGGAGTTCGTCCCCGGGCCCGACGCCGCCACCCTGACCAGGGAGGTCAGGCACCAGATCATCACCACCGTCGGCATCAAGACGCAGCCGTCGCTGACCATCCGGGCGCTGAACTTCGAGGACGCGGCCCTGATGATGACCCGCCATGTGGTGACCAACGGCGTCAACGACCTGGCCAAGGACCCCGGCTTCGTCCTGGCCACCGCCGCGCCGTACGTCCCCGGGCCCCGGACCGGCGAGCTTGCCCGGCCCGGCAGCATCGCGGCGCTTCGCGAGATCACCGCGACGGGCCTCCCGCCGATCAACCTGGGGCCCTTCTCGGTGGGGAAGGGTCTGTCGGCCGCCGATGACAAGACGATGATGATCCGGCTGGTCAAGGTCCAGGCTTTCGGGGGGACCTTCTCCGGCTATATGCGCTCGGCCTTCGAGGGCGAACTGAGCCGGGCCGCCAAACTGGACCCGGCTTCCGGCCTGGAGCTGACGGGCTTCCTGCTCAAGCGCGAGGTGCACAGCAGCGATCCGGCCGACGCGACGGTGTCGGCCCGTTTCGTCCTCAAGCGGGACGGCGTGGTGGTCTACGACAAGGTGCACACCACGACCGACACCTGGAAGTCGGCCTTCGCCGCCGCCGAGGCCGTTCCCGACGCCATCTACCGCTACTACAGCCTCTACGGCGCGCTGGCCCGGACCCTGTTGCTGGATCCGGACTTCATCGCCGCGGCCAAGGGCGGCTAGGCCTCCAGCATCCGGCGCATGATCGGCAGGGCCTGGTCCATCATGCCGCCGACGTATTCGGCGTAGGAGGCCGGGGCCAGGTCGATGGTCCAGGTCACCTGCGCGCCGCCGGGCGCCGCTGCGACCTCGAAGGCGGCGCTGTAGCTGCGGAACGGGCCTTCGGGGATGGCGTAGACCAGGCGGCGGGCCTGGTCGTCGCGGGAGACGAAGACCTCGCGGGCCGTCGCGCCCGTGCCGAAGGTGACGATGCGGTCGGAGCCGTCGAGTTCCAGCGCGGTCAGGAAGCCCGGCGCGACGCGGGTGTGGACGGCGCCGAAGTCGGCGATCGCGTCCCAGACGGCGGCGGGATCGGCGGCAAGCTCAGCGGTGCGGCGCACGGTGGCGCCGGAGGGGGCGAGGGTCATGGGGTCTCCTTTTTCGGAGCCGACCATGACCGGCGGGGCCACTGTCGTCTGGCGGATTTCGGACCGGACCGGCTAGGCCATCGAGCCGGCCGGGGCGCTGCTCTGGAAACCGGTCGGGCGCCAGCTGCGCTCCTCCTGGGCAAGGCGGGCGGCGCGGCGGCGGCGCAGGGCGTCGTGCAGGCCGTCGGCGAGGGCGAGGATCTGGTCGTCGTCGCAGAGGGCGACAGCCGTGGCCAGCTGTTCACGCAGGCGCTCGAAGGCGGCAGGCTGCAACTGATGATGAGAGGCGCTCATGGTTTGCTTCCATTCGTTGTAAGCGGAATGGAGAGAACGCCGGTCGGTTCCAAATTATCTATGGTTTACGGTCAGTTACCGGCGAGTTTTGGCAGGCCGGGCAGGAAGGCGCCGAGGGTCAGGGGCACGGCGCGCGGTCGCGAGCGGATCGCCCAGACGGCCGCGGTGGGCAGCATGACGGCGATCAGCAGCAGCTTGACGAGGACCAGCCAGCCGAGCGGCGTCGGCAGGGCGACGAGCACGAAGATCAGCAGGACGAGCATGGCGACCATGAAGGCCAGCTGGCCGAAATAGCCGGCCGGGCTCGCCCCGACCGAGGCGCGGGCGTCGGGGGCCTGGGCGACGATGCGGTCGAGGCTGGCCAGGACGAAGGGAATGAAGGTCGGGGAACGGTCCTCGAAATCGCCGACGCCCTTGAAGTGGGCGTTGTCGATCAGCAGCCTGGCGCCCTTGCGAGTGGTCAGTTCGAAGACGTGGCGCCAGGTCTTCCAGCGGGTCGGGGCGAAGGCGGCGCGGACGGCGCCGACGTCCTTCCACAGCAGGGTCAGGCTGTCGCCGCTCGGCCGGGTCCAGATCAGGCAGTCGTCCTCGACGCGCCAGCTGTGGACGCTCTTCTCGAAGGCGTTCTCGCGTTTGGAATAGGTCGTGGTCATGACCCCCGTCCCTCATCGGCCCCCGGCTGCCCAAAGCCTCGGCGCGACCATGAGGTGAACGGTTGCCGGCCGCGCCTCCCGAAAAGGGGGGAGGGGTGCTTGCGGCCCTTCAAACAAGCGTTCAACATGACCCAAAAACAGGGGAACGCCGCGTTCATGGCCGCTGAAAGACATCCAGGCTGGCGTCTGGCCGCCTTCGCCCTGCTTTCCATTCCGCTGTCGGCGATGCTGCTGCCGGTCACCATGTACCTGCCGCACTACTATACGAGCGACCTGGGCATGAGCCTCGGCGCCATGACTTGGGCTTATGCGGCCGTGCGCCTGTTCGACCTGGTGTTCGATCCGGGGCTGGGGATCGTCATGGACCGGGTCGATACCCGCTTCGGCCGCTTCCGGCCCTGGGTGGTGATCGGCACCCCGATCGCCATGGTCGGGATTTACATGCTGTTCATGGCCAAGCCTGGGGTGACCGGGCTCTACCTCCTCTTCTGGATGATCATCGCCATGATCGGCCAGTCGATGGGACAGCTGGGCCAGATGGCCTGGGCCGCCCAGGCCGCGCCGCAGTACGGGGAACGTGCCCGGGTCTACGGCTGGGTGCAGGGCTTCACCCTGCTGGGCATGTTGATCATCCTGACCCTGCCGGTGGTGGTCGGGAAGCTGGGCGGCAGCGATGTCCAGGGCGTGCAGGCCATGGGCTGGCTGGTCATCTGCCTGTTGCCGCCGACGGTGCTGCTGGCGCTGTTCGCACTGCCTGAGCCGCCGGTGCGGGTGAGCAGCAGCCGGGCAGGCTGGCGAGCCTACTGGACGATGATCAAGCGGCCGAACGTCCTGAGGCTGCTCGGCGTCGACATTCTGCTGGGCACCGCGCCGACCTTGGCGGGAACTCTGCTTTTTTATTATTTCGCGGCTGTGCGAGGCATTGACCGGGACGGTGCGGCCCAGCTGCTGCTGCTGTTCTTTGTCGGCGGCCTGGCCGGCGCACCTTTCTGGCCTTGGCTCGCCCGTCGGATCGGCAAGCACAAGACTGTAATGTTCGCGGCCATCGGCTTCGCGATCATGCAGGCCGGGGTGTTGATCTCGCCGCACGGCGGCTGGGGCGGACCGTTGGTCATGTTCATGGCCGGCCTGCCGTTCGCCGCCTTCTCGGCCCAGATGCGGGCAATGATGGCCGATGTGCGTGACGAGATACGGCTGGAAACCGGAGTCGATCAGTCGGGCATGCTGTTCTCGCTCCTGACCGGTTCGATCAAGATCGGCACCACGGTCGCCATCTTCGGGGCCTTTCAGCTGCTTGATGCGGTCGGCTTCAAGGATGACCCTGGAGCCACCAACAGCAAGCTGGCCCTTGATACCTTGAGCTACCTGTTCGCCCTGGCGCCGGCGGCGATGGGCCTGGCGGCGGCCTGGCTGATCAGTGGTCATAAGCTGACTTCGGCCCTGCATGGCGAGATTCGTCGCAAGCTCGAGGAACGGGACGGCGCCGAGGACGCGGCCGCGCCGCAGCCCTTGCCGGAATTGAGCGGCGCGCCGGCGGCGGTCTGGGCGGCCGGCTCGCCGGAGGGCATACTAGCGGCGACCACCAAGGGAGACGCCTCATGACCCGCTCGAACGTGCTGCAGATCGAGCCCCTGTCGCCGGCCATCGGGGCGGTGCTGCGCGGGGTGAACCTGGCCGAGCAGGCGAGCGACGACCTGATCGGCGACATCCGGGCGGCCTTGCTGAAGCACCAGGTGATCTTCTTCGAGGGGCAGGACTTCACCCCGACCCAGCAGCGCGACTTCGCGGCCCGCTTCGGCGACCTGCATGTGCATCCGCTGTACGACCGGGACGAAGGCCACCCGGAGATCATGATCATCGACAATCACGTCGATAACCCCACCGACAACAACTTCTGGCACACCGACGTCACCTTCATCGACACCCCGCCGATGGGCTCGATCCTGGCGGCGCGGCAGCTGCCGCCGGTCGGCGGCGACACCTTGTGGGCCTCGATGACGGCGGCCTACAATGCGCTGTCCAAGCCGATGCAAAAGTTCCTGCAAGGGCTTGAGGCGGTTCACGATTTCGCGTTCGCGTTCACGGCCGACGGCATTGCCGGATCGCAGGCCGGCCGCGAGAAGTACGACAAGGCGGTGGCGGCCAATCCGCCGGTGACCCACCCGGTCATCCGCAGCCATCCGGAGACCGGCGAGCCCGGCATCTTCGTCAACTCGGTGTTCACCCGGCGGATCAAGGGGCTGCGGCGCGAGGAGTCGAAGGCGCTGCTTGCTTTCCTAAGGGACCATGTTCAGCAGCCGGAGTTCGTGGTCCGCTGGCGCTGGCGGCCGGGCGACGTGGCCTTCTGGGACAATCGCAACACCCAGCACCGGGCGGTCGACGACTTCCTGCCGCACCGGCGGATCATGACCCGGGCGACGGTGCTGGGCGACAGGCCGGTGTTCGCGGCATGACGCGGACGGCCAGCTGTTCCTGCGGGGCGCTGACCGCGGTCTGCGAGGGCGAGCCGGTGCGGGTCAGCGTCTGTCATTGCCTGGCCTGCCAACAGCGGACGGGCAGCGCCTTTGGCGTTCAGGCCCGGTTCGACGCCGACAAGGTGACACTGGTCGGACCGCGCTCGAACTTCAGCCGCACCGGGGATGGCGGGATGACGGCCATCTTCGATTTCTGCCCCAGTTGCGGGTCGACGATCACCTGGCGGTTCCCGGAGTCACCCGAGGCGATCGCCGTCGCGGTCGGCGCCTTCGCCGACCCGACCTTTCCGCCGCCGGTGCGGGCGGTCTACGAAGAGCGGACGCATCCGTGGGTGACGCTGACAGGGATCGAGATCCACGAGTTCTAGCGGCAGGCGGCGACGCAGGCCCGGGCGAGCACTTCGGCCGGGTCGATGAACGGCCGGGGAATGTCTTCGGAACCGAGCAACAGCGGAATCTCCGTGCAGCCGGCGATGATCACGTCGGATCCGCCGTCGATGAGATACCGCGCGTGGATGCGCATGGCTTCCCGGTCTTCTTGATCCGCCGTCCCGGCTTTGACGCGATAGACGCCTGTCATCATGTCGTGCTGCTTCGTTGGCGACAGCCGCCGGCTTTCGAGACCGCGCGCCCGGATTCGCTGCGCGTACATATCTCCGGCCAGGTCGGTCGCCAGGACGCCTGCCGCCTTGCCCCCCAACCGGACCATCTCGTCCACGGCGACGTCGATCAGGTCGATGAGCGGCAGGCCGGACGCCGCCCGGATCTCCTCGGCGTGCAGGTGGGCGGTATTGCAGGGCATGGCCAGGACCTGGGCGCCGGCCTCGCGCAGGCGGACGGCCATCTGGGCCAGCACCGGTCCCGCCGCGCCGCCCTCGACATTGCGGTCGGGGACCTGGGGGTTGAGGTCCATCAGCACGCGGATGTGGTCCTGGTCGCGGGCGGCCGGGGTGGCGGCCTGAAGCTTGGCGAGGAAATCGAGGGTGGCGGCGGGGCCCATGCCGCCGAGGACGCCCAAGACCTTCATCTAGAGGCCCGCTTCCAGTTCGAAGTGGTAGCCGGACAGGCCCTGGGCGCCGCCGGTGTGGAGGAAGACCACGGTCTCGCCCTTGAAGGCGTCGGCCTTGCTGAGGGCGATCAGGCCCTTGAGCGCCTTGCCGGTGTAGACCGGGTCGAACAGCAGGCCTTCGGTGCGGGCGGCCAATGCGAGGGCGTCGATCACCCCCTGGTCGATCAGGCCGTAGCCGGCCCCGACGTAGTCGCAGTCGGCGACGACCTGCTCGCGCTTCACCCGGTTCTCGTGACCGAGGCGGGCGGCGGTCTCGACGGCCAGCTTGAAGACATTCTCTTCCTGCCTGGCCCTGGGCGCGCGGACGCCGATTCCAAGGACGGGTATGTCGGCGCCGCTGACCGCGAAGCCGGCGACGAGGCCGGCGTGGGTGCCGGCGCTGCCGGTGGCGGTGACCAGGCGATCGATCTTCAGGCCGGTGGCGTTGGCCTGGTGCGCCAGTTCGAGGGCGCAGTCGACGTAGCCGAGCGCGCCGGTGCTGTTCGAGCCGCCGCCGGGGATGATGTAGGGCTTCTTGCCTTCGCTGCGGAGCTGTTCGGCCAAGGCGGCCATGGCGGCGTTCATGTCGGTGTCGGCGGGGACGGTGCGCATGCTCCCGCCGAGCAGGCGGTCGAGCAGGACGTTGCCGGAACCCACATAGTCGGGGCTGCGATTCCCCGTCCTGTCCTCGAGGACGATCTCGCAGGCCAGGCCGAAGCGGGCGGCGGCGGCGGCGGTCTGGCGCACGTGGTTGGACTGCACCGCGCCCTGGGTGATCAGGGTGTCGGCGCCCGCTTCCAGCGCCTCGCCGAGCAGGAATTCCAGCTTGCGGGTCTTGTTGCCGCCGCCGGCCAGGCCGGTGCAGTCGTCGCGCTTAATCCAGAGGTCGATGCCGAGTACGGAGCCAAGGCGCGGCGCCGGCTCAAGCGGGGTCGGCAGATGGGCGAAGCGGGCGCGGGGGAAGCGGGTCAGATTCATGGGGTCTGTCGATATCCTGTTGGCGCCAAAGGTCAAGCGGCTGTCTTCCGTTCCCGGCCGACTTGCGCCGGACAACAGCGCGTCGTCCAAGATATCGATCAGTAGGCTGACGGCGACGTCAAGCAGCGCCGACGCCGCCTGGAAGACGCGCCCGGGAAATCGCCCGGCCGCCTACTGCGATTTCGGCCCGAACCCGGCGCGTTTTGGCCTTTAGGAATTGGGCCGGAGCGAGGAAGATCAATCGATCGCGAGCGTGACCTTCGAGCCGCTTGACAACGTCTATTTGTAATGCGGCTTATCCACGAACCGTGATACTTTAACGACGGTCACAACCTGAGCGCTGGGAGGAATAACAATGACAAAGAAAGTCGCGTTCGTAGCCGCCGCCATGACGGCCGCCACGCTGTTTGCCGCCACCACCCCCGCTTCCGGCGCAGCTCTTGTGCTCGGAGCCGGTCTGGCGACGGTCTGTTCCAAGGCCGCCATCGGCGGTCGCAACGACCTGAAGTCCATCGACAACTGCACCCTGGCCATCGAAACCCAGGCCATGGGCCCGCGCGACCGCGCCGGCACCTTCGTCAACCGCGGCATCCTGAAACTGCGCCGCGCGTCCTACGACGACGCCCGCTCAGACTTCGCCAACGCCCTGCGCCTGGCGCCGGACATGGGTGAAGCCTACGTCAACTGGGGCGCCAGCCTGATTGCCCAGAACAAATACGCGGAAGGTCTCTCCGAGATCGATCGCGGCATGGCGCTCGGCGTCGATGAGCCGGAAAAGGCCTGGTACAACCGCGGCATCGCCTATGAAGCCCTCGGCGATCCCAAGAACGCCTACCTGGCCTATCAACAGGCCATCGCCCTGGCCCCGGAATGGAAAGAGCCGCAGCTGCAGCTCACCCGCTTCCAGGTGACCCGGAAATGAGACTGGCGCCCGCACTTCTGGCGGGCGCGCTGATGGCGCTGGCGGCAGGTTCCGCCAGCGCGTCAGTCCTGGTGCTGGGCGAAGGCCTCGCGCCGGCCTGCTCCAAGGCGGCCTTCCGCGGCAAGTCGGACAAGGCTTCCGTCGAAACCTGTACACGCGCGCTCGACGAGGCGCTGGCGACCCGTGACCGCGCCGGCACCCTCGTCAACCGGGGCGTGATGCTGATGCGGGGCAAGGCCTATGGCCCGGCCGCGCGGGATTTCGAGGACGCCATCCGGCTGAGCCCGGAACTGGGCGAGGCCTTCGTCAACCGCGGCGTGCTGCGGATGGCGGACCGGGACTATGCCGGGGCGCTGGCCGAGATCGACCGGGGCATCCAACTCGGCGTCGATGAGCCGGCCAAGGCCTACTACAACCGGGCGCTGGCCCAGGAGGGGCTTGGCGACGCCAAGGCGGCGTGGCTGGACTACCGCAAGGCCCAGACGCTCGACCCGGACTGGGACGCGCCGGCGAAGCAGTTGGTGCGGTTCAGGGTGGAGAACCCCTGATCGTTCTCCATCGTCATCCTAGGGCTTGTCCCTAGGACCCATTCCTCCGCCATGCGCGGACGGGTGAGGCCGTGTCATTGCCTCCATGCCATCCGATCGTCGAAGCTGACCCATGGGTCCTAGGCACAAGGCCTAGGATGACGATGTGTGGGGGTGTGGGGCCTCCACCTTCGCGCATGGGCGGATCGCAGTTGCCGTCGCCGCGTTCCTGAGGTCACTGTGCGCGGACACGGGCTGGGAGAAGACCTCATGGAATGGCGCGGCGGCCGCCGGGGCGGCAATATCGAAGACCGGCGGGGCATGGGCGGCGGCGCGGCCGTGGGCGGCGGGATCGGCATTCTCGGCATCGCGGCGGTGCTGATCGGGGTGTTCGTGTTCGACGTCGACCCGCAGCAGATGATGGACATCGTCGGCGGGAGCGGCGGCGCGGTTCCAGCCCAGGAAGGCGCGCGGGGCACGCCGACCGACGAGGCCGGACAGTTCGTCGATGTCGTCGAGCAATCGACCACCGAGGTCTGGACGGCGATCTATGCGGCTTCGGGCAAGCAGTACGAGCGGCCGGCCGGGGCGGTCTTGTACGACGGCGCGACGGGCACCGGCTGCGGGACCGGCCAGGCGGCGATGGGGCCGTTCTACTGCCCGACCGACCACAAGGTTTATCTCGACCTCAGCTTCTGGAACGAGCTGGAGACCAAGTTCGGGGCCAGCGGCGAGTTCGCCCGGGCCTACGTCATCGCCCATGAGGTGGGCCACCATGTGCAGAACCTCGAGGGCGCCATGCAGAAGGCGCAACGGGCCGGCATGCGGGGCGAGGAGAGCGGGGCCGTGCGGCTGGAGCTGCAGGCCGACTGCTACGCCGGCGTCTGGGCGGCGCGGGCCGGGACCCAGGCCGGCGGCGGCTTGAAGTTCAACGCGCAGGACATCACCGACGGCCTCGGGGCCGCCTCGGCGGTCGGGGACGATACCATCCAGAAGAAGACGCAGGGGCGGGTGGTGCCGGACGCCTTCACCCACGGCACGGCGGCGCAGCGCATGCGCTGGTTCCGGGCCGGGTATGAGGCCGGCGACCCGGCGGCGTGCGACACGTTTGGCGCGCGGTCGCTCTGATCTGTTCTGATCCTTCTCCCGCTTGCCGGGAGAGGGTGGGCCCGTAGGGCTCGGATGAGGGCAGCACCGGCCAAAGAAAATTATCGACAGCGCTGAACGCGCCAGAACGCGCGCAACCCGGATGAGCCGGCGCTGCCCTCATCCGTCGGCCTTCGGCCGCCACCTTCTCCCGGCAAGCGGGAGAAGGGCGCACCTTTGGCGCGCTACTCCGCCGCCGGCCTCAGGCCGTCTTCGTTGGCCGGCGCGGTGTGGGGTTCCTCGTCGATGCGGACGCTGTCGCCCTGGCGGACGCGGTCGCGCCAGGCGACGCCGTTGAACAGCATGTTCCAGATGTTGCGGAACCGGCGGACCAGGGTCTTGGGCGCGGCCAGGGCGGCCGGGGTCAGGAACAGGGTCAGGAGGGTCGAGAAGCTGAGGCCCCAGACCACGGCGCCCGACAGCTGGACCCACCATTCGGAGCCCGGCGCCTTGTACTCGAAATGCAGGCCCCGGAAGTTGGGGTGCAGTTCAAACATCAGCGGCAACAGGCCGATGACGGTCACCACCGTGGTCAGCATGACCGGGCGGAAGCGCTGGACGGCCGAGCGCATGGCCGCCTCGTCCGGTTCGTAACCCTGTCGGCGCAGCTGGTAGAAGGTGTCGACCAGCACGATGTTGTGGCCGACCACGACCCCGGCCAAGGCGATGATCCCTGTCCCCAGCATGATCACCGAGATGTAGTCGAAGGTATGGGCGACGTTGACCACCACCCCCAGCAACACCCCGACCACCGACAGGATGACCGCCGAGAGGGTGACCAGGATCCCGTAGAAGCTGTTGAACTGCCACAGCAGGATGACCGCCATCATGCAGAGGGTGGCCAGCATGGCGACCATGAAGAACTGGGCGGCCTCAGCCCCTTCCTCGTCGGAGCCGCTGAACTTCCAGCGCACGCTGGGATCGATCGGGGCCTTTTCGAGCCAGGGCTTGAGCTCGGCGATCTTCTGGTTGGCGGCGACCTTGTCGATGGTGTTGGCCTGCAGCAGGACGAGGCGTTGGCCGTCGCGCCGCTGGATGCTGGTCACCTGCTGGCTCGGCCGTTCCTTGATGAAGTAGCTGGCCGGCACCGGCCCGAAGGGAGTGGTGATCTTCAGCTGGTCGAAGGCGGCGAGGTTGCGGTTTTCCGGCGTGAAGCGGACGCGGATGTCGAGCTCGTCGTCGGCGTCGTCGGGCCGGAAGCGGCCGGCCAGGACGCCGGTGGTGACGAACTGGATGGCCTGACCGACCGACAGCACGTCGACGCCGTAACGGCCGGCGGCGGCGCGGTCGATGGTCAGGTTCAGCTCGATGCCGGGCGAGGCGCGGTTGTCCTCCTGCTCGATCAGCTGCGGGTCGTTGGCCAGCTTGGCCTTGACCAGGTCGGCGGCGCGGTTGAGGGCGGCGGGGTCGGCGCCGCGCATCTCGACCTGGACGTCCTTGCCCTGTGGCGGCCCGCCTTGCGGCAGGCGCACCTCGGTCAGGATGCCCGGCATGTCGGCGACACGCTTTCGGATCTCGTCGGCGATGTCCTTGCCGCGGATGCCCAGTTCCTTGCGTTCCTCGAAGTCGACGAAGTCGATCTGGATGCGGCCCACGGAGTCGGCGGGCGGGCCGCCGAAGCCGCCGCTGCCCATCTTGCCGGCCGAGACATAGGTCGAGTTGACGCCCTTGATGCCGACCAGCCGCTGTTCGACCTGGCTGACCAGGATGTTGGCGGATTCCGGGGTCAGGTTGCCGCGCGCCTTGACGTAGACGGCCGCGTACTCGGGGTCCTGGTCGAGGAAGAACTCGGTGCGGTGCTTCTGCAGCGAGAAGGCCGTGACGATGGCGACGATGACCACCAGGGCCATGCCGGTGACCCGGAAGGGGTGGTGGCCCGACCACCACAGGATCCGGGCGTACCAGCCCATGAAGCCGTCCATCTGGCGCGGATCGCCGTGCTCCGACTTGCGGATCTCCTCCAGGTGATGGAGGTCGACGCCCTGCTTGCGGCCGAAGATCGAGCCGAGGGCCGGGGTGAAGATCAGGGCGACGAAGATCGAGGCCGACAGCACCATCATCAGGGTGATGGGCAAGAAGCTCATGAACTTGCCGGGGATGGAGTTCCAGAACAGGAACGGCACGAAGGCGCAGAGCGTCGTCAGGGTGCCGTTGACCACGGGCCAGAACATGCGGGTGCCGGCGGCCGCGAAGGCCTCCTCGCGGTCCATGCCCTCGGCCATCTTCCGGTCGGCGTATTCGACCACGACGATGCCGCCGTCGACCAATATCCCGACGGCAAGCACGAGCCCGAACATGACCATCTGGTTGAGGGTAAGGCCGAAGGCCTGCAGCAGCAGGAAGCCGATCATGAAGCAGACCGGGATCGACAGCCCGACCATGATCCCCTGTCGCACCCCGAGGCTGCCGACGATGATGGTCATGACCAGGATGGTGGCGATGATCAGCCCGCTCTCGAGGATGGAGAGGCTGCGCTCGATGAACTCGCTTTCGTCGAAGGTGTAGGCGACCTGGATCGTCTCGGGCCAGCGCTTCTGCTCCTCGGCGACGGCGGCGCGGACCTGTTTCACACTGTCGAGGATGTTGGCGCCGGAGCGCTTGACCACGTCGATGGAGAAGGTCGGCTGGCCGTTGAAGCGGGTGATCCGGCCCGGATCCTTGAAGGTGCGGCGCACCTGGCCGATGTCGCCGACCGTGATCAGCCGGTCGCCGTTGCGCTTGATCGGCAGGGCGAGAATGTCTTCCGGCTTCTCGATGACGCCGGGGATCTTGACCGCGAACTCGGTCTCTTTCGTTCGCAGGTTGCCGGCCGGGATCAGCTGGTTGTTGCGGCCGATGACCTGCGACAGCTCGGTGGCGCTGACGTTGGCGGCCTGCATGCGGGCCGGGTCGATGGTGACCTCGAGCAGCTCCTCGCGGCCGCCGCCGAGGTCGGTGCGCAGCACGCCGGGCAGGGTTTCGAGACGGTCCTGCAGCTCGCGCGCCGTCTGGAACATCGTCCGTTCGGGGGCGGCGCCATACATCATGATGCCGATGAACGGGTCGTCGTTGACGTTGTTCTCGGAGATGATCGGTTCTTCGGCGTCGGGCGGGAAGCGGCCGCGGGCCATGTCGACCTTGGCGCGGACGTCCTGCAGCACCTTGTCGACGTCGAAGGAGACGTCGAACTCCAGGTAGATCAGGGCGGCGTTCTGCACCGCCACGCCGTTCATCTCCTTCAGGCCCTCAAGGGACTGAAGCTCGGTCTCCAGCGGGCGGACCAGCAGGCGTTCGGCGTCCTCCGGCGAGACGCCGGGGTAGGGCACCTGGATGCTGATGAACGGCACCGGGATGTCGGGCGAGGATTCGCGCGGCAGGTTGAGATAGGTGACGAGGCCGAAGACGGACAGCACCGCCGCCACCCCCAGCACCACCTTGCGCCGCCGGATGGCGGCATGGATCAGGGCGGAGATCATTGGTGGGCAGCCTTGGCGGGCGCGGCGACCGGGATCGGCGCCGGAGCAGCGGCGGCGGTCTCGGCCTTGACGCGGACGGTCTGGCCTTCGTTGACGAAGGCCTGGCCGGCGATGATCAGGTTGATCGGGCCTTCGAGGCCACTGACCCAAATGCCGTCCGGGCCCTGCTCGAGAATGTCGATGGGGGTGAAGACGACCTGGCCGGCCCCGACGATGTGGCGGACGCCCTGACGGCCGCTGGAACCCAGCACCAGGGCCGAGGAGGGCAGGCGGTGGGCGGTCGAGGCGGGTGTGGCGATGCGGACGTCGGCCGACAGGCCCGAGCGGGCGCGGCTGCTCGGGTTGGAGGCGACGATCTCGACGCGGTAGGTGCGGGTCTGGGGATCGGCGTCGCGGGCGACGAAGCGGATGCGGCCGCTCAAGGTCTCGCCGGTGGTCAGGGTGGCGGTGGCCGCCTCGCCGACGCGGACCTTGCCGATCTGGCTTTCGGCCAGATCGGCGACGATGACCAGCGGGTCCAGTTCCAGCATGGTGCCGCAGGCGCCGCCGGGGGACAGATAGGAACCGACCTCGGCCTCGCGGCGGTCGAAGACGCCGCTGAACGGGGCGCGGACGTTGACCTGGCCGAGCAGCACTTCGGCCTGACGCACGCCGGCCATGGCCGAGTCGAGGTTGGACTGGTCCTGCAGGACCTGGGTCTGGGAGCGATAGCCCTGGGCGGCCAGGCGCTGGGAGGCCTGCATCTGCAGCTGGCGGGATTTCAGGGTGGCGCGGGCCTGGTCGAGCGAGGCCTGGCGGGCGTCGACCGAGAGGCGGCAGAGGATGGCCCCGCGGCGCACGAAGCTGCCTTCCGAGGCCGGGACGGCGGCGACCGGGCCGGCGGTCTCGGCGCGGACGATGACGGTGCGGGCCGCTTCGGTGCGACCGCGCAGGACGATGGCGCCGGGACGCAGCTCCGGCTCGATGACGCGGGTGGTGACCATGATGGCCTGGGGCTTGGCTTCGGCCGCCGGGGCCGCCGGCTTCTTGGTCACGAGGCTGACCAGGCCGCCAATGACGAAGAGCAGCACCACGCCGCCCAGGATCGCCGCGGCGACAAGATGAGATTGTTTGATCTGCATAACCGGCCCTATGGGCGCAGCCGACCTGTCGCGTCGGGCGCGCCTATCCCCAAGAGTAATCTGAACAGTGTTCTGATAGCCGGATGCACCCGATGTGGGCAAATGAAATTCCGGACAGAATGACCTGAAACGTCCAAGTTCCATGGCCGATGTGGCGGCGGAAGCGCAGGCCTTCCAATCGCCGCGGCGAGGTCCCATAAGCGCAGTCATGACCGCCCGACTGTGGGACATCACCCAGCCGCTTCGCCCCGGAATGCCCAGCTGGCCGGGCGATACCCCGTTCGACAGCGGCGGCGTCTGGAGCATGGGGCCGGGGACGCCGGTCAATGTCGGCCGCTTCAGCCAGTCGGCACATGCCGGCACACATGGGGACTCGCCGTTTCACTATGACGCGGACGGGGTGACGGCCGAGGCGGTCGATCTGGCCGTCTATCTGGGGCCCTGCCGGCTGATCGACGTGCGCGCAGCCGGGGCGCGAATCGAACCGGGCGACGTGGCCGGGGCGCTGGACGGGGTTCCGGCGCGGGTGCTGCTGCGGACCTACGAGGCCTTCCCGCACGAGGCCTGGGACAGCGATTTCAAGGCCATCGCGCCGGAAACCATCGACCTGCTCGCCGACCATGGGGTCAAGCTGATCGGGGTCGACACCGCCTCGCTCGATCCGGAGACCTCCAAGACCATGGACGCCCACCGCCGGGTGGCGGCGCGGGGCATGGCCATCCTCGAGGGGCTGGTGCTGACCGCGCCGCCGGCGGGGGACTATGAACTGATCGCCCTGCCGCTGCCGCTGGTCGGGCTGGACGCCTCGCCGGTGCGGGCCGTGTTGCGTGAGCTGAGCTAGATGACCGACGCCGACATTCAGGCGCTCGACGCCGCCGATCCGCTCAGCAGTCTGCGGCATGAGTTCGAGATCCCGGAGGGAGTCCTCTACCTCGACGGCAATTCGCTGGGGCCCTTGCCCAAGGCGGCGCGGGCCCGCATGCGCGAGGTCGTCGAGCAGGAATGGGGCCACAGCCTGATCCGCGGCTGGAACGACCACGACTGGATCGGGGCCCCGCGCCGGGTCGGCGACGCCATCGCCGGGTTGATCGGGGCCGAGGCCGGAGAGGTGATCGTCGCCGACTCGACCTCGGCCAACCTGTTCAAGCTGGCCGTCGCCGCCATGCAGGCGCGGCCCGGCCGCAAGGTCGTGCTGTCGGAGCCGGGCGATTTTCCGACCGACCTCTACATGCTGGAAGGGACCGTCCGGACCTTGGGCGAGGGGCGACGGCTGGAGCTGCGGCCTTCCGAAGAAATCGAGGCGGCGCTCAGCGAAGACGTGGCGGTGCTGGTCCTCTGCCACGCCCACTACAAGACCGCCCGCATCCGCGACATGGCCCGGCTGACGGCCGCGGCCCATGCGGTCGGGGCCCTGGTCATCTGGGACCTCAGCCACAGCGCCGGCGTGCTGGAGGTCGATCTCAACGGCTGCGGCGCCGACCTGGCGGTCGGCTGCGGCTACAAGTACCTGAACGGCGGGCCGGGGGCGCCGGCCTTCCTGTTCGTGGCCAGGCGCCATCAAGCGACGCTGGTCTCGCCGCTGTCGGGCTGGATGGGCCATGCCGCGCCCTTCACCTTCCAAGACGCCTACGACCCGGCCGGCGGCATTGCCCGCTTCGCCTGCGGCACGCCGCCCGTGCTCGGCGTCAGCGCGCTCGAGTGCGGCGTGGCGCTCAGCGTCAAGGCGGGCCCCAAGGCGCTACGGGCCAAGGCCGCGGCGCTGACCGGCCTCTTCATCCAGCGTGTCGAGGCCGGGCCTGCGGGCGCCGAACTGCGGCTGGTGACGCCGCGCGACGCGGAACTGCGCGGCGGCCACGTCAGCTTTTCGCACCCCGACGGCTACGCCATCGTCCAGACCCTGATCGCCCGCGGCGTCATCGGCGATTTCCGCGATCCCGACATCGCCCGCTTCGGCTTCTCGCCGTTGACCTTGAGCTTCGCCCAGGTGGCGCAGGCCGCCGACATCCTCGGCGAGGTCGTCGCCAGCGGCGCCTACGATCAACCCCAGTTCCGCCAACGCGCGGCAGTCACTTAAGAGGAGCCGCCATGCAGTACCTCCACACCATGGTCCGGGTCGCCGACCTCGACGCGGCGCTCGACTTCTATTGCGCCAAGCTGGGGCTGGCCGAGGTCAGCCGCTACGACAACCAGGGCGGCCGCTTCACCCTGGTCTTCCTGGCCGCGCCGGACGACGTCGCGCTGGCTGCTGAGCGCAAGGGCCCGATGGTCGAGCTGACCCACAACTGGGACCCGGAGGACTACCAGGGCGGTCGCAACTTCGGCCACCTGGCCTATGCGGTCGAGGACATCTACGCCATCTGCCAGCGGCTGGCCGACGGCGGAGTGACCATCAACCGGCCGCCGCGTGACGGCCACATGGCCTTCGTCCGCTCGCCGGACGGCATCTCCATCGAGCTGCTGCAAAAAGGCCCGAACCTGCCGCCGCAGGAGCCCTGGGCCTCGATGCCCAACACGGGGGTCTGGTAGGTGAAGCTGCAGGGTCGCAAGGCGCTGGTCACCGGGGCGGCGCACGGCATCGGCCTGGCCTGCGCCCAGGCGTTCGCGCGTGAAGGCGCCGACGTGGTGCTGCTCGATATCGATCTGGCGGGCGTCGAGGCGGCCGCCACGGCGATCGCCGCCGAGACCGGGCGCAAGGCCGTCGGCCTGGCCTGCGATGTCGGCGACGCCGAGGCGGCGCTGGCGGCCGTGGCCAAGGCGGCCGAGGCCATCGGGCCCATCGACCTGCTGGTCAGCAACGCCGGCATCCTGGCCGCGGGGGACATCCTGACCGCCAGACTCGAGGACTTCGACCGCGTCATGGGGGTCAACATCCGGGCCGCCTTCGTCATCGGCCAGGCGGTGGCTCAGCGCATGGTGGCGGCGGGCCTGAAGGGCTCGATCATCAACATGAGCTCGATCAACGCAGTGATGGCCATTCCGGCCCAGCTGGCCTACGTGACCAGCAAGGGCGCGATCAACCAGCTGACCAAGGCGATGGCCCTGGGCCTCGCGCCGCACGGCATCCGGGTCAACGCCATCGGCCCCGGCACCATCGCCACCGACATCCTCAAGGGCGTCATGAACAGCCCCGACGCCGCCAGAGGCATCCTGTCGCGCACGCCGCTGAAGCGGTTCGGCGAGCCCGAGGAGATCGGCAAGGTGGCGGTGTTCCTGGCCAGCGAGGACGCCAGCTACTTCACCGGCCAGACCCTGTATCCCGACGGCGGCCGGCTGGCGTTGAACTACACGGTCGCGGTCGACTGAGGGTCGCATTCCAGCGGGCGCTACCTTGACGATCCTGCTGGAGGCGGCAGGGTGCTCCGACAAGGAGTGCATCATGAGGGACGAGCGGGAAGACACCACGATCTACGAGGTGGTGGTCAATCACGAGGAGCAGTACTCGATCTGGCCGGCCCACCGCGAGCTGCCGCTGGGCTGGAGCAAGGCCGGCAAGAGCGGTCTCAAGGCCGAATGCCTCGCCTATATCGAGGAGGTCTGGATCGACATGCGGCCCCTCAGCCTGCGCAAGAAGATGGACGAAAGCCGCGACGGCTGAACGGCGGGCGGGCGCGGGCGTTCTGCCTGCATGGCCCTGCGCACCTACACCGCCGAGATCGACGGCCTGAATCAGTGGATCGTCGCGGCGCCGAACCAGTCGGCGGCGCTGGAAGCGTTCGGCGTGCACCAGAACCTGTTTGCTCAGGGCCTGGCGGGTCTGACGAAGGACGCCGACCTGGTCGAGGCGGCCAATGCGCTGCCGGGCGTGCCACTGAAGCGACCGAAGACAGGCGGCAAGTTCACCGCCGGGCCGGCCGACAGCGACTGGTCCGGGGCGCTGGCCGAGGCCTCGAAGGGCGCCGGGCCCCGCAAGGCGCCGAGCCGGGCCCGGCTGGACAAGGCGCGGGCGGCCCTCGATGCGGCCCAGGCGGAGGGCGAGCGGCGGCTCGCCGATCTCGAAAAGGCTGTCGAGGCGGCGAAAGCCAGGCTGTCGGATGAGCAGGCGCGAGTCGAGCGGACGCTCGACAAGGCGCAGGCGGCGGTGGACGCGGCCGAGGCGGCCTGGCGCAAGGCCGGCGCCTAGACGAGGCTTCACGCCACAGGGTTGTACAAAAAGCCCATACTGGGTCGATTCCGCTGGCGTCGCCGCGACGCATGGCCTAGCAGATTCCTTGATTTGGGTCGGGTTGCGGGCAGCGATGGCGTTCGTACTGGTGGTTGACGACGACTGGGCGTTTCGCACGGCTGCCTGCCGGGTGCTGCGCGGCGCCGGACATACGGCGCAGGAGGCGGTGGACGGCGCTCATGCGCTGAAACTGATCGCGCTGAGCTCGCCGGACATTGTCGTCACCGACATGCTGATGCCCGAGCAGGACGGCATCGAGTTGATCCGCACCGTCAAGCAGCATTTTCCGGCCGTCCGCATCCTGGCGATTTCCGGACGCGGGGCCTTCGCCGACTTCGACATCCTCAAGCTGGCCGACATGGTCGGCGCCGACGCCACCCTGGCCAAGCCACTGGACGGCGACGAACTGCTGGAGGCGGTGAGCGGGCTCGCGGGCTGACGGCGCCTATTCGCCCCGCTGGAAGGTGATCCCCAGCTCTTCGACATCGAGGTCGCGCTCCAGTTCGTGCAGGACCTCGTCTTCGATGAGGCCGGCCCTATGGACGCGGATCAGCTCGGCCCGGCCCGCCGCGATGGCCTTCAGCAGGACGTCGAAATGCGGCCGCAGGATCTCCATGGCCTCGACGGGCTGCTGCTCGTAGCGCTCCATGTAGCCGGCCCGCTTGCGGTATTCCTCGAGGATCTGGGGATGCAGCAGGGCGCCATCCGGGCCGTAGGCCAGCGTCTCGACCATGGCCAGGCGGGCGCGGGCCATGGCGCCCTCGGCGGCCGGCATGGCCATCCTGGCCGGCGGCTCCTCGTCGACGGGGCGCACCAGGCGGATCAGCCAGCCCAGGCTGGAGCCCTGCACCACCACGGTCGCGAAGATGACGGCGAAGGCGCAGACCAGCATCAGGTCGCGGCCGGGCATGTCGAGCGGCAGGGTCAGCGGCACCGCCAGGGTGACGACGCCCCGCATGCCGGCCCAGCCGAGCACCGTTCCCTGTCGCCAGCCGAGCGGATGCAGGCGCTTCAGGCCGGCCTTGCGGCCCAGGGCGATGAGGGCGTCCGAGCCGAGGATCCAGGCGAAGCGGGCCAGCACGACGGTGGCGACGACGGCCAGCGCCACATAGAGCATCGACACCGGCACGGCGCCGATGCCGCCCAGCCGCTCGATCATGTCGCGCAGGGAGAAGCCGATCAGGATGAAGACCATGGCCTCGAGCACGAAGACCAGCACATGCGAGAACGAGTTGCCGATCAGCCGGACCTGGGCCGAGAAGATCACGTGCTGATACCAGCCCATGACCAGCCCGGCGGTCACCGTGGCGATGACGCCCGAGACATGGACCGCCTCGCCGGCCAGATAGGCCGACCAGCAGAGCAGGGCGGTGGCGACGACCGCCAGGGTCCGCTCCCGCAGGCGCTTGACCAGGAAGACCCAGGCGACCCCGACCGCCAGGCCGACGATGACGCCGCCGATGGCGACGAAGGCGAAGCTCCAGGCGGCCTGGCCGGCGTTGAAGACGCCGCTCAGGGTGGCGGCGACCGCGAAGCGGAACAGGATCAGGCCAGTGGCGTCATTGAGCAGGCTTTCGCCTTCGAGCAGGGCGGTCAGGCGACGCGGCAGGGTCACGTCCTTGAGCACGGCCCGGGCCGAGATCGCGTCGGGCGGCGAGACGATGGCGCCCAGCGCGAAACAGGCGGCCCAGGGCAGCTCGGGGACCAGCCAGTGGGCGGCGAAGCCGACGGCCAGGGTGGTGAAGACCACCGCGCCCACCGCCAGCGACAGGATGCCCGGCAGGTGGCGCCGGAAGCGTCCGAGCGCCGTGGAATAGGCGCCGTCCATCAGGAGGGGCGGCAGGAAGAGCACCAGCGCCAGCTCCGGGTCGAGCGAGACCGAGGGCAGGCCCGGCGCGAAGGCCAGGGCGCCGCCGCCGATAAGCAGGGCGGTGCAGGACGGCAGCCTGAGCTTGAGGGCCAGCCAGTGGAGCGCGACGATGAGCGCCAGCAGCACCAGCACCAGCTCGAACGCGCCAACGGCATGCATCAGGGGCGGCTCCATGTCTGGTCAACGGCGGACAAGCCGACTTAACCGGATTCCGCCAGCTTGGCGAAGCGGCGGCCGCATGGACCAATGTCGTGGAAAACTTCCGATGGCTCCCCGGGCAGGACTCGAACCTGCGACAAGTCGGTTAACAGCCGACTGCTCTACCAGCTGAGCTACCGGGGAACGGTTAGCGCCGGAGGCGGGGCTATACCCTTGCCCGGGCAGCTAGGCAAGGCGCGGCCGCAGCGCTT
>JAQGIK010000078.1 GCA_028291265.1 Caulobacter sp. | reverse complement strand
GCGCCAGGCGATGCCGAACAGCCAGGGCCGGAAGCCCTCGTCGTCGCGCAGCCGGTTCAGGTCCGACCAGGCGGTCACCAGCGCCTCCTGGGCGATGTCGTCGGCCTCGGCCCAGCCGTGCGCCCGGCGCAGGAAGCCGCGCAAGGCCCCCTGGTGGCGCTCGACCAGCTGGGCGAAGGCAGCCTGGGATCCTTGCCGGGCCGCCCTCACCAGTCCCCCGTCCACCGCTAGTCCCGCGGGCTTGTCAGAATGCTGACCAATGACGCCAGGCACAGCGCCGCCATCACGATGGTGACGAGCAGGAAGGCGCCGCTGGCGCTGTAGACGTTGCTGAAGGCGGCGAAACCGAAACCGCAGGCCAGGACGCCGAACAGCACCACCGAGTACCAGCTGCGCTCGCGGCGACGCAGACGGCGATAGAAACGACGTTCGCCACGATCGTGCCAGGCTTCGTCGTGGTCATCGATCACCTCGTCAGCCTTCATCTTGCCGGTGACGCGGTCGAGCAGGGCCGCGGGCGGCTCCTTGCCCTGATCGGTGTAGCTCTTGATCAGGGTCAGGCTGTCGCGGTAGCGCAGGTAACGGATGAGCTGACTGAAGGCCGAGGCGATGAAGAAGCCGGCCGGAAACACCAGCCACCAGTAGGATCGAAACAGGTCTTCCATGGCCTTGCCCTCCAGCCCGAGGCGATCATCGCCCGGTTTTGAGGACTAGTCGCCGCCGAACCGCGCCGTGGATGCAGGGGCCCGAAAGTTTTTTCCTAGCCGCCGCAGAAGGCGCCGACCTTCTGCAGGCTGGGGCCAAGCTTGCCCATCACCGCCGGATTGCTCTCGCAGGCCGCCAGGATGGCCTGGGCCGCCGGCTGGGCTGTCGGACAGGCCGCCTTGTCCTGGGCCCCCAGCGCCGTCTGCTGGCTCTTCAGCACTGGCAGCTGCTTGCTCAGGGTCACCCGGCAGACCAGCCCCATGGTCTGCGGCCCGACGGCCGTCAGCAGCGCAATCACGGCGGGGTCGGCCGGCGGTCTGGCGGCGGCGATCCGGCGCACCGTGGCGTCATAGCCGAGCAGGGCCGCGTCGGCCCCGGCCATGCCCGGGTCGCCGGGGCAGAGGGCCATATAGTCCTGGTCGATCTCGTGCAGGCCCTGCAGGGTGAAGATGTCGCCTTCCTCGAGCGGCTCGGCCTTCACCGCCTCGCTCAGCACCCGGCTGTCCCAGGCGATCTTGTTCCCCAGCGCCGTACAGGCCGACCGGTCGGCCGAGATCACCGCCGCCAGCCTCTGCCGCGCCGCCTGCGCCGAGACCTCGGCCTGTGCGGGAAGACCCTGGCAGGCGCTGCGGGCCCGCACCCAGCGGCCGCGGTCCATGTAGGCCGACCAGGTCGCAGCATCGTGGCTGAACGGCGCGCCCTGCGGGTTCTGCTTGAGGGCAAGCTGCTCGGCCTCGCCCATGATCGCGATATAGCTGGCCGACGCCTGGCACTGGAAGGTCCCGGCCTGGGCCGGGGTCGCCAGCGGCAGGGCGGCCGGCCCGATCAGCAGGCAGGCGACGGTCAGGGCGATCAGGGGCCGGCGGCTCATCAGCGATTCCTCGTTTCGGGGACCATCGCAGACCACCTCGCCCGGGCGAGCCTCATAAGGGGGGCTAATTCAGCCCGAACGAGGCGGCGTATCGCTCCGGCTTGAACCCGACCAGCAGCGGCCCGGCCCCCTCGACCACTGGCCGCTTGATCATCGACGGCTGGGCGACCATCAAGGCAATCGCCTTCCCCTCATCGATGTCCTGCCGATCCGCCACCGGCAGCTTGCGGAAGGTGGTCCCGGCCTTGTTGAGCAGCACCTCCCAGCCCACCTCGCCGGCCCAGGCCCGCAGCTTCTCCGCCGTCACCCCCAGCGCCTTGTAGTCGTGAAAATCGTAAGCGACGCCCTCGCCTTCCAGCCATTTGCGGGCCTTGGCGACGGTGTCGCAGTTCTTGATGCCATACATCGTGGCGCGCATGGTGGAGCTCCGAAAAACGGGGGCGGAACGAAGACCGCGACGCGCGGTTTCCTCCCCGAAGCTGGCGGAGGCGTCAATGGCGCAAGATCGGTCGGGTGGAGGGAAGGCCTTTCCCATCCTGCTCGGAGTCGTGCTCGTTCTGATCGGGGCGGTGCTGCTGGTCGGCGGCATCAAGCTGGTCGGTCTCGGCGGCTCTCCCTACTACCTGCTGGCCGGCCTCGGCCTGATCGCCTCGGGCGGCCTGATCGCCATGCGAAGGCCGTTCGGCGTCTGGATCTATGTGCTCGTCTTCGTCGCTACCCTGGCCTGGGCGCTGTGGGAGGTCGGGCTGCAGGCCTGGCCGCTGGTCCCCCGCCTTGTCGCGCCGCTGGTCCTGCTGGTGCTCGTCCTGCTGGTCCTGCCCGGCATCGGCGGCGCCCGCCGCACGGTCACAGGCCTGTGGGCCGCCCTCGCCATCCTGCTGGTCGCCGGCGGCGCCACCGTCTACTTCGCCAACTGGGGCCCCGAACCGCTCCCCCTGCCCGCCGCCAACGGCATCGCCTCCGACACCCAGGCCGGCGCCGACTGGACGGCCTACGGCGGCACCTACGGCGCCCGCCGCTATTCCAGCCTGAACCAGATCACACCCGACACCGTTTCCCGTCTCAAACCCGTCTGGACCGCCCATACCGGCGACCTCCCCAGCGAACGGGCCAAGGGCAAATACGGCGCCGAGACCACACCGCTGAAGGTCGGCGACAGCCTCTACCTCTGCACCCCCAAGAACATCCTGATCGCCCTCGATCCCGCCACCGGCAAGGAACGCTGGCGCCACGACCCCAAGGTCGCCGACGACTGGATCCCCTACACCGCCGCCTGCCGCGGCGTCGTCTACTACGCCTCGCCCCAGGCCGTGCCCGGCCGCGCCTGCGGGACCCGGATCATCGAGGGCACGCTGGACGCCCGCCTGATCGCCGTCGACGCCAAAACCGGCAAGCCCTGCGAAGGTTTCGGCAAGAACGGCGAGGTCGACACCAAACTCGGCATGGGCGCCGTCGCCCCCGGGATGGTCTCGATCACCTCGGCCCCGACCGTGGTTCGCGACACCCTCGTGGTCGGCCACCAGATCCTCGACGGCCAGGAGCGCTACGCCCCCTCCGGCGTCATCCAGGGCTTCGACGCCCGCACCGGCGAGTTGAAATGGGCCTGGGACATGCTGCGGCCCGACCTCAACAGCCTGCCGCCGGAAGGCCAGGAGTGGTCGCGCGGCACGCCCAACATGTGGACCACGGCCAGCGGCGACGAACAGCTGGGCCTCGTCTACCTGCCGCTCGGCAACAGCGCCGCCGACTACTGGAGCGGCCTGCGCACGCCCATCGAGAACCAGTACGCGACCTCGCTGGTGGCCCTCGATGTCGCCACCGGCAAACCGGTCTGGCGCTTCCAGACGGTGCGCAACGATGTCTGGGACTACGACCTCGGCTCCCAGGCCAGCCTGGTCGACTTCCCCACCGCCGCCGGCCCGGTTCCGGCCCTGGTGCTGCCCAGCAAGCAGGGCGACATCTACATCCTCGACCGCCGCACCGGCCGCCCCCTGACCCCGGTCGAGGAACGCCCCGTGCCCGGCGGCGGGCTGGAGCCCCGGCTTCGGGCCGCCACCCAGCCGCATTCGGCCTATCACACCCTGCGCAAGGCCGACCTGACCGAGCGGTCGATGTGGGGCATGTCGCCGATCGACCAGATGATCTGTCGCATCCAGTTCCGCGAGGCCGACTATCGCGGCTTCTACACCCCGCCCATCGCCGACGCCCACTACGTCGAATACCCCGGCTACAACGGCGGCTCCGACTGGGGCGGGGTGGCGGTCGATCCGGTGCGCGGCATCATCGTCGCCAACTACAACGACATGCCCAACTACAACCGCCTGGTCCCCCGCAAGGAGGCCGACGCCAAGGGCTGGACCCCGCGCAGCCAGGCGCGCGGCGACACCCTCAAGGGCGGCGCCGAGGGGGCCGGCGATCCCCAGGCCGGCACGCCCTACGCCATCCAGGTCAACGCCGGCTGGCGGCTGCCTTTCACGGGCCTGCTCTGCAAGAGCCCGCCCTACGGCGGTATCCGGGCCATCGACCTGAAGACCGGCAAGACCCTGTGGGACAAGCCGCTCGGCACGGCCCGCAACAATGGGCCGTTCGGCATCCCCTCGATGCTGCCCGTCGACATCGGCACGCCCAACAACGGCGGGTCGGTGGTCACCGCTGGCGGCCTGGTCTTCGTCGCCGCCGCCACCGACGACCTGATCCGCGCCATCGACCTGCGCACCGGCAAGACCGTCTGGAGCGCCGTGCTGCCGGGCGGCGGCCAGGCCACCCCGATGACCTATGCGGTGAACGGCAAGCAGTACCTGGTCATCATGGCCGGCGGTCACCACTTCATGGAGACCAGGGTCAGCGACGCCCTCGTCGCCTACGCCTTGCCGTGACCATGCAACCCGGCCCGGTCTGCGTCGTTGATCGAGTATGAGGCTGTTCCTACCCTGTCTGACCGTCGCGGGCGCGTTGAGCCTTGCCGGGGTCGCCAACGCCCAGGCGCTCAAGGACCCGACTCTGGAGCGCCTGCGCGTCGCCCCCGCCGACGGGACCCTGGCGACCAGCCTGACCGAACCCGGCGCCCCCGACGCCTGGGCCGACCGCGACGCCCCCGCCTTTCGCCTGCGCTGGAAGGGCAAGGAGTCGGACTGGGACGTCTCGGCCGCCAGCCGCTTCGTCGAGGAGACCGAGGCCAACGCCCGCGACTTCCAGACCCAGGGCCTGTTCGAGGCCGAGGGCGCGGTCGTCCGCCGGGTCGGCGACTTCCGCATCGGCGCGGTCGGCTATTCGGCCCGCACGGTCGGCGACAAGGCCCGCGGCGGTCCCAAGCTCGGGGCCATGAAGTGGCAGGGCGCCGCCGCCGGCCCGATCGTCGGCTACGACACCCGCATCGCCGGCAAACCGGCAACCCTGGCCCTGCGCTGGTATCGGGAAATCGACGCGCCGGGCGAGAACGGCGACACGGTCTCGGCCTCGTTCGCCGTCCGCTTCTGAAGAACAACAATTCTCACTATCGGGAATATTCAGAATAATTTCGTGACGTCATTGAGAATTTCACCCCGAATGAGCGTTTACCACATCGCAACGCAGTGAAGTTCTAGATCCCGAAATGTTCGAGAGGTCCATGAAACATATCATCGTTCAGTCTACAGTAGTTCTCGGTCTGACCGTCGCCGCGCCGGCCATGGCGGGCGACTTTTCCGGCAAGGTCGGTCTGGCCAGTCAGTATCTCGGCAAGGGGCTCGGCAAGAGCGACCAGGACCCGGCCTTCAACGGCGCGGTGCGCTGGACGCAACGCGGCTTCTACGGCGACGCCTTCATCTCCCAGGCCGCCTCGACCAGGGACGCCGAGTCGGAAGTCATCCTGACCGGCGGCTACGTGGCGGGCTCGGCGACTTCGAGCTCGACAGCCAGTTGCTCTACCGGGAACTGACCGGCGAAGAGAACGGCGTCGACAGCGGCTATTTCGAAGCCCAGTTCGACCTGTCGCGCGACTTCGGCAAGGCCTTCAGCGGCCGCCTGCGCGTCAACTATTCGCCCGACAGCTACGGCGCGACCGACGAGGCCCGGTGGGTCGAGGCGCAAGCCGCCGCCAAGCTGGGCGCCGACGACAAGCTCACCGCCGCCTACGAAATCCGCCGCACCGAAAACGGCACTGATGGTCGCGGCGCCGCAAGCGGAGGGTTGGGAAGAGTTTTAGTC
>JAQGIK010000076.1 GCA_028291265.1 Caulobacter sp. | reverse complement strand
GTCGTCGGCCATGTGCTTGAGGAAGCTCTGCTTGATGCCCATCGCCAGCCCGTCGGCGGCGAAGGCCCGCTCAGCGGCGACCACCGGGGCGGGGGTCAGCGGGGCCGGCGTCGGAGCGGGCTTCTTCGCGGCGGCGGCCGGCAGGGCGAGGCCGAGGGCCAAAATCAGGGCCAGCAGGGGTCGGATCATCGGGGGCTCCGGACGTACATCGTTCGGGAATGATAGCCGATCAAACCCGCCTTTTCGTGGGCATGATGGCGCTTGCCTCTGTTTCCCAAAAATATATAACTAAGCTAACTAATTAAAACGGCCTCGGAGGCGACCATGGACTTCAACGACACGCCCGAGGAAGCGGCCTACCGCGCCCGTGTGAAGGCCTGGATCGTCGCCAACAAGCCCGTCAACGACCTGACCAGCCGCAAGCGCAGCGACCCCGAGTTCATCGCCGAGGCCAAGGCCTGGCAGGCGACCAAGGCCGGCGCCGGCTTCGCCGGCATCCGCCGGCCCGGCGAATGGGGCGGCGGCGGCGGGACGATGATGGAGGACATCGTCTTCACCCAGGAGGAGGAGGCGGCGGGCCTCAACTACGGCATCTTCATGATCGGCATCGGCATGTGCGTGCCGACGGTGCTGGCCCATGGCCTGGACACGGTGAAGGACGAGCTGGTCCGTCCGACGATCAGGGGCGAGAAGATCTGGTGCCAGCTGTTCAGCGAGCCGTCGGCGGGATCGGACCTTGCCAATGTGCGGACCAAAGCCGTGTTCGACGGGACGACCTGGACCGTCAACGGCCAGAAGGTCTGGAACAGCTTCGCCCACAAGGCCGACTACGGCCTGCTGCTGACCCGCACCAACCCGGACAAGCCCAAGCACAAGGGCATGACCATGTTCTGGGTCGACATGCACGACCCGGCCATCGAGGTCCGCCCGATCCACCAGGCCAGCGGCGAGAGCGAGTTCAACGAGGTCTTCATCAACGACCTGAAGCTGACCGAGGCCAACCGGCTGGGCGAGGTCGACGCCGGCTGGACGGTGTCGCTGACCACGCTGATGAACGAGCGGATGAGCGTCATGAGTTCGACCCGCAAGCCCAACTGGGAAGAGATCATGGGGCTGGCCAGGTCCATTCCCGGGGCCATGGCCGACACCGCCTTCCGCGAACAGCTGGCCGACTGGTACGTCAAGGCCGAGGGCCTGCGCTTCACGCGTTTTCGCCTGCTGACCGATATCAGCCGCGGCGGCCAGCCGGGGCCGGCCGCATCCGTCGGCAAGATCGTCTCCTCGACCCAGCTGCAGGAGATCACCTCGGCCGGGGTCGAGCTGCAGGACCAGTTTGGCATCATCGACGACGAGAGCCTGTCGCCGATGGACGCCATCTTCCAGAAGCTGTGGGCCTATTCGCCGGGAGCGCGGCTGGGCGGCGGCACGGACGAGATCATGAAGAACATTATCGCCGAGCGGGTGCTGGGCATGCCGGGCGATATCCGCACCGACAAGGAAACCGCCTTCCGCGACCTGCCGACCGGCGCCGGCTAGTCGAGGACGTCGATGACCGAGGTGGAGTCGACGCCCTCGAGCCAGACCTTGCCGGCCGCTTCCATGTGGGCGACCCAGTGAGCCTCGGCGCCGGGGCCGTCGCCGGCCTCGATCAGTTCGATCAGCTTTTCCTGAGAACGCAGGCCGAAGCGGGTGCGGCGGTCGGTGGTGTCGAGGGTGCGGACGTTGGCGCGGATCGACAGCTGCATATGCAGTTCGACGACGTCCTGCAGCGCCTTGCCGACCACGCCCAGAGCGATGATGCCGCATTCGTCGAGCAGGATGCGGTGGAACTCGGCGATGGCGGCGGCGAGGGCGTGCTGGCCGCCGATGCTGCCGAGATTGCGCTCGGTTTCCAGTTGTTTGCGCAGGGCGGCGGCGGCCTCGGCCGGACGGTTCTCGGCCGCCAGCCGGGCCGCCGGGGGCTCGATGACGCTGCGGGCGATGTAGATGTCCTTCATGGTCGCGCCGCGCGACTGCAGGGCGACCCCGGCCGCCCGGGTGACCATGTCGTTGGTCAGGACATTGACCTTGGCCCCGCCGCGGGCGCCGCGCGAGACGCTGATCATGCCTTCGGATTCGAGGATGCGGATGGCCTCGCGGATGGTCGGGCGGGAGACCTCGAAATCGGTGATCAGCTGGGCCTCGGAGGGCAGCTTGTCGCCGGCCTTGAGCTCGCCGCGGATGATCGCCTTGCGGACCCGGCCGGCCAGCACCTCGGCGGTCTTGGGAATACGGATCGACCCGCTGATCGGGGAATCAAACATCTCGAAGCCTTGTCCAAGCACCGATTCCGGCGCTCCCTAATGATCTAACCTAGTCTAATCCTTGCCCTCGGGCGAGGGGTGGGCCGCGCGTCCTTGCATCGCGCGCATGCGGCGTATTATTATCTAACTAAGTAATACAATAAAGGGATGGAAGCGACATGGCCCTGGATGCGAAATTCCGCCGCAACCTGACCCTGCCGGTGATCTGCGCGCCGATGTTCCTGGTCACCGGACCGGACCTGGTGCGCGAGGCCTGCAAGGCCGGTGTCATCGGCGGCCTGCCGCGCGGCAACTGCCGGACCATCGAGGAGTTCGAGGCCTGGCTGATGGCGATCCGCGCCGACCTCGACGCCCATGACGCCGCCTCCGACCGCAAGGCCGCGCCGATCGCGGTCAACCTCAATACCCGCCTGCCGGCCGACGAGCTGGCGGCGCACCTGGAGATCTGCGGCCGCTACGGGGTCGAGATCATCATCAGCGCGGCCGGCGATCCCACCAGCCTGGTCGCCCAGGTCCACGACTGGGGCGGCAAGGTCTTCCACGATGTCACCTCCCTGCGGTTCGCCGAGAAGGCCATCGGGGCCGGGGCCGACGGCCTGACCTGCATCGGGGCCGGCGGCGGCGGCCATTCGGGGACCATCAGCCACCTGGCGCTGATCCCGCAGATCCGCTCGATCTTCGACGGGACCATCGTCCTGGCCGGCGCCGTCTCGACCGGCGCGGTGGTGCGGGCGGCGGAGATCCTCGGGGCCGATCTGGCCTACATGGGCACCCGCTTCATCGCCACGCGGGAGTCCGACGCCGACCCGGCCTACAAGGACCTGTTGATGAGCCAGACCTCGGCCGACCTGATGTTCACCCCCAAGGTGGCCGGCGTCGCCGCCAACTGGATGGTGGAATCGATCCGCCAGAATGGCCTCGATCCGGCCAATCTGCCCGAGCCGCTCGGCAAGGGCATGCGCCATGACCACCTGCCCGACGAGGTTCGGCCGTGGAAGACGCTGTGGAGCGCCGGCCAGGGTATCGACCTGATCCATGACGTGCCGTCCGTGGCCGACCTGGTGATCCGCCTGCGGGCCGAGTATGTCGCTGCCTGCGAGGCGCCGAGCCTGGTCGATGCCGCCCGCCTGGCCGACCGCGCGCTCGAAGCCTCGGGAGTTTGAGCATGACCGACGAAGCCCCCGTCCTGGTCGCCATCGACGACGGCCTGGCCGTCATCACCCTCAACCGCCCGGCCCAGCTCAACGCCCTGACCCAGGAGATGAGCGAGCTGCTGGAACAGACCTTCGCCGACATCGGGGCCAACCCGGACGTCCGCGTCGTGGTCATCGCCGGGGCCGGCAAGGGCTTCTGCGCCGGGGCCGACATGGGCCGGCTGCAGGGCCTGGTCGCCGACAAGGGCGCGGGCCTGGCCACGCGCCGGCCGGAGGACCCCAACCCGATCTATGACGGGCTCGACGCGCCCGACTACCTGCGCTCGCGGCTGCTGGTTCCCATGGCCATGCCGCAGCCGGTGATCGCCGCCATCAACGGGGCCTGCGCCGGCGTCGGCCTGGCCATCGCCGTGGCCTGCGACATCCGCTTCGGCTCGCCGCAAGCCCTGTTCACCGCCGCCTTCCCCCGCCGGGGTCTCACGGCGGAGGCCGGCCTGGCCTGGAGCCTGCCGCGCATCGTCGGGCGGGCCGCGGCCAGCGACATGATGCTGTCCGGCCGCCGGATCGGCGCCGCCGAGGCGGAGCGGATGGGCCTGCTCAACGCCATCGTCGAGGACGATGTGCTGGCCCATACCCTGGCCTACGCGAGGGACATCGCCGCGAACTGCTCGCCCCGCTCGACCCGCACCATCAAGCGCCAGCTGCGGCTGGCCGCCGATCAGGATCAGCGCGAGGCGGTGATCCTGGCGCATGACGAGGTGGTGGCCTCGCTGGCCTGCGAGGACTTCCAGGAAGGTGTGGCCAGCTTCGTCGAGAAGCGGCCGCCGCAGTTCACCGGCCGCTAGGCCGCCTCGATCGGCGCCAAAAACAGCGTCTGGTGGGCGCGGCCGAAGACGCCGGTGCGGTCGGCGAGGACGGTGTTGACCAGGCCGACGCCGGCCCCGTCGCTCAGGGTGACCGCGTCGCAGAGCACCCAGTCGCCGATGGGCGCACGGGTCAGGTAGAGCGACAGGTCGACGTTGGCGAAGCTCCACTTGCCGCGCTCGACGATGGTCGAGGGGGCGGAGGCGACGTCGGCGGCCATGGCGGCGCGGGCCAGGCCCGGCATGGGCAGGCCGTCGACGAGGTCGGCGTTGAAGGTGGTCCAGAAGCCGCCGGGGCCGAGTTCGCGCATCGAGCCCCGGGCCAGTCTTGTTTCCATGGGGTGGCCCGTGCCCAGCACGCTGGTTACTGGGTTGGCCGGCAGGTCTTCCGGCAGGGGCAGGCCGAGCGTCAGGTCGGCGGCGGCGGGGGTGGCCTCGCTGCGGACGCGCATGGCGCTGGCGCGGGCGACGACGGCGCCATCGGCGAGGATTTCGGCGTCGATCAGCTGCATGCGGGCCCCGTCGCGGATCAGGCGGACGCGGGTCTCGACGGGCTGGAAGGGGACCGGGCGCATGATGTCGACGGTCAGGCGGGTGGTGGCCATCGGGCTGCGGGTGGGTGTGGCTTCGAGGGCGTGGGCCAGCAGGCCGGCGACGGCGACGCCGTTCTGGTGCTTGCGGTTCCAGCTGCCGGTGGCGGGGACCAGAGGCTCGAAGCGGGCCTCATCGACCTGGCGGTAGAAGGCGGGCTTGCTCATGCGGTTGCGGCCTCCCGGACCGAGGCCGAGGGGATGCGCATCGGCTCGACGAACAGGGTCTGGTGGGCGCGGGCGAAAGGGCCCCGGCGGTCGGCCAGGACGCTGTTGACCAGGCCCGAGCCGTCGCCGGCGCTGACCGTCTCGGCGTCGATGAAGATCCAGTCGCTTTCCGGCGGGCGGATGAAATGGATGGCCACGTCGATGTTGGCGAAGGCCCATACCCCGTGCTCGAAAATGCTGGAGAGGCCGCTGCCAACATCGGCGGCCATGGCGGCGGCGACCAGCGGGCTGGCCGGGACGCCGGGCAGGATCTCGACGGCGGGGCGGGCCCAGCCACGGCCGGGGCCGGGGTCGAGCAGGCCGCCCTTGAGGACGCGGGTCTCGAGGCCGGCGCGGGGGCCCTTGCGACGGGCCAGCGACTTCTCGGGGGTGTCCTCTGGCGCCGGGTAGTCGAGGGTCTCGGTCGAGACCGGCGAGTCGGCCAGCCTGACCCGCAGGGCGGTGGCCCGGGCGCAGATCTCGCCGGCGGCCCGGAAGGTGACCTCCAGGTTCTGCATCCGGCGGCCTTCGCGGACCACGACGCACTCGGCCTCGAAGGCGGCCAGCGGGGTCGGGCGGGCGATGTCGACGGTCAGCCGGGCCAGCATCATCGGCTCCAGGGTCGGCGTCTGTTCGATCAGGTGGGCCATCAGGGCGATGATGGCGACGCCGTTCTGGTGGGCCGGGTTCCAGGGGCTGGCGGCCAGGTCGGTGGCGGCGAAGGCCCCGGCCTGGCCGGTGTAGAAGCTGGTCGGGGCGGTCATGCGGCGGGCCTCGCCGCGCCAAGCGCGCCGCTCCGGCGCAGGGCCGCGATGTCGGCCTCGCCGAGCCCGAGCAGGTCGGTCAGCAGCTCGTCGGCCTGGGCGCCGAGCAGGGGCGGGGAGGCGTAGGTCTCGATGGGGGTCTCCGAGTAGCGGATCGGGTTGCGGACGATGGGGATGGTCCCGCCGGCGGCGTGCGGCACGGTCAGCAGGCTTTCGCGGGCGACGATGTGGGGGTCGCGCGCCGCCTCGTTGAGGCTGAGCACGGCGCCGGCCATCACTCCGACCGCCGCGAACCGATCCACCCAGTCGGCGGTGGTGCGGGTCTTCATCAGCTCGGCGACCAGGGGCAGCAGTTCGGCCTGGTGCTCGGTGCGCAGCCAGCGGTCCCTGAAGCGCGGATGGTCGAGCCAGTCGGGCGTGTGGGCGGCCGTGCAGAACCTCTTCCAGTCGACGTCGTTGGGCACGGTCATCTGGATCCAGCCGTCGGCGGTCTCGAAGATGCCGGCCGGGATGTAGCCGCGGATCTTGCCGCCGCGCGGCGGCTGCTCGCCCTCCATGAGGGCGGCGACCAGCTTGTAGCCGACCAGGGCCAAGCCGCTGTCGAGCAGCGAGAGGTCGATGTACTGCCCCGGCGCGCCGTTGACCTTGCGGGCGTAGAGGGCGCTGACGATGCCGACGGCGGCGTGCATGCCGGCCGAGAAGTCCATGATCGAGACCGGCGAGGCCTGCGGCGGGCCGCCTTCCTCGCCGGTCATGCTGACAAAGCCCGACAGGCCCTGGACGATGTTGTCCATGCCGGGACGCGGCGCATAGGGGCCGGTCTGGCCGTAGCCGCTGAGCGACAGGTAGACGATGCCCGGGTTGACCGCGCGGATGTCCTCGTAGCCGAGGCCCCGGCGGGCCAGGTCGCCGACCTTGAAGTTCTCGATGAAGACATCGCATGTCGCCGCCAGCTTGCGGACGATCTCGGCGCCGTCGGGGTTGGCGAGATCGACGCTGATCGACTTCTTGTTGCGGTTGACGGCGGCGAAGACGCTGCGCTCGCCGGTCTCCTTGCCGGCCGCGTCGCGAATCTGGCCTGTCCCGACGATACGCATCGGGTCGCCCTCGATGGCCTCGACCTTGATCACCTCGGCGCCGAGATCGCCCAGCATCTGGCCGCACCAGGGGGCGGCGAACACCCGTCCCAGTTCCAGCACCCGGACTCCGGCCAGCGGCGCGGTCATCGGCGATCCTCCATTGCGCTATCGGCTGAACCCGATATAGCTTAATCAGATAACTATTAGAGAAAAGGCCGCCGACGGCAACCGTCGAAGCAGGCCTTCCGAGGAAACAAAGGGAGCGGACGATGTCCGACACGGTTCTGGTGACCCGCGAGCGCGGCGTCGCCATCGTCACGCTCAATCGGCCGGAGCGGCTGAACGCCATCGATTCCGAACTGATGGAATACCTGCCGGGCGTCATCCGGTCCGTCGCGGCCGATCCGGAGGTCGGATGCGTGGTGCTGACCGGGGCGGGCCGGGGCTTCTGCTCGGGCGGCGATCTGAAGAGCCGGCAGGCCGAACTCGACGCCCAGGCGCTGCTCAGCGACGCCGAGCGCCAGCTGGCGCAGATGCCCTACGTCATGGACCAGGTCCTCAAGAACCGGGTCGAGGCCTCGCGGCTGCTGCACGACATGCCCAAGCCGACCATCGCCATGATCAATGGCGCCTGCGCCGGGGCCGGACTGTCGCTGGCCGGCGCCTGCGACCTGCGCTTCGCCGCGGAGAGCGCCGTGCTGACCAGCGCCTTCACCCGCGCCGGGCTGTCGGGCGACTACGGCGGCACATACTACTGGACCCAGATCCTCGGCACGGCCAAGGCCCGCGAACTCTACCTGCTCAGCGAGAAGATCGCCGCCGCCGACGCCTTCGCGCGCGGCATGGTCAACCGCCTGTGGCCCGACGCCGAACTGCGCGAGCGGACGATGGAAATCGCCCAGTCTCTCGCCGACGGCCCGCGCTGGTCCTACGCCTACGCCAAGCGCAACCTCAACCTCGCCGAGACGGCCTCGCTGGACCAGGTGCTGCAGTCGGAAGCCACGACCATGCAGATCGCCACCCGCACCGTCCGCGACACCGGCCGCCTGCCGGTGTCCGTCCTCGACAAGACCGCCTGAGCAACAGGTAGGGAGTAGACCCATGCGTCCCGTCATCGACCCGAACGCGCCCGACACGCCGACGGACCGCCCCATGGACCGCAAGGCGGCCATCGCCGCCTGGGGCATGGTGGCGGTCTTCCTGCTGCTCTACATCGTCAGCTACATCGACCGCACCATCATCAACATGATGGTCGGGCCCCTGGAGCGCGATCTTCAGCTCAGCGACTTCCAGATCAGCCTGCTGGCCGGGCCGGCCTTCAGCATCTTCTACGTCCTGTGCGGCCTGCCGATGGGCTGGTTGATCGACCGCTATTCGCGGCGCTGGATGACCGCCATCGGCGTCTTCGTCTGGGGCCTGGCGACGGTCAGCTGCGGCATGGCCGGCAGCTACATCCACATCTTCCTCGGCCGGATGGGCGTGGGCCTGGGCGAATCGACCCTGACGCCCGCCGCCCACGCCCTGATCTCCGAGGCCTTCCCGCCAAAGCGGCTGGCCACGGCGCTGTCGGTCTACAGCCTGGGGGCCATCATCGGCGGCGGCATCGCCACCATCGTCGGCGGCACGGTGGTGCATCTGGTCGCCGACCTGACCGTCGTCAACCTGCCGCTGATCGGGGCGGTGAAACCCTGGCAGGCCATCTTCCTGATCGTCGGCCTGCCCACCGTGCTGCTCTCGCCGCTGGTCTTCCTGGTCAAGGAAAAGCCCGCGGCCGAGCGTCACGCGCGGCACGCCGGCGCCGCCGGCTCCAGCGTCAACTTCTGGGCCATGCTGAAGAAGGACTGGGTGTTCTGGATCGGCCTGCCGCTGGGCTTCGGCTGCACCAACATTCTGGCCAACGCCTATGCGGTGTGGAGCCCGACCCTGATGGTGCGGGAGTTCGGCTGGGATATCCGCTCAGTGGGCCTGGCCTGGGGCCTGCAGCACATGATCGCCGGCTTCATCGGCCAGCTGGGCGGGGCGATGATCGTCGACTGGCTCTATGCCCGCGGCGTCAAGGACGCCCATGTGAAGTACCAGATGGCCGGCCTGTTCATCTCGGTCCCGACCCTGGTCTGGGCGGTGAACAGCCACAATCCCTGGGCCTACATCGTGCTCACCGGCTTCTTCTTCTGCTTCACCATGCCGTTCCTGGGCTACGCCAACGCGGCCATGCAGCTGTTCGCGCCGCCCAACCTGCGCGGCCGGATCTCGGCCATGTTCCTGGCCATCGTCACCCTGGTCGGCACCGGGCTGGGGGCCACCGTGACGGGCTACCTCACCGACCATCTGTTCCACGACAAGCTGAAGGTCGGCATGTCGCTGGCCATCGTCACCCTCTGCACGGCGCCGGTGATCTTCGGGGTGCTGTGGGTCGTGGCCCGCAAGATGCGCGCCATGCACGTCGAGCGCGACGCCCTGCTGGCCGCCGAAAATCCGATCGCCGACGCCGTGATTTGACCGGTTGCAGTCCCGATCTAAATAGGTATACAATTAAACCTAATAAGACGGACAGGGACGGGCTCAGGGTATGTCGCAACTTGGCGAACTGGTTCGGGGTGTGATGCGGGTCGATGCCGCCGCGCCGGCCATGGAGTATCAGGGCCGCTGGTGGACCTGGGGCGACTTCGACGCCCTCATCGACGGAATCGACGCCGCCCTGACCACGGCCGGAATCGGTCCGGGCGTCCGGGTCGGCGGGCTGTTGCGCAACCGGCCGCAGGTCGCCTGCCTGCTGCTCGGCGTGGTGACCAGCGAGCGCTGTGTCGTCACCCTCAACCCCAGCCTGCCGGACGACCGGCTGGCCACCGACATCCTCACCCTCAAGCCGCCCGTGGTCATCGGCATGGCCGACGACTGGGCCCGCCCGGCCCTGGTCGAGGCGACCCGCCAGATCGGCGCCGTGGGCCTGCAGCTGCCGGCCGAGCCCGGCGGCGCGGTCACCGTCGTCGAAGGCCTGTCGGCCGCGACCGGCGCCGAGCTCAACTGGAACGCGCCCGGCATCGGCGTCGAGATGCTGACCAGCGGCACCACCGGGGCTCCCAAGCGCGTGCCGCTCAAGGCCCGCACCCTGGAGCAGGCGGTCATAGACGCCGGCGTCTATGACAACAGGAAGCCCGGCGATCCGGCCCGGCTGCGCGGCGGGGTGCAGATTCTCAATGCGCCGTTCGCCCACATCGGCGGGGTGTTCGGCCTGTTCAACTGCATCGCCGGCGGGCGGTCGTCCTGCCTGCTCGACAAGTTCTCGGTGACCGAATGGGTCGACGCCGTGCGCCGCCATCGGCCCAAGGTGGCCGGGGCGCCGCCCTCGGCCCTGCGCATGATCCTCGACGCCGATGTGACCAAGGAAGACGTCGCCAGCCTGGTCGCCTTCCGGACCGGCACGGCGCCGCTCGATCCCGACCTGGCCGACGCCTTCTATGAGAAGTTCGGCATTCCGGTGCTGCAGAACTACGGGGCCACCGAGTTCGCCGGCGGCGTCGCCGGCTGGACGATCGGCGACTTCCACAAGCACCACAAGGACAAGCGCGGCGCCGTCGGGCGGATGAACCCCGGCTGCGAGGCCCGCATTGTCGATCCGGAGACAGGGGCCGAGCTGGCCTTCGGGACCGAAGGTCTGCTCGAGCTGCGGGCCGGCCACCTGGGCGACGGGGCCAGCTGGATGCGGACCACCGACCTGGCCGTGCTCGACGCCGACAACTTCCTGTGGATCAACGGCCGCTTCGACAACGCCATCATCCGCGGCGGCTTCAAGATATTCCCCGACGACGTGGTGCGGGCCATGGAGCAGCACCCGGCCATCCGCGAGGCCGCCGTCGTCGCCCTGCCGGACCCGCGCCTCGGTCAGGTTCCCGGCGCCGCCTACATCGTCAAGAGCGGCGCGACCGCGCCCTCGGAAGACGAACTGCGCGCCTTCCTGAAAGAACGCCTGCTGCCCTACCAGGTGCCGCTGCGGATCCTCGTCGTCGACGAGATGCCCCGCACGCCGTCGCTGAAGGTCAGCCAACCCGATCTGAAGAAGCTGTTTCTGGACAAGGCCGCCTGATCCGCGCGGCCGCCGAACATTAGGACGAGGACGATAGAGATGACCGACACTGTTGCGCCCGAAAAGAAAGCCAAGCGCGAATATGGCGTGCTGACCGACGAGGGGATCGCCGAGCTGCGCCTGCGCGTCGGGGTCCAGTACAAGAAGCCGACCCCGCCCCATAACTACGAAGTCACCTGGGACGGCACCCGCCACTTCGCCTTCGGTTACGGCGACGAGAACCCGCTGTGGTGCGATCCCGAATACGGCAAGACCACCCGCTGGGGCGGGCTGATCGCGCCGCCAAACTTCCTCTACACCATGGGTGAGCCGGACGCGCCGAAGCTGTCGCCCGAAGACGCCGCCGCCCAGAAGGCGCTGCTCAAGGGCGACCCGCTGGTCGGCCTCGGCAGCTACCAGGCGGTCATGGAGTTCGAGTGGTGGCGCCCCCTGAAGGCCGGCGATCGGCTGAAGCAGCGCGCCGCCCTGATCGGCGTGCAGGAGAACAACACTTCGAAGTTCTCGGGCCGCACGGTCTCGGAAGTGAACGGCTACGTCTACGCCAACCAGGACAACGAGCTGGTCGCCATCCAGCGCGGCACCTGGATGCGGGCCGAGCGCCATGCCTCGGCCGAGCGCAAGAAGGAATACGAGCTCCCCGAGCCCTACACTCCCGAATACCTGGCCAAGATCGACGCCGCCTACGAGGCCGAGACCATCCGCGGGGCCGACACCCTCTACTTCGAGGATGTGCAGGAAGGCGACGCGGTTCCCACCATCGTCCGCGGCCCGATGCGCACGTCCGACCTGGTCATCTGGCACATCGGCTGGGGCATGCAGCTGACCCCTCCCGGCGCCTTCCGCCTCAGCTACAAGATCCGCAAGAAGGTCCCGGGGATGTACACCCCCAACGACCTCAACGTGCCCGACACCGTGCAGCGCCTGCACTGGGACAAGGCCTGGGCCAACAACCTCGGCATCCCGCTGCCTTACGATTACGGCGGCCTGCGCGAGACCTTCCTGACCAACATCGTCACCAACTGGATGGGCGACGACGGCTGGCTGTGGAAGATGAGCTGCCAGCACCGCAAGTTCGTCTACACCGGCGACACCTACTGGATGAAGGGCAAGGTCGTGGCCAAGAAGCAGGTCGAGGGGCGCAACGAAGTGCACCTCGACATCTGGGTCGAGAACCAGCACGGCACCATCGTTTCGCCGGGCAACGCCGTGGTCCTGCTGCCGACCCGCGACGCCGCCGTCGTGCTGCCGAAGCCGGCCGAGGAAGACATCGACGCCATGTACGCCCACGAGGTCTCCGTCCTCGCCAGGCCGGAGTAGGGTCTTGGATTTCCAGACGATCCGTTACGAGCAGCGCGGCAAGGTCGCGCTGATCACCTACGATCGCCAGGAGCGGCGCAACGCCTGGAACGTGCCGATGTACCGCGAGATCGTCGCGGCCATCGGGGCGGCCAACGCCGAGGACAGCGTCGGCGCCATCGTCATCACCAACGATGGGCCGGTGTTCTGCTCCGGCGTCGACTTCAAGGCGCCGCCCGAGGAGAAGGACCGGGTGACGGGCCTTCGTCCGAACGTGGCGACCCTGTCGATGGCCCCGGACGACAGCTGGATCCATCTGATTCAGCAATCCAAGCCGGTGATCTGCGCGATCAATGGCGCGGCCATCGGGGCCGGGATCACCCAGATCCTGGCCGCCGACATCCGGGTCGGATCGAAGAGCTCGACCTACGCCTTCCCGTTCACCTCGCTGGGCCTGATGCCGGAGATCGGGGCCACCGCCCTGCTGCCCCAGCTGATCGGCCTCGGCCGGGCGATGGACCTCTGCCTGACGGCCGGCAAGGTCGACGCCGACGAGGCGCTGCGCATAGGCCTGATTACCCGGGTGTTCGACGACGCCACCCTGGTCGACGACGCCGTGGCCCTGGCCGAAAAGCTGGCGGGCTTCCCGGCGTTTACGCTGAAGAAGACCAAGGAATTGATCTACGCCAACGTCGTGGAGGGCGAGGCCAACGCCTATCTGGCGCGCGAGACCGAAGCTTTCGTCGAACTGTACCGCGTCAACAAGGCGGCCCGGGCGGCGATGGCGGACAAGGTTTAGCCCTCACCCCAACGGCGACTTCAACCCCGGCTCCATGCTCTCGGCGTAGAGGCCGGCGCCGATCTTCACCAGCTGGTCGACCAGCGAGTTGCGCGGCGCCTGGGCCGCCCGCAGCACCGCCAGCTGCAGGGTCAGCGGATTGCCCTCGATCGGCACGCAGACCATGTCGCCGACCTCCTGCCGGGGCTCGGGCTCCACCGTCCATTTCAGACAACACCAACGCCTGGCCCGCGCCAGGTTCTCGATGGTCCGACGGTTCGGTTCGGGGGCAGGGAACAACTCCGCGCCGTTGGCGGTCAGGGCGCCGTAGGTGGCGCGCAGGGCGACGGGGTCGGAACGGCCGGGCGAGGTGACCACCACGTGCCGGTCGACGGCGCTCAAGGGCGCGACCGACAACGCCGCGATCGGATCCTCGCGCGGCGCCATCAGGGCGGCGTAGCGGCGGCAGACCCGGGTCCCCACCCGGAAGGCCGGGTCGTCGCCGATCGAGGTGTCGAAGGCCAGAACGGCGTCGAAGTCTCCGGCCAGCAGGCGGCGCAGCACCTCCTCGGCGGTGCCGTTGTGGATCTGCAGGTCGACCTGCGGCCGGGCATGCATGAAGCGGTCGATCAGCTCGGTCCGCTCGGGATACTCGGTGACGAAGTCCACCGCCCCGATGCGCAGCGACTCCTGCCGGCCGGCCCGGAGTTCGCCGGCCCAGCGCTGGGCCGCCTCGTTGGCCCGGGCCATGGCCTGGGCGTAAGGCAGGAAGGCCAGGCCGTCGGCGGTCAGCTCCGTCCGCCGCGAGGTGCGCACCAGCAGCCGGCGCTTGAGCCGCTCTTCCAGGCGCCGGATCTGTTCGGAGACCCAGGGCTGGGCGACGCCAAGCCGCTCCGCCGCGCGGGTGAAATTGAGGTCCTCGGCCACCGCCGCGAAGGTCAGGGCCAGCCTTGGGTCGAACACCATTTGCAGACCTTCCACAGGTTGCAGCATTGCCAAGGCCTATTGATACGCTTCATGTATCGGATTCAGAAATGGTTTTATTAGTTATATATATTTGCAAAGCCGACGGCCTTGCGCCAACCTGCAAAAATCAACGAGAAGGGCGCCAGCCCTCCAGGGAAACCGCCAGGGAAGTGAAAACGGGCTCTTTGCCCGAACCCTCCTTGCGGCCTGGAGTTGGCCAGGGCCCTGTCCTAGGGAGGGAAGACGATGATCCAGCGCAAGAGCCCCGTCCGTTCGCAACGGACCCTGATCCTGATGGCCACCACCGCCTGCGCGCTGGTGCTGCCGGCCATGGCCATGGCCCAGACGGCTCCGCCGCCCGCCGATGAGGGCACCGCCGTCGAGGAGGTCATCATCACTACCCAGCGGCGCGAGGAAAAGCTGCAGGACGTCCCGGCCGCCGTGAACGCCTTCACCGAGAACCAGCTGGAGAAGCTGGGCATCGACGGCTCCAAGGAACTGGGCCAGATCACCCCCGGCCTCAACTTCACCCAGTCGGTGTTCTCGCCGCAGCCGACCATTCGCGGCATCGGCGTGCGCGGCGTCGGGGCCGGCGACGAGAGCGTCGTGCCGATCTACATCGACGGCGTCTACCAGTCCTTCATCGGCGCCGCCGACATGCAGTTCAACAACATCCAGCGCATCGAGGTCGTCAAAGGCCCGCAGGGCGCGCTGCTCGGCCGCAACGCCACCGGCGGGGCCATCAACGTCATCACCAAGACCCCGGGCGAAGGCTTCGAGGGCAAGGCCGGCATCTCCTACGGCAGCTTCAACGAGGTGGTCGGCAAGCTCTACATCGCCGGCGGCAGCGACAAGCTGGCCGCCGACCTCGCCCTCTTCGGCCGCCAGGACGACGGCTACATCGAGGATGACCGCCGCCACGACACCTACGGCAACTCGAACGGTTTCTCGGCCCGCAGCAAGGTGGCCTGGACCCCGACCGACGACTTCAGCCTGATCGGCTCGATCGGCTACAGCAACTTCGACGACACCACCGGCGAGGCCTACCGCCTGCCCAACGGCAACACCATCGGCAAGCGGGTGGCGGGCAACTATGTCGAGACCCGCGACTACAAGTCGGCCCTGTCCTACCGGCCCTACAACAAGCTGCGCATCTTCAGCGCCAGCCTGACCGCCAGGGTCGACCTGGAGCCGTTCACCTGGACGACGGTGGCCGGCATGGCCAACAACAAGCTGCGCATCAAGGCCGACAGCGACGGCACGCCGCTGGAAATCGCCACCCTGAAGTACCACCAGGTCTCGGCCAACCAGTACCTGGAAAGCTACGCCACCTCGAACGGCGACGGCCCCTTCAGCTGGATCATCGGGGCGATGTACTTCCACGACATCTCCGGCATGAGCCCCTACAGCACGACCTCCTCGCGGACGGTGTCCATCGCCGGCGTGGTCGGCCCCCAGACCCTCAGCCGCACCCGTCCGAACATCGAATCCAACGCCATGGCCGTTTACGCCCAGGGCACGATAGAGCTCGGCGAGCAGTGGAAGATCACGCTGGGCGGCCGCTACAGCCGCGAGAACAAGGACTTCACCTCCAAGGTCGGGGTGACCACCTTCACCTACCTGCACGGCCAGAAGACCTTTGAGGACTGGAGCCCGACCCTGGTCGTCCAGTACCAGCCGAGCGACCGTTACAACCTCTATTTCAAGGCCGGCAAGGCGTTCAAATCGGGCGTCTTCAACGCCAGCGCCACCACCGTCGCCGCCTCGGTTCCGGTCGATCCCGAGCAGGTCACCCAGTACGAACTTGGCCTGAAGTCGGATCCGACCCACTGGCTGCGCCTGAACATCGCCACCTTCTACACCGACTACGACGGCCTGCAGTCGAACGTCCGGGACCCCATCACCCTGTCGTCCCTGCTGCAGAACGCCGGCGGCGCCACCATCTACGGCGTCGAGGGCGAGGCCTTCATCAAGGCCGGCGACAACCTCAACTTCCGCCTCGGGGCCGCCTGGCTGCACGGCGAGTACAAGGACTTCGACGCCGCCCTGGTCAGCATCCCGCAGACCACGGTCAACCCGCCCGCCGCCACCCCCTGCATCGACGGGACCGGTCCGCGCGTCGGCGGCAACCGCTCGGCCTTCTGCGACGTGTCGGGCAACGACATCATCCGCACGCCGTTCCTGACCTTCAACCTCGGGGCCGACTACACCTTCGTGCTCGGCGGCGCGGGCGACCTCGTCCTGACCGGCAACGCCTACTACAAGGGCAAGTCCTACTGGGACACGCTCAACTACTTCGAAGAGCCGGGCGTCTGGACCTACAACGCCGACCTCACCTGGAACCTGCCGGGCGACAGGTTCGCCATCTCGGTCTGGGGCGAGAACCTCTCCGACGAAGAGTACAGCCTGACCAAGGTCATCTCGACCACGGCCGAGACCCAGGTGCTGGCCAAGCCGCGCACCGTCGGCGTCGAACTGACCTACAAGTGGTAGCTTAACTAACCTCCCCCTCTCGGCGCGGCGACGTGACGCCGCGCCGGTTTCTTTTCCAGCGGACGGGTTCTATTTCCTCATGGCCCTCGACCACGCCCGACCCGGTTACCGCCCGCTTCCGATCCGCAAGCCGAAAATCAGATGCGAGCGCCGTCCCGACGGCAGCTTCATCATCGAGCAGGCCTACGAGATGCCGACCGCCTGGCGGTCGATCCCGCACCTCTTCCAGGCCCGGGCCGCGGAATACGCCGACCGCGCCTTCGTCGCCAAGCGCCAGGCCCTGCCGGCCGGCGGCTGGGGCGACTGGCGCCGGATGACCTACGCCACGGCGCTGGACGGCTCGCGCCGCCTGGCCCAGGCCTTCCTCGACCTCGGCCTCGGGCCCGACGCCGGGGTGATGGTCCTCTCCGGGCCCTCCCTCGACCATGCCCTGGTCATGATGGCCGCCCAGATGGCCCGCGCCCCCTACGCGCCGATCTCACCGGGCTACTCGCTGCTCGACAAGAGCTTCTCGAAGCTGCGCCACGTCTTCGACCTCTGCCGGCCCCGGCTGATCTATGTCGAGAACGGCGCCCAGTTCGAGGCGGCGCTGGCCTCGCTGCCGCTCGACGGCGTCACCGTGGTGACCGGCTCGCCCGCTCCCGCCCTGCACACCACGCCGCTGTCCGACCTCCTGAAGACCGGGGCGACCGCCGACGTCGACGCCTCGATCGACCGGATCACCCCCGACACCTTCGCCAAGGTCATCTTCACCTCCGGCTCCACGGGCGCCCCGAAGGGCGTCATCCAGACCCAGCGCATGCTGACCGCCATCATCGCCCAGCACGACGCCCTCTACATCGCCCCGGAGGTCAACGAGCCGGAGGCCTATCTCAACTGGATGCCCTGGAGCCACGTCGGCTCCAGCAACATCGTCTTCGGCGACGTCATCAACGACGGCGCCTGCCTCTATATCGACGAGGGCAAGCCGGTCGCCGGCCAGTTCGACGAGACCCTGCGCAACCTGCGCGAAATCCAGCCCCGCGAGTTCGGCTCCAGTCCGATCTTCTACAGCTACATGGTCGCCGCCATGGAGGCCGAGCCGGCCCTGCGCGACCATTTCTTCTCGCGCCTGCGCTACCTCAACTACTCGACCGCCGGCCTGTCGCAGGACCTGTTCGACCGGCTGCAGGCCCTGTCGGTCGCCTCGACCGGCCAGCGCATCCCGATCATCACCAAGTACGGCTCGACCGAGACCCAAGGCGTCACCATCGTCTCCGAGCCGCTCGACTACACCGGCCCCATCGGCCTGCCGTTCCCGGGCATCACCGTCAAGCTGGCCCCGGTCGGCGACAAGCTCGAGGTCCGCGCCAAGGGCGACACCATCACTCCCGGCTACTTCAAGAACCCCGAGGCCACCGCCAAGTCGTTCGACGAGGAAGGCTTCTACTGCACAGGCGACGCCGCCCGCTTCGTGGATCCCGCCGACCCGGTGAAGGGCCTGTTCTTCGACGGCCGGGTGACCGAGAACTTCAAGCTGGCGACCGGCACCTGGGTCTCGGTCGGCACCCTGCGGCTCGAACTGATCGAAAACCTGTCGCCGCTGATCGAGGACTGCGTCATCGCCGGCGAGAACCGCGACGACATCTGCGTCATGGCCTGGCCCCGCCGCGCCGACGCCGCCGAAATGTCCGGCCTGGCCAAGGACGCGCCGCTGGCCGACCTCTGCGCCGCGCCGTCGGTGGCGGCCTGGCTCAAGGACCGTCTGGCGGGCCACAACGCCAGGGCCGGCGGGTCATCGCGTCGCGTCGCCCGCCTGTTGCTGCTGGATGTCCCGCCGCAGGGCGAGGAAATCGCCGACAAGGGCTACATCAACCAGCGCGGCGTTCTGAAAACCCGCGCCGACCAGGTCGCCCGCCTCTACGCCGCCCAGCCGGACAGCGGCGTCATCGTCGCCTGACCGTAGGTGAGATTTCGCTTTATATAGTTATATAATTAATCTACGTTGATCCGCAGCCGGACATCAGATCGGGCGGGAGCACGCAGGGAATGGACGATCTCACACAGGTCCGGTTCCGACGGGAGGGCGCGGTCGCCGTCCTCACCCTGGCGCGCCCGCACGTCCTCAACGCCCTGTCGCCGACCCTGATCGCCGAGGCCCTCCGCGTTGCCGAGGCGGTGGCCGCCTCGGACGCCCGGGCGCTGGTCATCGAGGGCGAGGGCAAGTCTTTCTCGGCCGGCGTCGACCTCAAGGCCGTCACCGCGCCCGACTACACCCCCGAGGTCCGCAAGGCCTTCTCCGACAACGCCCGCCGCCTCTGCGTGCTGCTCGAGACCATGCCCCAGCCGGTCATCGCCAGGGTCACCGGCCACTGCTTCACCGGCGGCCTGGAACTGGCCCTGGCCTGCGACTTCATCCTCGCCGCCGACGACGCGGTCTTCTGCGACACCCACGCCAAACTGGGCATGCGCTCGGGCTGGGGGCTCAGCCAGCGCCTGCCCCGCCGCATCGGCCAGCAGCGGGCCAGGGAGATGTCCTTCACGGCCCGCCGCGTCCCGGCGTCCGAGGCGGTCCAGCTTGGCCTGATCCTCGACGCCGTGCCGGCCGACCGGCTGGACGTCCGCGTCGCCGCCCTCATCGACGCCATTCTGCCGAGCAGCGCCGACGCCGTCGCCGCCTACAAGACCCTCTACCGCAAGGCCCAGACCACGACCCTCGACGACGGCCTCAAGTTCGAAGCCACCGCCGACCTCAAGCTCGGCGACCGCGCGACGCGGGTGGCCGCCTCCGGTCCCGCCGCGAGGGCCTCGTGACCGCGCCCCGCGACCTCTTCGCCGATGTCCGGCTGCCGGTCATGGCCGCGCCGATGTTCATCGTCTCCAGCCTGGAACTGGCCATCGCCTGCTGCCGGGCCGGCGTCGTCGCCGCCTGGCAGGCCGGCAATCCGCGCACCGTCGAGGAATTCGGCCACTGGCTGGACGCCATCGCCGTCGCCGAGCGCGAGAGCCGCGACCGGGGCGAACCCTTCGCCCCCCACGCCGTCAACCTGATCACCAGCGGCCGCGAGCCCGAACTGGCCCAGGCCAAACTCGCCCTCTGCGAAAAGGCCCGCGTCCCCCTGCTGGTCACCAGCCTCGGCGACCCGGCCGAGACGGTCAAACGCGCCCACGGCTGGGGCGGCCTGGTCATCCACGACGCCACCACCCTGCGCTTCGCCGAGAAGGCCATCGCCGCCGGCGTCGACGGCCTGCTGCTGGTCTGCGCCGGGGCCGGCGGCCACACCGGCCACCTGTCGCCGTTCGCCTTCATCCCGGCCGTGCGCCGCCGGTTCGGCGGCCTGATCCTGGCCGCCGGCGGCATCGCCGACGGCGCCGGCGTCGCCGCCGCCCTGGCCCTGGGGGCCGACATGGCCTGCCTCGGCACCCGCTTCATCGCCACCCGCGAATCCGGCGCGCCGGAAGGGCAGAAGGAAATGCTGGCTGCGGCCCGCATGGAAGACGTCATCCAGTCCGACAGCTTCAGCGGCATCCCCGCCCACTGGCTGAAGGGCTCCCTGATCCAGCACGGCCTCGACCCGGCCAACCTGCCGCCGAAGCTGGCCGTCCGCCAGGGCGCGATCCTGCCCGACGACGTCAAACCCTGGAAAGACCTGTGGAGCGGCGGCCATTCCACCGGCCTGATCGACGACGTTCCGAGCGTCGCCCAGGTCGTCGACCGCCTCTGCGCCGAATTCGCCGCCGCCCGCCTGCACCCCGACTGGCGCGCGCAAGCCTCGCGCCGCCTGCTTCACAACCGCGTCCCCGTCTGATGGAGATACCGTCCATGCTTCGCAGCCTGAAAGCCCCCGACCGCCCCGTCGCCATCGGCGAGGTGCGCCGCCGCACCGGCATGACCAACCGCGCCATCCGCTTCTACGAGGACAAGGGCCTGATCCGCAGCGGCCGCGACGGCCGCGGCCAGCGCCGCTACGACCAGGCCGCCCTCGAGCGCCTGACCTACATCGCCCATGCCCGCCAGGCCGGCCTGCAGATCGCCGACATCCGCCAGCTGCTGTCGATCGCCGACCGCGACGGCGAGGCCCAGCTTGCCGTCCGGACGCAGGAACTCTACCGCGCCCGCCTCGCCGAACTCGAAGCCCAGCTCGAAGCCGTCGAGGCCAGCGCCCGGGCCCTCGGCTTCAGCCTGCAACCGCAACGCCCGCAGCTGGTCGCCCTGTGAGCACCGTCGCCGACGCCGCCGCCCAAAACGCGAATGGGGCTGAGCCCACCGATCCCGACCACGGCCTGCAGACCCTGGTCAAACGCACCACCCTCGGCGCCTGGGTGGCGCTCGGGGTGCTGATGCTGCTCTACATCCTGAACTCGCTCGACCGGGGCCTGCTCTCCCTGCTGGTCAAGCCGGTGAAGGCCGACCTCGGCATCGGCGATGTCCAGATGAGCCTGCTGCTCGGCTTCGCCTTCGCCCTGTTCTACGCCGTCTGCGGCATCCCCATCGGCTGGATCGTCGACCGTTTTTCGCGCCAGCTGACCCTGTGGATCGGCGTCACCCTCTGGTCCCTGGCGACCATCGCCAGCGGCCTGGCCAACACCTATCCCCAGCTGCTCCTGGCCCGCATCGCGCTCGGGGCCGGCGAGGCCACGCTCGGCCCCAGCGCCCACAGCATCATCGCCGACAAGTTCCCCAAGCACCGGCTGGCCACGGCCCTGTCGATCTACACCGGCGGCGCCGTGCTCGGCACCGGCGGCTCCATCGCCCTGGGCGGCATCGTCGTCGAAGCCCTGTCGAAACACCCGACCATCACCCTGCCCGTGTTCGGCACGATGCAGCCCTGGCAGGCCGCCTTCGTCCTGCTCGGCCTGCCGGGCCTGGTGCTGGCCCTGTCGGTCTTCCTGTTCAAGGAACCGGCCCGGCTGCACGGCCACACCGCCGGCCGCGACGTCAAACTGCTGCCCTTCCTCCGGTCGAACTGGAAGACCCTGGCCGCCTTCACCTTCAGCTTCGCCCTGTTCTCGATGGCCGTGTACGGCACCCTGGTCTGGCTGCCGGCCCATATGGAGCGGGCCTTCGGCTGGGGAGCCGGCAAGGCCGGCCCCGCGGTCGGCATCCTCAACATCCTCAGCGTCGGCCTCGGCACCGTCGGCGGCGGCATGATCGCCGACAAGCTGTTCAGCGGCGGCCGCAAGGACGCCCACCTGCGGGTCTTCTTCTGGGCCCTGATCGCCGGCGCGCCGGTCGGCATCGTTGGCTTCCTGCTGCCCGACCCCTTCGCCTTCCTGGCCTGCATGACCTGGCTGAAGCTCTGCTGCTTCTCCTTCGTCGGCTATGCGGCGGCGGCCATCCAGGCCATCTCGCCCCAGGCCCTGCGCGGCCGCATGGCGGCGGTCTACCTGCTGGTCCTGGCCCTGATCGGCAACGGCCTCGGCCCGACCCTGATCGCCTTCCTGACCGAGAACGTCTTCCACGACCCCAACAAGCTGGGCGCCGCCATCTCCCTGACCCTGGCCATCCTGACCCCCATCGCCCTTCTCTCGGCCTGGATCGGCATGAAGCATATGCGCGAGTCGGTGGCCCGGCTGGAGGCGGCGACGTCAGGCTGAATGTTCAGAAGGGGCCTTGGCGCACCCGACACGATTCGAACGTGTGACCTCTGCCTTCGGAGGGCGAAATTTGGTTATTTCCTGCTGTTTCCCGGGAATGCCGCAACGTTCCTAAGTCTATGAAAACGCTACAAGACTCTTGCGCCGCGTTTCCTCAAGTCGCACTTGCTTTCCGTCACGGTGGTGACTGGGTGGTGACTGGGTGGTGACTGGCAATCAAGAGGAGTTGAGCGTGAGCACGACAGCGGATCATCCGAGAACAGTGAAGCTGGGCAAGCGGACGGTGGATGCGGCCCTCCCCGCCGCAAACGCCTATCGGCTGTGGGACGCCGATCTCAAAGGCTTTGGTCTCAAGGTCTTGCCTGGCGGCGCAAAGACCTACTTCGCCTGGTATCGGGCCGGCCAAGGCCGCAATGCGCCACGCCGAGAGTTCACGATTGCCCGCCATGGTGAGGTGACGCCTGATCAGGCGCGCCAAGAAGCGGCGAGGGTATTGAGCCGGGTAAGGCTCGGAGAAGATCCTCAAGCTGGCCGGCATTCCGCGAGGTCGGAGGTCTCTATTGCCGAGCTGTGCGACCTCTACCTTGAACAGGGCGTCGCGACGAAGAAGGCCTCGACGTTGGCCTCTGACCGGTGCCGCATACGAGCGCACATCAAACCTTTGCTTGGTCGCCGGCTCGTTTCATCGGTCAGCTCCGCGGACGTATCGCGGTTCCTTTCGGACGTGGCCTCCGGAAAGACCGCTGCGATGATCAAGCCGAGCCGCAAAGCGTCAGCGAATACGCCGGTCGGAGACCGTCGGCGAAGAACCGATCCCGCCGCGCGTGGCGGCAAAGGAACATCGACCCGGACCGTTGGACTCTTGGGAGCGATCTTCACGTTCGCACAGCGGCAAAAGATGCGTGCGGACAATCCGGTGCGCGGGGTCGAGCGTTTCAAGGACGGGCAGTCCCAGCGCTACCTCTCCGCCGCTGAGCTGGGCCGTCTGGCGAATGCTCTGTCTCATGCTGAGCGATCCGGGGCGAATGCCTACGGTGTCACTGTGATCCGGCTCCTGGCCTTCACGGGCGCCCGGAAATCCGAAATAGAGGGGTTGAGGTGGTCGGAGGTTGACCTTGATCATGCGTGTCTGCGACTGGCCGACTCCAAGACTGGCGCGCGCGTTGTTCCGCTCGGCCCGCCGGCGCTGGCCTGCTTGCAAGCCTTGACCCGCACGGCGCGGGCCGACTTCGTGTTTCCGTCGCAGGTAGGCTCCCACACCCATTACATCGGCACGCCGCGAATCTGGGAGCAGGTGCGCAAGGCGGCCGGTCTGGACGGTGTCCGTCTGCATGACCTGCGTCACACCTACGCAAGCTTCGGTGTCGCGACGGGTCTGTCTCTGCCACTGATCGCGGCCATCTTGGGCCACCGCGACGTGAAGACGACGCAGCAATACGCCCACCTGGCGGACAGTCCGGTCAAGCTCGCGGCTTCGAAAACGGCATCGGCAATCAGTCTAGCGATGGCGGGAGGCTGATCGTAAGCGGCCACGGAGAGAAGGCGGAACACTGGCTCTGATTTCGGCGAACGTGCACCGTACCACCGACGTCTGCTCTTAACTCATTGCGGACGTTCGGACGATTCGCTTTCAGGTCTATGGCGGTCGATGCCTCGATTCACCGGCTCAAGCGACTTGGGTCGTCGGCGAGCTTCGGACCGATGAAGTTTGAGGGTGGAGCCTAGCCGTTGAGTTAAGGTCAGCAGGTCTCAGCCGGCGAAATCTCGCAGGGGTGACCTTGTAAGGGCCAGCTCCGTTGTCCGTGAGCGCGTGCCGGTTTCACTTAGGACTTGAGGTGGTCGACAGTCGACCTGGCTCGACAACTCTGAATTATGACCGGCGGTCGTCTGATGTGAGGTTGTTGTCGGCTGGGGAACCCCTTGTTGGGGGACCAAGGGTTCGATTCAGAGGGGGGAGCGATGGGCCGGCCAGCTGGAGGGTCATTCAGGCGCTGTTCAGGGGAAAACGCTAGCGTGGCTCTTGTACTGGCTACCGAAGATCATGCGATTGGTGTTAGCATTCGCGTTGATGTCGGGGCGGAAGCGCGGAGACCAAACTTATGGCTGGAGCCATGGCGGGCAGCGCGATCCTGGCGGCCGAAGCGCGGCGTACGACGCTTGGCACCGTTACCCTGACAATGAACAATGATTGCAACCTGGCTTGTCCCCACTGCTATCTGCAGTACGAGGGACGAAAGGGGCTGCTTTCCCAAAGCACGCTGGACTCCGTGCTGGCCAGCGGCTGCGAGAGGGTTTGCATTGTAGGCAAAGAGCCTCTCGCTAATCGTCAAAGCATCGCCATGGTGGGCGAAATTGCTCGAGGAGCGGTCTCGCGTGGCAAAGTCGTAAGCATGATCACCAACGGGCTCAATGCCCGCTTGCTGCCTGCGGAAATTGTCCGGGCGTTCGCTTGGATCGATGTGAGCCTGGATGGCGGTCCGCACACATATGAGGCCTACCGCCAAGGGTCGTGGTCGAAATTGCGAGCTGCGATCTCTGCTCTGCACGAGGCAGGCCTGGCTGAGCTGCGGCTCTTACAGACGGTCTCCCGTCAGACAATTGGCACCATCGACGACATGCTGGAGGCACAGTCGCTGTTGGGCGGGTCAATGACTATCTTTTCCCCTTACCAGACAACCCGCTCAAGCGGCGTCCAAGGGGCTGCCGCTATCGAACCCACCGAATTCCTGAATGCCTTGGCTCCCTTCGCGCAGTTGCCAGATGTGATCGTGGCATTGGATTCTCTGTACACTCGCCAGTTTCCGGACATTGAAGGGATTATCCAGCGGGGCGAGGAGCTGTTTGGTGATCGATTCATATTCGTGGATGACGATCCCATCGACCGAGGTCTCATTCGCGTAACCTACGACGGGTTGGTGCTGTCCCCCTTCGAGGCCGTGAACACGCGGGACTATGCAGTGCGGGGTCGGATTCTGGATGGGACCCCCCTCGATGGCATCTTTGAAGAAATGTTGAATTCGGCCCGATCAAGCTGCGTTCACTGACCTGGCTCTCCTGACGCACGTGGGAAGCGAAATCAGAATTCAGGAACTGACCTTCGGCTTTCGAAACGTCGCCCTGTTCCAGGATTTTTCGTTCCAGACTTCTGCAAGTCGTGTGCTGATCCGAGGCCCATCGGGATGCGGTAAGACGACTCTGCTGAAGATCATTTCGGGCCTCTTGCCGGTTCGTACGCGCGATAAGATTCTCAGGCCGCATCCGGATTTCACGGTTCTTCAGGACGACGGGCTCGTCCCATGGCTTACGGGCCAGGAGAACATTGAGCTGTTCGCGAAGAGTCTCTGGGTCAGGGTCACCGAAAGCGATCTCTTCCCTCTGATCGAGCCCTTCGTCCATCACCGCGCAATTGAGATGTCATTTGGCCAACGCCGGTCCGTGGAGCTTGTTCGTGCCCTTGTGTCGCAACGGCCGCTGCTCCTGCTGGACGAACCCCTCAACTATCTCGACCGCGTTCGACGGGAGCGCTTTTTAGCGTTCATGGGCAACGCGGACCTATGTTCATCACAGATCGTGATGACAAGTCACTACGAGGACGGCCGAGCCTTGACCGGCGCTGAGGTGTACGAATTCGAAGGCGACCCGCCGTACTCCCAGTTGAGCAGCGTGCCATGAGCCTGTTAGGGTTTCTTCGCGGAGTCGTGGGAACGTTGCTTGGGCTTGGGCTCTGGTTGGGCATCAAGCACTTCTGCAACGTGCCGGATCGCTATCTTCCGGGCCTTCAGTCCATAGCTCAAGCTGTCACGGATATTGGCCCCGCTTGGGCCAGCCATATTCTGGCAACCTTTTCCCGGACAGTGATCGGCTCCTGTCTGGGCGTTGTGGTTGGCATCAGCTTAGCACTCCTGCTATTCAAACTTCGCATTCTGTCCTGGTCTCTGCCGCTGGTTCACGCGGTGCGCGCCGTGCCCGCAGTGGCTATCGTCCCGTTCTTTCTGCTTTGGTTCGGGTTCTCAGAAGTGGGCCGATATCTGCTGGTTGTTCTAGGACTCGGACTCAATGTGCTTGTGGCCTGTGCTGATCGTCTGGAGCAACCGCGAGCCGTCGACCAGCTTCTATTTCACAATCTCGGGCTTCGGAGGAATACGCGCATCTTCGCCTACTGGCTCCCACGGGTCCTGGAGGATCTTCTCCCCACTCTTCGTTTCGGGATTTCCCTCGCTTTGGGAATGATCGTCGTCTCTGAGATGTTGGGTGCGCAAACAGGCCTCGGCTATTTGATGCAGACGTCCAGAGCGACCTTCTCGCTGAATGTGATATTCTTGGCGGCGCTTGCGCTCGGGCTCATCGCCACGGTCCTTGATCTGGCGCTGCAATGGCTGTGGGGCCGCTTGGTGACTTGGAGAACGTAGATGCGTCATGGTCTGACTTGGACCTTCGGATTGGGTCTCCTCGCGATTGTCGCGGCAACGCTGTTTTGGCTCAACCGCGCAGCTGAACCGGCACACTCTCCCCTCCGGATCGCTATGGCTCCCTACCAGGACCTTGCGATGATCGTGAACGCTGAGCCTCTCGGCCTCGAGAAGAAATATGGCACGGACATCGAGCTAATCACGATGGGTTGGGAGGATATTTCTCCTGCCGTCGCGTCTGCAGGTAGGGCCGCAGACATCGGGTTCGCCAGCTACACCGAGTACCTTACGAAGTACGAGAAGCTGAATGATGGGTCATCCGATCCAGTGCTTTTCATCTTCCCGCTCTATGCTTTCAAGGGCGGTGCCTTCGTCACCTTCGATCCGAACATGCCGCGGCTTGACCGCGAGGCGATTTCACAACCTGGTTCGCCGGCAGTTCGCCAGGTGCTTTCCGGACGCCTTGGCGCGCAGAAGGCGTCTGTCTACGAAATGATGCTCCACGACCTCGCGACGCGCCAGGGGATGGATCCGACGAAGCTCAGGATCATCGACACCCCGCTGGACCAAGGCTTTCTAGCGGCAGAAAATGGCGACTTGGATATCGCTGAAGCCGGACTTACCCAACTGACTGAGGCTGGCCGGAGAGGTGGCCGCCTCGTGTTCAATATGGAGGATCTGGGATTTGCCGACATTACCGGCTTCATCGTGAAGAAGAGCGTCTATGACAGCCGCCGGAAGGACGTCGAAAACGTGATCCGAATGTGGTTCGACAGCGTCGACTACGTCTACCGCGACATAGATACGAATTCGGCCGTCAGCCTCGCCTACCTGAATAAGAACGCATCGACGCGGTACACCTTGGCCGAATACAAAGCGGCTCTAAGTCAGGAGTACCTACCGCAGTCTGTTGCCCAAGCTAAGTCGACATTCGTCGTCACGGACGCGCCGTTCTCCGCTACGCGGATCGGCACAAGCGTAAATCGATATCTAGTCCGAATGGGTGTTATCAAGACGCCAACGCCCTTGCCGTTGTTCTCGGACGTAGACTAACGGCTGTGGCCGGAGCGCGTGGCTTGGGCTCAGGTTTGAACTATTGATAGGGTGCCCTGGAAAGCTGCACGATTGGTGCGTTGGCACCGAAGGCCTTGCTGAGTTCAACGTTTAGGACTGCTGCGCGAAAACTCCTATCTTTCATGGTCGGGCCCAAAATGACAGAGCACCCGGTCCCACCTAAAAAGAACGCTTGAGTTTTGACTACGGCTTTCGCTCCATCCAGTACAATTTCAGGCGGACGATTTCCCGTATATAGTAGCCTGATCTCCCGCTCACTCCTATACTGTTCGTGCTTGAACAAAAACAAGGCCGGGCGAATCTCATTGAGAGTTCGGTCGATAATGGCCCCCCTCTTCGAATTGTCAGTTTCTTGCAGAATGAGTTCGAAGATGGAATAGAGAGGGTTTATCAGTAGCGCCCATGCTCGCGCCTTGCTACGCTCGTCATAGGCCACATAGTAGAATCCCCAGCCCGTTTCCGTAACTGAAGCCAAGGCTCTCGACAGCGGCATCGCCATACAAACGCCGGTCCCTTTTTCTCCATAAGTGCGCCAAAGGTCGAGGCGATCTCTTTCCCGACAAAACGAAACCAAGTGCACTTTTGAGGCTACAGTCAGCGGTTCAGTGCTCCCCGCGATCTGTAGCGGTGGAAGCCTGTAAAGAGTTGCCAGGACGCGTGACAGCTTTTCCCATTCGTCCACGGGCAGACTTGGAGTATCCTCACTGTCGCCGGCGTCGGGAGGCGCGTCGCCGATTGGATAGCGTGGCCAACGGCCGGAAACGTAGTGCGGCTGAAGATCCAAGGCCAATCTTGAGGGTTCAACGACTGCTTCCGCAAACCGAAGCAGTTCCCGACCCTCAAGGGGATCGTTTAGACAGTTTGAGTCGCCAGCCCAAAGTCGGAGCCCGGAGGCAAATCCCCGGCCACGACGATTTCGCACGTCTTGCAGCATTCCATGGCACCCCTCCCACGGAGTGAAGTGGGAGATCACGGCAGCGGTGCCCGGCGATGACACCTTCTGGTAGTTCATAAGCTGCGTGACGCGGTGTCGAAGATCCGTCAGCCGTTTGTCGAGCGCGGTTGCCATGATTTAGTTCCTGTAGGGCTTCCCGCCGAGCCGGCTCAGGCGTGGTGCCTGGCGAGGATGTCCCTGTAGCGGTCCACAAGACTGGCCGTTTGAGTCAACGGCCGTGGGCCGGCGCTTCTCTCGAACTGATAGATTTCCGGAAATGGATTTGCCTCTCCCGAAGTTAGGGCGATCCTCGCATACCGATCCGGGAGGGACGGGTCTACCGCATCTGTGTGACTATATAAGTAATCATAATACTCCTTGATTGCTTTACCCAAGGAAATAACCATACCATCTCGAATTGGACTATTGCAGCGCATGACATAGTACGTTTTGATGCTTTTCATTGCTATATCTTGTTTTTCATATTTGGGGGCTGAGCAAAAATTCTTAGAGTTTTCCAAGAGTATGTGCGTCATCGGCGCACCAAATAGATATATCTTCGGGTTCTCAGCAAAGAAATCGCCGATCTCTCGATCCCATGAATTCCTGATTACTGCACTTTCGGCATCTGCCGATGTTAAAATGCCCGGGGCACTTAAGCTGCCATCGCATATGGATTCGCGAAACAGTTTTGCAGTCGTGTATACGTCGGTAACGATAATCGGCGGCAAGCCGTTGGAGTTGGGTCGAGGATTGCCGTTACCATCTAGTCGTTGAAATACGTGAGCAACATTATATGATGTAAACTCAATCATCTGAATGCCACCAATCTGGTGCCCAGATTTCTTTAAATCGTCAATGGTTTCTTCAACTCCGACAAATATTTCAATGTCGGTTTTGTAATTGAATCTTGGTCGACCGTGCCACCAATCGTTTCGCACAAAGTGCTGGCGAATATCGTCCGCCCCAACTCCCTTCTCTGCGAAGCATGCGGCCAAATGGTGGGCCAAGCAGAACGTGTTCAAGTAGACAGGATAGTGAAGTGTCCACGATTTTGCATGCCTCAGGAATGGTGCGAGAATTCGCCTGATGGGCGACGGCACGGTAGTGGATGTCGTCGACAAGTAAGTGATCCTTCGAGCGTCTGGATTGTCGATGGGGTGCCGGCGATCATTCTTCGCCGTTCACGCGTGGATAGATTGGCGCGAAAAAACAAACTTGTCGCGGTCCGCGTGTGGGTTTGTGCGCGCCCTCATATTGGCAATGGCAGTTTGCATTAGCGCTTGGACTCCCAAAGGTTCGACTCTGCATTTTCCGACAATGGCGGCTCAGTGCAATGAGGTGGACGTTTGGGGAAGGTCGCACGATAGTCGGCGGCTGCCATGCCGCTTTCACCGCACAAATCGCAGGAGCATCCTCCGACCAGAGGTTTCACGAACATTGGCGTTCGTGCGCGGCCTGGGAGGGGGCGGTAACAAGCGGAACATTCATTGCCGTTGAACGGTCAACGGCTGCCGGCGGCGGCGAGGCAAGTCTGCAACGCGCCAAACCGACCCTCGTTGAGAATGGCTGTTAGAATGTTCGCTTCTGACTCTAACGGACGTTCGGAAGGTCTGGAGTAGGGCGGGAAGCCTAGCGCGCCGAAATCTAAATCCGGTGCGTCCGGAGCGGACTCTTGGCAGACATTCAGAACGTCCGATCTGCAGCGTTGGGCGAAGCTTCGCCGTGCGTTGTGCGGTGGCCCCTTCGGACGACATTCCACCGTGACCTCACCGATCCAGTGGGACAGCGCGGAAGCTGCGTCTTGTCCGCATCGAAAGGTCTGACCGGCTCGAGTGCAGGTCTGCCGACCCTCGGGGGGCTTTGATGCCCCAGAGCCGGATACGCTAGCCATGGATCTTGATTGTGTCGCCGTCGATGATCGACGCCCGGCCGATGATCGGCAGCGTGTCTGAGGAAGGCGTCGAGTGACGGTTGAACGTCCAGCAGAACAGCGCGCTCAGGTAAAGCTTTCGAGGCGTTGGACGAATTCGAAGGACAGATTGGAGCCCTCGATCTGGACGTTCTGGACGCGATAGCTGGCGATATAGGCGGTCCGGCGAACAGGTTGGCCGTCTGCTCGCAGTTCGTCCTTTGTCAGGATCATCTTCTCGCTCGACCGGATCGCCGCGATGAACGGCCCCCATTTGGGATCGTCGCCCACATGTGGGTCAAGATAGGTGAGGGTGCCCTTGCCGGGCTTGCACCAGCATTCGTGCACACACGGAAGGCTTTCGCCTTTCCAGTTCGCAAACCAGGAGCCGCGTTGCCCTGTCGGTTTGGCCATTTGAAGGTCTCTCATATTTGCGGCCCAATCCGCCTGCCGCTGATGGGCGGAGTGAAACGCGGCAGCAGGGATTGAATACCCTAGGCTGCTGCTTCGCGGACGGCGTTGATGATGCTCGCCGTGCCTTTGCCTGCGGCATAGGTGGGGTCTCGTCCGTTCAAGGCGTCCTTGACGCAATAGAAGGCCTGATGACTACTACTCCGCCAGGCGAAGACAAAAATGTCGGACGTGCGGGCGAGCGTGGTCAGGCTTGAAGTGCTCACTTTGTCAGAGTTCACCTCGATGCGGCATCCGGGGAACAGGGCTTCGAGAACGGCCTTGGCTCTCGCGCCTGCGGCCTGGCTGAGCGTGTAGATGCCCACCAGCTTACCGGCCAGATCGACGCTTTCAGCGTCGGCATCCTGCTGCGGTTCAGGCCGCAAGGCCAAGATTGACCGAGGGTCGACGCCGAAGTCACGCGCCAAGAACTCGATGGGGAGGAAGTCAGCCGCGGCAAGGCGGTGTGCGAACGCCTGGCTCTGGCCCACCACAGCGAGGAAGAACCGGAGCCTGGCGGAGCGTGCGTCCTCAGACGGCGTCGGTGAGATCGCAAGCAACTCGCACATGTCCAGCGACCAGGCCAGGTTCGTCAATGACGCCGCGCGTGACTGAATGTCTTCGAGGTCGGCGATCATCGTCAGATACTCTGGCGAACTCAGGCCGAGGTCGATCAGGACGGCAACGACGGCGCTCAGAGTTTCGAGGTCCGCCCGGCTCACCGTCGTATCCATGGCGATGAGCAGCAGGACGACGTTGGCGACAGGCTTCAGGGCGACAGTTGGCGGTTCGTCGTCCGGAAAGAATGCCGACACGAGCAAAGGCAGCGATTGGCGGGCGATGTCTGCGGCGGGTCCGCTCAGATTGCCGATCAGATCGGCGAACTCACCGCACTGGGCAGCGCTGCCCCTCAGCGTGGCCGTCTCCCAGGTGGAGCGGTTATCCAGCGCATCTGACACGGCGTTTTCGATGCCTTGCGCTGCCGCTAGCCGGCGGGCCCAATCAAGCCACCCCGATGCGTTAGCTGTCGCGTCTGGATCGGACTGCGGCGCAGACTTTGGCCTGAGCAGTTCGACTCGTTGAATCTGCGATTCAGTCAGGTTTCCATGTGTGTCAGTCTGACTGTCGAAGGCAGCCAGCAATCTGGTGCGCGCATCATCTGTTCCGATGAACTGGGCGCACGCCAGGAGCCTCATCAATGATTTTCGACTGAGCGGCTGATAAAGGTCGAGCTCGAAGGCGCGGTCGATCTGACCATCCTCGTAGGCAGCCTCTGCTTCGTCGATAGGTTCTTTGACCGAGGAGGCAGGCTCGACGGGTTCAACTGCGTCCCGGTCTTCGGGGAGTGGGTCCTTGGTGCTGTCTGCGGGTTGCGTCCCAGCCTCGGTAAACGGCTCCGCCCAGCCGATCTCGCTGGTCGGCAACAGAGCGTTCAGCTGCCCCAGAACGACGGTGCTCGGTGTGGCCTGCAGCGCCTCGGCGAGGATGAAGGCTTTAACGACACGCGGTGATCGAACGCCATGGCGCGATGCGAAGAGCCGTGGGTACGGCGCGTAGATGTGCTCGTTGAAGGCTTGGAGAACCGCATCGGGCTCGGCCGTGTCCAGCCCGTCGAGGTGGACGCGATAGAGGGCTTCAATCAGGTCGGACAGGGTCTGAGGCGGCAGCGGAAGGTCAGAAAGGTTTCGGATCGTCCAATGGTCGAGCGCAATCTCCTGCCATTTGCCGAGGCCGGCCTTGAGCCGGATGTCGAGGAACTGAAGATTCTCCTCATTCAATCGCCCGGTGGCGCGCAGTTCAGCGATCAGCGAGAGAGCGTGCGTTTCGTCGCGAGCAGCCAATGCGTGTTCTAGATCAGCGCGGATCCGGCCAACGGGGCGGGGCTCTGTCCGGCGGAGAGGCGGCCGCTGGGCTTCGAGCCTGGCCAGGAGCGCCAGACGGGCAGTGATCTGGTTGATCTCCGGCCCCGTGAACGAGATGACCTCTCCACCGAAGCGCTCTCTTAGCGGGGTGGCGCTTGGGTTGGTCAGGGCGGCATTGTCGAAAACGGTCAGATAGGACGATCCAAACCAGGCGCGAAGCATGGATCTCAAGCCTTGTTCGCCGTCATCCGTCACCGCCGTCGCGTACCAACCGGTGATCGAATTTCCCCGATAGAAGGGCAGGACCATCGGAGTGTCCGAGAGTGGCGATGCCAATCGGCTCAGCCACGGCGCGACCGCGTCTATTTGTTCCGTGCTTGCCGAGCCATCTTCGAGCGCTTGCCAGTGAAGATCGTTGGGCGGACTGAAGTAGGACTTCACCCACGCCAGTTCGGATGCCGGCAGAAGACTGATCATGCGTCAGCCTTTGCGTAGGACTCGAAGTTCACCCTCGCTTGGGCGATCACGCGTGTCGCTGTGTCGTAGACAACGGTCTCGTCGTTCAGCTCCAGACCGCGGTACGTCAGGTTCATCGATCCCGTCAGGAGGCCGCGCTTCAGCAATATGCCCTTCACATGCAGATTGGCTCTCTGAACCACCAGGAGCTTGTCGGCGACGCCGGCCTCTTCGGCGCCGGTCTGGATGGCGTCGAGGAAGGGGGTGTTGTGATCGTCGAAGTTGGTGGCGATTCCCAATTTGGTGCCACGGGCTATGAGGTGCAGCGCGACCTCAATCAGCCGGATCTCTCGGCTGCCCCAGTCGGGGTTGATCGATGAGAAGCCGCTCGCACGATTATCGAACAGAACGACGTTGCTGATCCAGGGGCTGACAAGCCAGGCCCGCTGGCCGCCGGGTGAAACGATTTCACCAAGCAGCATCATCTGGAGCAGTTCACGTACGAGGTTCTGACTGGTCGCCTTGCTCTTGAAGATCCGTCGGCTTTCAAACGTCATTGGACCGCCTCCGCGATGTCGATCTCCACCGCGAAAACATCTTCTACTCGGCGCACAGCTTGCACCCGTGCGTAGACAGAGAGGTAATCGGAAGGGACGGGGTTCGTGGCCAGGAAACTGAAGGCGTCGGCGAGGCGCGGGGCCTCGGTCATCGGACACACAAGCGTCACTGCGCCCAGTTCGGCGAGGCGCGCAAGGCAACGCGGCTGCCAGTCGTCTTCCCTGATGTCGATCGCGTCTAGCCCGTCGCTGAGGTGTCGCTTCACCAGCAATGGCTCAGCCGATGCGAGGTCACCGAAGGGGGAATAGTTCTCAAGTCCCGATCGGCGAATATGGCCGCCCCTGGGCCAGAGCAGACTGTAGATCACGCCGAAACGCCACTGCTCGGCGCCCGATGCGGGCGTTTCAATGCCGGCGTCCATCAAGGCGGCATCGATCTCGGGCATATTGGCCAGCCTGTAGGCGATTATCCGGGCGTCGAGCTCGACGCCCAGACGCGCTTCTTCCGAGGACCACCTGGTCAGGGCGTTGAGGAGGAAGGCGTCACTGACCGGACTCGAGCCCGGCCGAAGGATGCGATTGGCGAGCGCGACGGTGAAGGCATGGAAGGTGACGTATCCCTCGCTTGCCAACGCGCCGCGCAACTCTGCGAAGCGCGCATAGGATTCCGCAGCGCCGTATCCCGCGCGGTAATGCGCCGTCGCCAGCGCAAGGTCTCCCGCGGGGTCAGCGACAACTTCTCCCAGAAGGCGGGTGAGCTGGAAATCGCTGAGCAAGAAGTCGTTATCGCGCAGGGCCGCCGTCATCTGGCTGAAGAACCGCCGCGGATCCTCGGCGTACTGCTTCAGGACTTCCTCGATCAGCCCGTTGCCGCCGGGCGACAATTCGCTGATCCACACCTGACCGGTGTTTCCGCCCACGCTGACAAAGACGTCGTCGGCTTCACGTGGCCCCGCGTCGAGGTCGACAACCAGACCATCTGAGTCGATCTCCGGGCAGAGGTTGGAGATTGCGCTGATGGCCGCCGCGGCGATCGTCGCAGTGAAACGTTCGCGCAACCAAGGCTCCCAGGCGGCGTCGACCGGGGTCCAGAGAATTGCGCCGAGGCTATGAAGATCGCTGACCACTGAAGGGTCATGCAGATAGGCCTCCAGGTCCGCCCGCAGCTTGTCCTGGGTGTTGCTTTGGGCGTCCGCGTCATCGACCGTCGGGGACTGGAAGAGAAGTGTCAGTGTCGCTTCCAGAGATAGGTCGGCCCGATCAGCAGCCAGATTGTCCGCGGCCTCGGACAGCGAAATTCCCTTCAGCACGGCCTCGTTGGAGAGCGCTGAAATCAGGAGGTGTGCAAGCCATTCCCGCGCGAAGACATTGTCGACGCTCGCCAAATAGGGACCTTGACGCGCCTGATGGTGGAAGCGAGCCGTTCTGATCGCCCGGTACAGGCCACTTTCCTCACCGCCGAGCGAGGACCAAAGCGCATCCGGAAAGTTGACTTGGACACAGAAGGCATCAGCGACGACGTCGAATCCTATGGCGGCCTGTTGCGTCTCGCCCCAGGCGAAGGTGAAGGTCTTCCTGACGGAAGTCCCGTTGCGGTAGCGAATGTCCGCATCACTCGAGATCGCGAAGCGGCGGACCACGACCGGCGCCTGGTTCTGATGGGTGAAGAACCTGACCTCCCTCACGAGGCCGGACCATGGATCGTTACGCGGCAAATCGAGCCGCAGGCCTTCGGAACGAGCGACGATCTGGGTACGCCAACTGAGTCGCGCCTGCGACGTGTCGAGCACGGTCGCGGGCGTCTGTTGGGTCGTGATTTCGATCGGGCGAAACACCGGCAGGCGGAACACGCCTGAGCCTGACGACATCGCCCAATGTCCGGCGAGGTCGGCGTCCATGATTGAGTCGACGTCGACGACCTGGAAGAGGTTTTGATCCAGCGGCGGGCAAATCCAATGACGCTCGCCGCCGTGCTGCAGCGCGTACCGCCGGGAGACTCGGCCAGGCGCAAAATCCCTCATCGCCTGAAGGATCGGCATGACCCGGGGATCGACGTCCTCGCCATGGACCTGCGGCAGAGCGATCGAAACTTCCGGAAGATTCAGGTCGCTGAAAAGATTGGCCGGCGCAAACTCTGGAAGAGGGGAGTTCTTTACGATTGCTTCCGGCAGGGGGCCTTGCTGGCGCCAGTGTGTTTCCAGCCGCCTCAGTGCAGTTGGCAACACCTCGGACAACAGGGGTCGAGGTTGGTCCCACAGCAGCAGCGAGATCTCCTCCTCCTCAAGCTGAAGCGCCTTGCCGAGGTAGGCCGCGTATCGCTCGCGCTCCGCCTGCTCCGACAGAATTCGGGTGATCGCGCGGGCCAGCTTCGCCTGCCGGACCCGATTGTTCTGCCACTCCGAAGGCTCTGCGAGATCGCGCCAGACGCTGCCGGCGGGCGCCTGCTCCAGCCGCTCACTCAGATAATCCATGGTGGCGAAGACGGACTGGATGCGTCGGACATATCGATTGCCGACAGGAAGACTTCGAACGGACAGTTCGGGGTCGAAGAGTTGATCGTAGGCCTGATAGGCGATCCGATCGCGCCCATAGTCTGACAGAACAACGATGGTCCAGGGCCGCATTCGGCGAGATCGGCCGGCGCGGCCCTTCCGCTGGAGGAATTGTGCGACGTCGCGAGGAGCCTTGTGCTGGATGACCGCGCCGACGAGCGGATCGTTGAAGCCCACTTCAAGGGTGGCTGTGGCAACAACGATGTCCAGGTTCTTTCCGACGCCGGGATCCAGAGACATGACGCGTCCGACGGCCTTTCGGTCAGCACCGTTCAGTTCGTGTCCAATCTCCATTGGAACTTGCCAATCCTGTCCGTGCAGCTTGCGCTGCAGGTTCGGCATCGGACGGCGCAGGATCGAGAGACCGCCTCTGGGGTGCCGATTCATATCGTGGCGCCCGAATGCGTTTCTGCCCTCGGCGTCGAGCATGGCGAAATACATCCGGTTGGTCACATCGAGGTCGTCAGTGAACAGGAAGACGCGTTCGCCGAAGACCCTGTCGCTCTTTTGATGGCGCGGAGAGTCCAGCATGCGGGACGCCAACATGGCCGACTGGATGGTCGTCGAGAGCAAGGCGGTCCGTGACACCGGGTCACCTCTAAGCGCGAGCATATACTCGGCGCCCTCTTCGATCATGTCGCTGGCCGCCGGTGCTATCTCGACGGCGGCCTGTTCGTTGAGGCCGGCCAGACGTGCGAAAAAGCGGGGACCATCTCTCAGGGTCGCGGACAACCCGACAAAGGTGACAGGCTTGCGCAACATCTTCCGCCAGCGGCGCAGGAGGTAGGCGACTTGGGCTCCCGAGCGTCCGGAGTAGGTGTGCACCTCGTCGAGGAGCATCATCTCGACGGCTCTCTGCGCCCGAGCCCCCAATCCGAACAAATGATGGAGTTGCGAGTCAGCAAGCCGCTGATTGAGCATCTCTGTCGTTGTAAACAGGATGTCGGGGCTTTCAGTCTCCAGCCTCTTTCGCGTCAGAACGATCTCGTCGCTGCCGATGTGATGGCCGCAGAGATCGCACCGCAGGCTCTCGATGTTATTCTCGCGATCCGCGTGCCGCCAGACCATGTCGCCGTGGCAGTTGTCGGTTGGACAGCGGATGTATTCGCAGATGTGACCGTCGCTGTGCGAAGGCCATTTGCTGTGGCCGGTGGCTACGGACTTGTTCGAATGCGGCGTCGGACCGAAGAGTGTTCCGATCAGGATCTTGCGCCGCCCCCTGGCGACGAGAGTGCCGTCCAAGGCCCGTGCCTGGCTGTAAACTTCCGCGAATTGATCCTTCAGAAGCTCGTTCCTGGGGTAGAGTGCCAGAACCTTCACCCAGCGCGCGCCGGGTTCGTCATGTTCGATGTGGAAAGCCACCCGAGCGAGGGCCGGCAGATAGAAGGCGAGCGTTTTTCCGCTGCCGGTCCCGGCGCTGACCAGGGTCGCCTGAGACCAAGGCTGATCAAATCCCCCCAGTATCCGTTTGGCGGCGTTGATCTGGAATCTGGCCAGCTTGAATTCCGGACCGTAGCTGCTGACGAGCTCGGAAATGGCTTCCCGGGTGTCGACGTCGGCTGTGGCTGTCCCGATCTCCGCGATGCCCGCGGCGGGTTCGATGAGCCGCTTCGGATATCGGCGACGTCGCCAGAGGAAGCGAAAATCAGCGACGAGGGTAGGGGCGCCCTGCCAACCGATCGGCCCGTCATGTTTGGGGAACAGTTGGCGAAGGCGGAACATCAGCCGGACGCCTTCCGACATCCGTGACCGGAAGCGTTCTCCGACATCATCACCGACATCGAAAATGAGCGCTTGCTGGATCAGTGCGCTGAGCACCGAAGCGACGTTCATCAGCCCCAGACCGGGAGCGCCTGCGAGGCCGTCCAACTCCTCGCCGATGATAGTTTCCAACTCCGTGCGGGGAATGAAGGAGTCGACCAGGCCCCACGACAACAGACGGGCTTCCTGCTGTTCGATCTGGTCCAGGACGGCGAAGAGGAGAGTGTCGTTTGCGGTCATTGGCCGTCCGAGGCGCGGACGCGGTAACTGTCCATTCCGCCCCCTTCTTTCAGCCAATCCATGACTTTCGGGGTCAGGAGACCCAGAGGCGCGCCCCCGGCCTGTACAGCGGCAAGGAAGGCCCGAACTTCGGGGATGACGTCGAAGTCGAAGCGCTTTCCGATCAGCACCAGCTCTGCAGCGAGACTTTTGGCCTTCTGTACGACCGAGGGGTCCGAGGGGACGAGCAGGAATAGTCGGCTGAAGGCTTCATAGGTGACCTTGTAGGCTTCCAGCGCTTGCAGGTTTTCCTTCGTGCCCGCGAGTGTGCCGGCGACCTTGGTGGGTGGGTCACCAGCGAACAGGGTCGACCGGTAGTCGCGCCAGGACGTCGTCAGCGCCTTTTCTACATCGCTGGTCGCCGTCGAGGTTTCGGCGAGGAGGACTTTCCAGGACTGCCCTTTTTTGAGCGTCGCCGACGTTCGAACGGCGCGGAACCGCTCCCGCACCGCGTGCGCTTTCTGGCGAAGTTTTTCCAGGCTCTCGGGCGCGGTTGTCTTCACGCCGTGTTCGTTGAAGAGCGATTGTCTGTTGGTCAGGGCAGTCAGCTTCTGGACAGGATCGGTGAGGTCCGTTCGGAGGCCGGACAGTTCGCTCGCTTCCGCGGCCTTGGATGAGATGGCCTCCAGGCGCCCAAGTTTTTCGCGGAGCGCCGAGACCCGGGATGGCAGGTGTGAGCTCACGCCGCTTCTCCTGACGAAGCGCTTGGAGCGCCGATGATCCCGCCCAGCAGTTCGTCGATCTCGTCAGCGATCCGATCAGGGTTGGCTTGATCACTCGCCGCGTATTTGTTGTCGACCTTGATCTGAGCAGCGCTGACGATCGCTTCCGCTGAAGACAGGAAGGATCGGATGCCGTCGATGTTCGACAGATCCAGCGATCCGAGTGCGTTCAAGACCTTCGCCAACTGTTCCGGCTTGGCTTCGTCGACGACTGTCGCTTTTTCGACGAGGTCGAGGATCGGGGTGCGATCGAAGACTTTCACCTTGTTCTCAAAGGCCTTCATGTTGAAGTCTGGTCCGTCGGGCCAAGTCCCGGTGCTTACGAGCAGCCCGCTCAACACCTTGAGGTCTTCTACGAAGGCGGCCTTATCGAACCCGCCCTCGACATAGGGTGACAAATCTGACCGGAACTGCCTGAGCGTCTTGATCAGAGGTTGGAGTGCCGCCCAGACGCGGCTGTCGCCCAGTTGCCGGAGGTAGTTCAGGGTATCCTTATCCAGAGGATCAGCGGTCGGGTCGGGCGTCTCCGAGGCTGCAAGGCTGTCCAGAAGCCTGACACTATCCAGGCCAAAAGGAGTGTTGCCGCTATTGCCTTGGAAAGCCGACATGAGACCGAGCAGCTGGGTCTGAAGCCCTTCACGAGCGGCCCCACCACCCATGGTTCCCCAGGCCACTTCACGCAGGGCCTCCCAGTCGTCATCGAGGCCCTGCTCCCCCCGAGGCGGAAGAGGTTCGAACAGACCGGCGAGGGTGCCGTTCACATTTCCGAGCTTGAGGGGCGGAGACAGGCCGGCGATGCGCGCTTGTGTCAATAGACCCTGGGCCAATATCCGTACTTGCACCACCGTGTCCTGCAACGCGATCAGTTCGGCCTGTCGCGCGAGATCATCGATGATCGCCATCGCTGAAACGTAGTCATCGTCAGCGCCGGGATAGTCCCAGGCCTTGCCATTCTCATGGTGCCGAAGTGCGCCTAGGAAGCCAGCGCGGATGCGGCCGTCTTCATCAGTTGAGGAGTCGCATACAATCAGCGCCCGGCGTGGCGCCGGATTGCCGCGTGCGTCAGCGATGAAGATCGATGTCGCTGAAAGAGGGCGCTTCCGCACTCTGAGTCGTGGCCATTCCATTGCCCTCTCAATCATCGGAAGCAAAGCGTTACGGATTGCCCGTGCATCGCTCTGACCCAGTTCCTCACCGCCGACCCATGCCTCGAGGGTCGCTGACCACTCGGTCGTGAAGGCGTCAGTTCCCGGCGAGGCGTGAGCGTCGGCCGGGCCGGTGTCCTGACTTTTGTCAGTCTCCTCGTCCGGCCCAGGAGGAGGGCCGGTGATCTCGACGTAGGAAATACTGGCGAGTTGCCCCGGTGTCGGCAGACTGAACGCCTCGAACAGTTTTGGCGGCAGGTGTGACAAGGCTGATTCGTCGACAGGGTTTCCGCCCCAGACCGGCAGGAAAGCCTGTAGTCGTTTGCGAGTGGCCTCGGTCTGGTTGGTCTGGGCGATCCAGCCGGCAAGCCAGGTGTTGGGATTGAACCCCTTCTGGTCGGCCGAAGGGAAGGCGTTGGACTCAAACAGTCGGCGCAAAAGGAGGGTGTTGCGCAAAATCTCGTTGATGATCTTGCGAGGATTGAAGACCAGAGACTTGTTCCGAACCAGGTGCAGGTCAGCCATGGTCGCTATGGCCAGCCTGTTGAACGGGAACAGCGGCGCGCCCGTGTTTGAAAAGCCAAAGGCTTTCAGCGCAGCCTGGTCCGCGTCAGTATCGGCGCCGTCTCGCCAGACGCCCAACCAGTCGTTCGACGCCCCGCCGGCTCCCTCCCTGAACACCCTTCGGAGTTCGCTCTCACCGTATCGGGCAGCGTTGAGATAGGCCCCGACCAGGTCGATCGTGGCTTCCTTGATCTGGGCGTCGGTCATCTCACGCCCGCCAACGACCCATTCCTTCCTTGCCCGGGTGAACATCGTGTCGCGGAAAGACAGGATGCCGTCGGTGAGCGCGATGGCGGTTCGCATGGTCGCGCGAATCTTCTTGCCCTCGTACTCACCCTCCTGGATGCAGACCTTCAGCAGCACGTCCTGGATGCCCGACAGGGCGGCGAAATCCTCCACGAGGAGGACCAGATCCTTGCCTTCCTCGAGAAGCGTTTGGCGAACGGCCAGGATGATGTCCTGGAAGGTCATTCCTCCTGTCGACTGCTGCAGGTGGAAAACATTTCCGATCGCGGGATCGATCGCGTCGTTGAGGAGATCGATCGCAACTCGAATTTTCGCCGCGTCAGTGGTGTCCAGGTTCCGTTGGTAATAGCTCTTGACCGCTTGGGCGGCCTGGCCGAGTTCGACGTTAGCGGGGAGCGCGAGATCTTCTGGCACGAACCGGCTCTTCCGGTCGTCTTCTTCGCTGTTGTCTTCAGCACGCCCCTGCAGAGCGCGCTGGACGATGCGCGAAAGAACGTTGGTGGCGAAATGATCGGCCAGCGCGGCGTCGCCGAACAGCTTCGGCAGGTCTCTCGCGTGCCCGATCTTCGGCCGGAGATCGGCCCGTTCCGGGTTCTCGATATACTCTGCCTGTAGCCTCGCGCCGATCTCCTTGAGGGCAAACTCGAGATGGGCGCGGAAGGTCAGAACCGCTTCGTCGAGGTTCACCGCGGCGACCGCTCTCGTCAGCTCCTTGCGGGCTTTGTCGTAGGCCGGATTATCCTTGAGAGGCTCGAGGATTTTCTCAACGACAGTGCGCAGGCTGGCGCTCTTCGGGATCCTGATGATGTGGAGGCGATCGCTCTTGGCCGAGCGCTGGAGTTGCGCATCCAGCCATCGGATCATGTGGGACTTTCCCGCCCCCGATGCTCCCGTGATTGGAACCAGCAAGGCCCCGCCGGGCACGTCATCCGTCAGAAAAGCATTGAGGAGGTCCTGCTCTGTGACGACTTCCAAATGGTCCGAGCCGACATCCCGGGTGGTAAGCGGCGAGGGCTGATGGACCGCGAGCAGGACTGCGACGTCCGCGGTCTCGGCCTCGTTCTTGATACAGGCGTTCACCTGGGTCGCGACAGGCCAGTAGTTGGCGAGCATCAGCGTGCTCCCTGTTTGTTGGCGGGCCGGCGGATGTGGGAGAAGGATCGCCATGCTCGACCGTTCAAACCGGTGAGCTGGAGGCCGGATTCGGCGTCCGCCTTCTGCTCCAGGGCGAGTTCCCTGGTCTGAACAAGACGCTGGATCGCTCGTGACAAGGATGTCGAAACGCGTTGGTCCTCGAGAGGCGACCAGGCTGAATCCTTGAGGACCTCTTCGATTTTCAAGCGGTACGCGCCCTGGTCAAGCACCGGGAGGACGTTTGCAGTTCTGGCCAGGAATTCTTGAGCCGGTATCGCATCGTTACCTGGCAGGATGGTCAGGAGGTTGTCCCTTAGAGCGACCGTCGGATCGACGACGAAGTTTTCACCTCGACCAAACCCCAGGAAGACAGCCCAGGTTCTGAGGCCGATCCAGCGGGTGTCGTTCTGCATCATCCGCTTGGATTGGTCATTCACCTGCGACTTCTCCAGGTCCTCGATCTTTGCGTGACTTGAGGTGTCGATTGAGTAGACGTCCTGCGCGAGCAGCCACGACAAGCCGCGAGAAAGATCGGCGCTCTTGTTCGCCTCGGATTCCCAGAACCGCTGATTGTTGGCGTCGCTCAGGAGGATCTCCCGAACGATCGGTCTCAGCAGGGCTTCCGCCTTGTCGGCGTCTTTTCCCAGCCTGGACCGATAGGGTTCGCTGATCACAGTCAGACCGTCTGGCGCTTCAATCAAACCGAGTTCGGTCCACCTCACGTAGGTCGGGTTGATCCGGGTGGTGTCGAACCCCGAGATGCCTGTGCCGCAGAGCGCCAACAACTCAGATCGCTCTCGAGGGCCGAACCGGATGAGCGCTCGGACGAGCGTTATCAGGACGTTGTATTGGCCATCGCTGGCTTGGTTCAGAACGCTCATAGTCTTGAGCCTGCCCGGAATTGTTCGATTGTGAGGCTGTTGTCGCCCACGTCACCGAGACGGCGATGGGGATGCCACGGATCATGTGTCGAGGCTGGGGCGATGATCAGGTGGAGAGGTCTTTCCAGCTCTAGCAGGTGCGGTGGCATCGTTGCGCCATCCACGATGCTGATCCGCCCAACGGGGTAGCGCGTCGGAAAACGCGCCTCCTCCTCAAGATCCTGCACCAGCAAAATCCGGTCTGGAGCGCGTTTGTGAATCTGCTGGAGCTCCGGCAGGGCGTCGCGCGTCGAAGACGACAGCCCGATCTCGCGGATATTGAAGAGCGAAACGGCGTCCTGAACGACCGAGGCTATCGCCCGCATGTCCGTCCCGTCCGCGAGAACGAGAAAGATCGGTCGGCCGAGGGCAAGATGCGGAAACGAATGACGCCACACGCTTAGGTCCTGAGCCGCGATCCGGCCGATGCCAAAGACCGCCGGTTCCGGATAATCGACCTGTTGGGAACGGTCGCGCCGATGCACCGGACAGCCGCCGCAGGCCTGTGAAACGACGACCGCACGGCCGGGCGCATAACTCTGATACAGTCGTTGCAGAAGGGTGCCGACTTCACTTTGGCCTTCGACCAAGGCTCCAACAAGCCGCGCATTCTCATCCGCCGCCATGAAGGAGCGCGCGCGTTCAGTCTGGATCCGACCACGAAATACGGCTTCGTCCCGGTACCCCGCTTCGTTCATATCGACGATGGCGCGCATGTAGTAGTCGGCCCAGAACGCTTCCGCCCGACTTTCGAAGGCGGCCTCATCTTCGGCTCCCTCGCGAGGAAGAAGGTCCGGTGACGTTGCGTCCAGTTCCAGCATGCCCGAGCGCGCCATCAGGATGAGGGTGCGCATGTTCCAGGCTTCATTGTAGTCCGTCTGTTGGCGCAACCGCGGCGGCACGGTCGCCAGGTTTAGCTGCAATCTCATTCCGACCTGGTCGAGCGCCGTCGAGTTCCGGACCATGGCCTCCCACCGTTCGAAGGCCAGTTCTTCGCTGATCAGGGATGGCTGACCAATCCGCTCGGCGACGCCGAGATCCTGCCGGGAGTATATCAGCAGGGAGCCGCTCGGAGCGCCGTCACGGCCGCCGCGCCCAACCTCCTGGTAGAAGCGATCAACGGTCTCTGGCACCGCAGCGTGGATGACGGTTCTCACGTCGCTCTTGTCGATGCCGACGCCGAAGGCGGAAGTCGCCACGATGATATCGATCTCGTTCTGAGCCCATTGCTCGATGATGCGCTCGCGATCGGCGTCGCGCGTCTCTCCGTGGAACATCTCCAGTCTGCGAAACCCTTCAGCGTGAAGCCGCCGATGCCAGTCGCGGGCATCGTCCCGCTTGGTGACGTAGACAATCGCCGGTCGGGGAGCATGCCTCACCGCCTCAAGGACTTTCGCGCGTTTCAGGACCTCGTCGTCCTCGCGCTGGATCCAGTACTGAGGCTCCGGCCGGATATGGATGGAGGCCACCATCTGGATCGTGTCCGGCGGGCCGAACAGGGCGTCAATGGTTTCCACCGTCTCGGTCGTGAGCGTCGCGGACATCAGTATCGTCCGGAACTTGGCGCCGGGGCACTCCCGGAGCAGGCCTCTGCGGACCCCGGCCACCAGCTGGAAGGCGGGTCGGAAGCCATCTCCCCACTGGCTGAGCAGATGGGCTTCGTCGATGATCAGGTAATCGATCAAACCCGCGCGCGCCGCAGCGTAGAGCGAAGGGAGCAGGGCTCCGGTCATCGCTTCGGGCGAGCAGTACAGGATCCCTTGTCGCCCTTCGCGAATGGCCGACTTGATCTCGGCCTTGTCATCGGCGGACAGGCCCTTGTGCCAGGCGAGATAGCGCCGCTCTCCACGGGGGCTCCGTGGAGCCATCATCCTTTCTGTCTGTCGCGCTTGATCGAGGGCGAGTGCGGTCGTTGGGACGACACACAGGCTGAGCCCCCCCTCATAGCCTCTTGCGAGGACCGGGGCCTGCGCGACCAGGCTCTTTCCAGATCCGGTGGGCAGGCAAACGATCAGGGTCTCGCCCTCAGGAACCAGGAAAGCGCTTCGGACCGCTTCCCGCTGGCCCGGCGAAACGTAGTTCGAGAAACCGCTGGCCTCCCGAAGGAAGGGATCGATCGGCCTCGACCAATCCTTGCGAATGATCTGCTCTGCGAACACATCGTCGAAGACCGGCGTATCGACGTCGCCGAACCACGATGGTCGCCAAGGCAGGGCTTCGATCAGAAGATGGGTTGTTTGCCCACTGTGGGACGTGATTCCAAAGCTCCCCCAGCGTGCCGCGGAAGGCCAGGGCGGTGAGATGGGCACCCGAAACTGCGCCGGCCCGGTGCTTCGGAGTGATTGCCGTCGCAGAATGTGTTTCAGGAGCGGCGCCAGATCGGGGATTGCATGTCCGATCCCGTCGGCTTTCGCCTTGGCGAGGATCTGCCGAACGCGTTCATAGAGCCCGTCCGAACCGCTTTCCGGCAAGACGGCGTCAGGCCAGCCCTCCAGCACGACGTAGAGACCGCTGTAATCAAGCTTGCGGCCCGTCATGCTCGCGCCAGGACATTTGCGACGGCGAGATCCGAACTGACGAAACACGCGCAAACCGCGTCGAGCGACACTTTCGGTTCGCGGATCCCGGCGATCAACTGGTCCGACAGGGCTTGTTCGAGATGCAGGTCGCGCTCATCGGCTGTAGCGCCAGCGTCAAACCGGGCGGCTCTCGCCCTGAGGAGGCCCAGTCGGCCGGCATCGAGAGTTTCAGCCCGACGCGCCGCCGTCTCAAGGTCTTCGTTCAGAGCCTGGAGTCCACGGAGATGGGCTTCCGCGGCGTACCGGGCTTCGCCGCACAAATCGCCCCACTGATCCAGTTGAGGTATGCGCAGCGCCCTGAGCGCCTGCCAGCGTTTCGGGTTCAGATTAAAGTCGCGCTCTCCCTGGTCGCTGGTCTCGACCCGGTAGGGCTCCTCCAGCATTTCGAGAAGCGTCGGGTCGGTGACCGTCCGGCGGTCGCTGTCGAGCCAGACTGTGTGGAAGCCGGGAGCGAGCGCCATATCTCCACGCCGACTGAGCGACGACACGGCCGAGGGCGTCAGGCATCCCGCAAGGTCCAGAATCTGGAACGCGGGACCCACTTCGGCTTCGATGATGAAGTCGAACCGGAAATATACGTCCGTTTGCGCCGCCCGACTTGCCGGCAGATGTCGCCAGAACGCAGTCGATCGACCGCGCTCGTCCCGTTGGGCAAGCTCGCGAAGGCCTGTCAGAAGCGGGTCGCCGTAACGCAGCAGGCGCGCTTGCACAGCCCGCCCTTGACGGGACAAGGCTGTCGGGCGCCGGCAAGTATACGGGACCGTCCAGAGGTCGCGCGACCGGGTCACTTTCAGGTCCAGATCGAGGGCCGCTTCACACCGTTGATGGAACTCCTCAAGAGGAAGCAGAGTGTGTTGTGCGCCCGTCATGTACCGATACCGGAACGGCGCACCGGGAGTCTGACCGGCCACCCCGGGCGGCTCGTTGGATCGCCCGAACATCAAGGTGGTCTGAATCCAGCCACCCAGATCGGCCTCGATTTCACGCCACTCATCGTCGAGATCCGACAAGACATCCATCGTCTCGGTGGGCGGGTCGCCCAATGCGTCGAGAGCATCCTGCTGATTGATGTTTTTGATCTCGGTGGCGATCAGGCCGTCGTCCCCCTGATCCCTCACCATCAAGTCGATGATGCCTTCGGCGCCCTCGGTGAGCAGAAGCACCGGCAGCGCCTTGGATGTCTCTTCCAGGAAGTACTGGAGGCTTGCGATCGACCGATCGAACACCAGCAGAGCGTCGCTCAGGTAGCGTGTCCATGCGACTTCAATCGGATCATCCTCGCAGCAGATGACCAGTGATCTGACGGACTGCCCGGATCCGTATCGATCCGCCCGTCCAAGGCGCTGCTCAACTCTATTGGGGTTCCAGGGCAGATCATAGTGGACGATGACCTTTTCGCCGCCTTGCAGGTTTAGACCTTCCTCCGCCCGATAATCACAAACCAGAACTGCTCGCGACGTATTGTCTCCAAAGGCTTGCCAGGCTGTGCCTGCCGGGTCGTGTCGATCAACGATCTGCCCGAGGCGTGAGGTAAGACGCCTGGCGATCTCATCCGCCGTGACCGGGTCGGAGCAAAAGACGATGAACTGAACGCGCGGCGCGAGGCGGGAATGGACTGCGTCCGCCAGGGCGTCGATCCGATCCCCTGAACGCTCAGGCTCCTCGGTCGTCCGCAGCGCGGTCAAAAACGGTTCCGGCGCCGCGACGGATGCAGGCGAAGCGGGTCTGGCCAGTGCGGACACCGCATAGCTGGCCCGTCGTTCCATGAGGAAGGCCGAGCACGCCAGGCTCGCGTCGGTTGGCCCCGCCTGATTTCCATCGGTCAGTTCGGCGAAGCGCCACTCGTCAGCGGCAGTCGCGGCCGCAAGCGTGGCGGGCGAGCGGTAGGAGACGACCTCCGCCCCGGATCTGTCGGGGGTCAGGCCCACAACGTTACGTCGGCGGTGCCGCAAAATCCGGCGATGAAGTCTGTAGACTTCGCTCAGATGGTCGCGGACGACCGCAACGGCCGAGACGAGATCGGGATCGTCTTCCGGCGGCATTCCAACAATGATTTGCCTCAGGCGGCCAGCCTCGTCCAGTAAACGCAGGTCGTCCGGGAACATGATCGCGAGTTCGTCGAGAGAGTCGTCCAGATAGAGGGCGTTATCCGGCGTCAGGGATGCAACGATCTCGGCCAACGCCTGCCGTTCCGAGACCCGCTTGCGGAACTCGGTCTCGCCATCGAGGGGGTAACCCGTCGGATCGAGCAGGTGAAGCATCCGCAGGAAGCCGCGCTCATTGTGCAAAGCGGGTGTGGCCGACAGCAGCAGGATGCGGTCAATCGACGGAGCGGCGGCGACAAGGTCCTCGTAAAGGCCGGAGCCGGCGCCATCCTGGTCAAAGGCTATATGGTGGGCCTCGTCTACGACCAGCATGGTCGCCGAAGGAGCCAAGGCCCGGATGCGACTGGTGGCTGAGAAGGGTTCGACGAAGACGGTCTCATCCAGTCGGCCGCCCAGAAAGAACTTGGTGCTAAGTTCCGTACGCCACTGTGAGACGAGACCTTCAGGCACGAGAATCAGGACTCTCGCGTGATTGCTGTCATCCAGGACACACTGGCGAATGAGGACCCCGGCTTCGATCGTCTTGCCGAGCCCGACTTCATCCGCGAGCAGATAGCGCTGTATCGGGTCCTGCAGAACCTTCCGCACCACCTCGACCTGATGAGCCTCCAGTTCGATTGCTGAAGAGGGCAGGGCCGACATGCCCAGCGCGGCCGCGCGTTGCTTGAGCAGTGACCGCACGAACGGCGCCCGACCCGTTGCGAAGCGTGGCGTCTCGGTGATCTCGGCCGCGAGAAATCCCGTAGGATCGCTGATGGGACGATCCCAGCGCGCGAAGACCTCCGAGACCCTGAGGTGACGAGTCGCCCCTTTGGGAAACTTGATCAGTTGAGTGTCGCCATGGTCGTCGAGGATGCGACCAATCTCCCAGGCGGAGATCATGGAGTTGTAGACAAAGACCCTGGTCTGGGCGGGGAGCGATACCGAGCGCAGATCCGTCGCGAGACATTCGCGGAGGATGGGTTCAGCCATGGGCGTGTCGAAGTACTCAACGGTGCAGTCCGCCCCGTTTTGGTTGAGTAGCTTGCCGACACCCCACGATCGTGCGTCGCCTGACACTGCAATCACAAACACCGGGTTTGGCCCTGCCGCGGAATCGGTGACCGAACTGGGCTTATGGTCGCGTTAGCCAGCCTGATCGTCTTCGGCCGGCCCGGTTGATCCGGACTCATAAATTCCCCCAATCCACGGGGGCACGCTCACTCGGATGGTATTGGATTGCAACCGGAAAGTGAGGCCTGGGAGGCGGCTTTCCCGAGCTGTTTCCAGCGTTCGAAGCCCGTACGCCGCAGGTCGCACGCCGGACATTCTCCGCAGCCACGGCCCCACTCATTGCGGGTTTCGGTGTCGCCCTGATAGCAGGTCAGAGTTTCGGTGCGGATCAGTTCAGTTAGACCATGCCCGCCGAGATCTTCAGCCAGCGCCCAGGTCTGGGCCTTGTCGACCCACATGAGCGGCGTCTCGAGGACCAGTCGGGTCTTCATTCCGAGGTTGAGAGCGACCTGGAGCGCCTTGATCGTGTCGTCACGGCAGTCGGGGTATCCGGAGTAGTCCGTCTCACAGACGCCGGTGACGATGTGCTTGAGTCCACGTCGATAGGCGATCGTCGCGGCGAAGGTCAGGAAGAGGAGGTTTCGACCCGGGACGCAGGTGTTCGGCAGTCCGGAAGCGGCCGTGGCGAGAGCCATGTCGCTGGTGAGAGCCGTATCGCTGATCTTGCCGAGCACGCCGAGATCGAGGATGCGATCCTCGCCCAGGCGATCCCCCCAGTCGTTCATGGATCGAATGCGATCGAGGACGACGGTCCGCGCGTCCAGTTCCACGCGGTGACGCTGGCCATAGTCGAAGCCGACCGTCTCGACGTGGTCGAACCGGTCCAGCGCCCAGGCGAGGCAGGTCGCCGAATCCTGGCCGCCGGAGAAGAGGACGAGCGCGCCGCTCACGCGGCGGCTTCGCCGAAATAAGTGACGCGTTCTTCTGTTGAATCTCGCAGGACAGCCACGCTGTACAGGTTGGCGACGTCGTCCTCGAGCTTACGCCAGATGTAGGCGCAGAGGTTTTCGAGCGTGCCCGGACCCAGTTCATTGATCTCGTCGAGGAACCGGTGATCCAGGGCGTCGCGCGCCTGCTCGAGCTTGCGAGCCAGCAGACCGGTGTCGATGATCATCCCGGTTAGAGGATCCGGCCGTCCGCGCAGCGTGACCTCGGCCCTGTAGGAATGACCGTGGATGCGACGGCTGCCCTCGGCCTCGATCTCACGCTCGAGGGTATGGGCGGCGTCGAACCGGAATTGTTTGGTCAGTTCATACATGGCGTCACGCCCAGAAAATCATGAGTCGGGGTGCTGGAGCAGGTTCATCTGCGTTTAGGCGGCGGCGACGGCGCTGGCGCGGCGGGCGCGCAGGTCACGACGGACGATGCCCTCGACGTGCTTTGTCAGGAGTGCCACGTCGCTGCTGGTGACATTAACCGCCCTCCAGTGGCGAACGTCGCCGTTGCCGAAGTCCCATGACCCCGAGGTCCAGGCAGTGCGGCCCTCAAGCGCTGCCAGACCGTTGGCGAACTCGCTCCAGGTCCGTGCGTTGTCGAGGGTGGCCAGGGTCTCCATGACAAAGCCCATCGCCTGGATGCCGGCACCGTGGACGAGGCGCGACGAGGCGGGTTTGTGTCCCCACCAGTCCTCGGGGAAGATGGTCTGCACGGCCTTGAAGAACTCGCTGATCAGGTCGAAGCATTTCTTCGACCCGTTGGTCTCAGTGACGAGCAGACGCATCACACCGTCGCTCAGGGAGTTCATCAGCACCTTCTGGATCGCGGTGTCCTTGATGACGCCGGAGGGGTTGGTGTGCTGGTAGATCTGCCCCTTCAGCGAGGAGGCCTGGTTGAAGTTCAGCCGGGCCGTGAGGTCTGCGGCGAGCGCGCGGCTCTGCATCCGGTCCGGCAGACCGTCCACCGAGGGGAGAAGTTCGTAGATCAGCGACTTGGGCAGGGGGCGTGTGTTGTTGACGAGCACGAACTGCCGGCGGAGTTCGGCCTCGTCGCGGCAGATCATCAAGGACACGAACAGCTGGAAGTCCTGCCGCGAGGACAGACTGAGCGCGGTCAGCCGCTGCTGGCCGTCGACCACCAGACCCTTGGGTCCGTGCGTCAGGTCGATCGTCACGCGGCAGATGCCGTCGCCGAGGTCCTCGAGCGTCACGCCCTCGATGAAGGCCACCACGATCGCGTTCGGCAGGATGGCGGTTTCGGTTTCCAGATAGTCCCGAATCTCCCGGATATGGCCGGCGATCTGGGGGCGCTGGAACCCGCTGAGGGCGCCAGCCTCGTCGCGGCCGACCCGGTCGATCTCGGCGAACTGCAGCACCTGGCCAGCGGTCGCGGCGAAGGTCAACACGTCGTGTTCGGCGCTCTGGCGCGCCCGCGCGGCCAGGAAGGTCAGGATGGTCATGCAGCCTCGACTTGATTGACGGAGAGGGCGTCCACCACGGTCTTGAAGGCCGCGAGATTGTGGATGCCCCGACGCTTGTTGCGGTTGCTGGCGCGAAAGATCATGACTTCGATGCCCACGTCCCGGCAGATGCGGCAACCGCATTTGCGCCACGGCTTGTCAGCGAGCGTCGCCCGGTAGCGGCCGCGAAGCTTGTCCATCGTGGGATTGTTGCGGACGTGCTCATAGGCTTGGCCGGTGGCGAGGATCGCGTTGTATTCGAGCACGGTCTCCAGCACGCCTTCCAGATCCTGATCGTCGTGATCGTAGGCGCGCAGCGCGGCCAGGGCGCGGGTCTCCAGTTGAGTGAGGCGCTCGGCCTTGAAGTCGCCTTGGCGCACGTGCCGCTGGAGGCGCGGGTTCTCGATCGCCTGGGGAACCCGGATCGCGGTGTAGTAGGTCAGGTTGGGGCCGTCGCCGAGCCAGTAGTTCTGCTTGTCGTCCTTGAACGCCCGCAGCAGGGGCGAGGTCGTGTCGATGCTCGTCACGTTGAACGGGGCGAACTCATGGATCTCATTGGCCTTGGCGAAGCCGAGGATGTGGAGCCGGGTCGAGGCCGGCACGGCGTCACGGATGGCCGACAGGCAGCGTTTGATCTGCTCGGCCTTCAGCGGGACCATGCCCCCGATGGCGAGGTAGTCGTAGCCCATGGCGACCAAGCGCCGGGCGGCGTCCGCCATGCTGCCGGGAGACCAGCCCTGGATGACACCCATCGGGGTAAAGTGGTGGGCCTGACGTGTTTCCTCGCGGAAGGCCGCGGCGTTCTCGAGCGTGATGTCGAAGCGGCGATGGGCTTCTGCGCTGCCTCCCTCCATCCCGACGACGGTTTCGTCGAAGTCGAAGATGATGTGGTCGACCGAGCAGCCATGGGTGAAGCCGCAATCGTCGTAAAACTCAGCCGTATCCGCCGGGGTGTAGGGCGGGACTTCCTCGGCGACGTAGGTGAAGGCGCCGCAGTCGCCGAACAGCGCTAGATTGGCGAAGGCGGGCGTGTTCAGGCGCAGGAACTCGCGTGCGCCGACGCGTCGAAACCGCATGGCCTGGGCTTCGGTGTATTTCCCCTTGACGGGGCCGTCGCCTACGATCCCGCGAGACACGAGCATGCCGTGGTAGGGCGCGTAGCCGAGGATCTCGTGGGGATAGGCGTCATCCCAATAAGGCTTGCGGCCCGGCGCATTGCGGTCGTTGGTGAAGTCGTAGCCGGGGTCAACGAAGTCCAGGCTGTCAGCAAAGATAAACTTCATCGTGCAGGCCTGGACAGTTCGCGATCCAGTTTGAGAAGATGTTCGCTCAAACCTTTGATGTGACGTGTTGTGGCCTGCACATCGTCCCAAGCCCAGTTGAGTTCCTCCCAGACCCCGTCGCTCCAACGACAATGTGGAGCGATGCGGTTCATCGCCGCCCGGACCTCCGAGGCGGGATCGGCCGCGGCGTCCGCCCTGGTCCAGACGGGATCCATCAGGGCGCTCATGGAGCGGATGCCGGCCGAGTGCATCAGGCGACTTGTCGCCGACGACTTGCTCCAGGCGTCAGGGAAGGCCTCGCGCACCGCGCTCCAATAGGTCACGAGCGCCTGATAGGCCGCCTCCCGTCCCGTCTCGGCGTCATAGGCGCCCAGTGCGCCGCCGGCGCGCAGATTGGCAGTGATCGCATTGGTCAGTGCGGTGTCGGTGATGACAGCGTCGGTGTTGCCCTGCTGAGACTCGCGCTTGATGAGACCGTAGAAGGGAGACGCGGGGTCCTCATTGAGCAGCGTGCAAAGCGCGCTCGGCAACTGGCGCGCCTTGAGTGATCGAGGCAGGGTGACCGACATCACCGGCAGCAATTCGTCGATCAGGCGCGGCGGCAAGGGCTTGGCCTTGTTGACCAGGATGAACTGCTCGCGCTGAGACGTCACGTCGTCGGAGACGAAGGCGACAATTGGCACCGGTTGGCTTGTTTGCTCGGACTTGGCCAGGGCGAGAGAGCGCTGCTGCCCGTCGACGATCCAAGCCGCGCGCTGGCCTTCGGGGCGGACCGGTATCGTCAGTTCCCCGCTACGAACCAGTTCGTCTTCCCCAGAGGGACCGCGCGCCGATTTGAACTTAACCTGCGGGGAAAGAGCCAGGATGATCGCGTTCGGAAACAGAACCGGTCCCTGGCTCAGAAAATTCGCGATCTCGGCGACGTGAGCCTTGATCTCTCGACGCTGAAAACCTTCCAGATTGCCTTCGCCTCGGCGCAGTCGGCTGATGTCCGCGATCTGCGCGATTTGGTGGCCAGGCAGGAAGAAGGCGTAGACTTCCGTCTCAGCGCCTTGGCGGGTTCGAAGCGCGCGGACGGTGACTTTGCTGAGCGTCATCAAGCGGCCTTCGATCGCTGCTGAGCGGCTGCGTGAAACAACCCCTTGAACCGGCCCTGTTCGCAAGCGAAGCCCAAGGTCCTGCGCAGATGCCGAAGCATGGCCCCCGATCGTCCGCCGATGACGTCCCAATTTTCACGGATCAGATCGATGACGGCGTCGTCGCTTAGTCGGGTCCGGTCGGGCCTCGTTCGTGCGGACAAGCCGTTGAGCGCGCGTCTGACGGCCGCGGCGTCGGCTGTTGTTGATTGAGAGCCGCCCAAAGTGATTGCGAAATGACGTAGCGCGCGTTGCGCAAAGTCACCTTGAGTCCCCGCGCAGTCAGCGCCGGCTGCGTCGAGCCTGTCATCGTAGGGCATCCATGCGGGAAGTAGAGCGGCCGCCGAGCCCGAAGGACGTTCCTTACTGAACAGACGCAAACGGCCCAGCCGCTCCGTCGGCCATCGAGACCACTCGTTCGCGACCATCGCAAGGTAACCTGAGGACAGACCCGCCAGGATCAAGCCGGTCTCGTCGGTCGCCGCCTTGCTGGCGTAGGGGGTTGCGGCCTGAACGGCGTTCCACCACTCAGCCGAAGCGCCACCGGTCTTTTTGAGGACGTTGTCTGGGTCTTGAGCGGAGGTCGTCAGACTATAGGAAGGGACTTCCGTCGTCGCATCAACGAGCCCTAGCCCTGCAGACACGATGCTGAGCCGCGCGTCGAGATGTGCAGCGGCCCGACTTGCTTCCGCGAAACCGCGGCCAGCGTAAAGATTTCCGGCCTTGGTCGTCGTGGCTGCCTGCTGAAGGCGCTCGCTCCAGACTGCGGCGACTTGCTGCGCATTTCCGCTATCAAGGTCCTTCGCCGAAAGTGTCGGGTCAGCAGGAGCGCGTTTGCGCTTGCTGCACATGACAATGACAAGAGGCACGGTTGGCGACCTTTAGAGGTGACAGAGGATTACAGTTTTTGCGCAAATGAACTCGTGACATACCGCAGTTTCTCACGTGAAGTTGGCGATTGCTATCAAAAACTGTCGATAAGTTTTCGCTGACTCGCGGCAACGACCTCGTTTGAGATTAGGGTCTGACGCATCGATTCGTGGAGGGGTGCTTTGTCCGGCGCCAGACCCAAATCTGTCAGAACCTACTCCGCCAAGGAGGTGTTTCTGACCGTCCAGGGCGAGGGCGGTCAGGCCGGGCGTCCGGCTGTCTTCTTGCGCTTCGCCGGCTGCAATCTGTGGAACGGGTTGCAGCGGGACCGTGCCGCGGCCGTTTGCACCTTCTGCGACACCGACTTCGTGGGGACCGACGGCGACGGCGGCGGCAAGTTTGCGAGCGGCGAGGCCCTGGCCCAGCATGTCGTCTCGATGTGGCGGGGGCGGGAAGGGGACCCGCGCTTGGTCGTCTGCACTGGCGGCGAGCCGTTGCTGCAGATCGACGAAGCCTTGATCGACGCCCTGCACGCCCGCAGCTTCGAGATTGCCATCGAGTCCAACGGAACCCTGGCCGCGCCTGATGGTGTCGATTGGATCTGCATCAGCCCTAAGGCGGACGCCGCCGTGGTCCAGACCGCTGGTCAGGAGCTAAAGCTGGTCTTCCCCCAGGCCAAGGCCATGCCGGACCGGTTTGAGCACCTCGATTTCGAACGGTTCTGGCTGCAGCCCATGGACGGCCCGGACCACGCGGCCAATACGGCGGCGGCCATCGACTATTGCCTCACGCACCCCAAGTGGCGGCTCAGTGTCCAGACACACAAGTACATCGGCGTAAGGTAGTCGCCGCGAGCTTGGGCCGCGTACGGATACAACATCCGGTTCGCCAACCAAGCCGTCCGAGGTCGTGTTCAACCTCCTGGAGCGGACGCGAGAGACATTCTTGAAGGAAGACGCGAGGTCGTGCGGCCCGGCCGAACCTGAATGAACGTCCGCAAGGCCAGGGTCTCGCCACCCGCCGGCTAGTGAGCGTCTGCTTTCAGGAGATGGGTCCAGGAGATGGGTCAATGTCCGTTCGTGGCGCATGGCGGCCCGCTGGAGGGTCATGCAGTCGCGTGCGAACATCACGATGAGAAAAGGGCATGGGGAGGAGCGCGATGAAAAAAGGGACAATTGGGACCAAAGGACGGTTGCGGCGGCCGCTCGTCATCGAAGCTCTGCATCAGGGCATGGGCAAAGCCGTTTCCGACTTTGAGAGTTGGTCGGATGGCGAGTCACTGGCTGACTGGGGCGTCGAACCAGTCCTCACAACATACTGCGCGCAAACTCTGTGGCGCGCGTCGCAAAAGGCGAACGCAAAAACGGCGATCACGCTAGAGCAACACTTTGGGGCGCTCTTGGAATGGAGCGGCAGGCGTAAGCGGCCTGGCCGGCCCTCCACGCGACACAAAGCGCTACTTGAGCGGCAGAGCCGCAGAGCAGACCTGGTCCTCTGGAACGCCGACATCACGCCGCGTGCGATCATTGAGATCAAGCGCTCGTCGGCAGCCGAGGGGCTGCGGAGGGACGCTGAGCGACTCATGAGCTTTATCGAGTTTGCCGGTTCTGCATATGAGGGCTCGGTCCGCTATGGGCTTTTGGGAGTGGTAATCCAAAACAGCGCGCGGGCGCGGCTTGAGACCTGTGTCCGAAAGTTCGACGAGAAGCGATTCGCCTTACAGGAGGTCGCCGAGGCCGCAGGCCTACGGTTCGTCTGCCACGGACCGCGCGAGGTGAGGCTGCGGGCTCAGGCAGAGCGGTGCCGCGTTTCGACTGTCGTTTTCGAGTTCGCGCAGGTGCGCGGAGGCTGAGAACTCACCGCTGCCAAGGCGCTACCAGCCAAGGGGCCGGTTGCGGCGAGGGTCCCAATGTCCGCTCCTGGCCCTCACCGGTCCACCTTCAGATCATGAGCCCTCACCTCTAGGGAAGGTGGACCATCTTCAGGCCAAACCGAGCTTCCGGCCCGTCATACTTGGTGATGTCCCCGCCCGACGCGAATGCGACAAGCGCAGAATCGGGCACGGCGCCTGGGCCATGCATCGGCCACCAGGCGAACGGGCAAACTCCAGCGGGGCCATGCCCCGAGAACACGTAGGCCATTTCCCGGCGTACTCCGAGTAACGCCTTGAGCAGTTCCTTGTTGTACGGGCGATCCTTCACTTCGACCCCGAATTTGAGTTCGTCGTACCGCGGGTAGCCGTCCGGCTGACCGATCTTAGTCACGATGATGTCGAGTTCGTGCGTGTCGGCATATGTCGGATAGCCAGGCTGCCGCCCCTCGTCGATGGCGCTGAGGCTCGCGAATTCGATATTGTTCCAGAGCTCGGCATAAGGCTGCCCCGCGATGCGCATCTGAATGTGCGGCCACTGGTGCCGAATGATTTTACCGCCCTTGTACCGAAAGCGCGGAGAACTGGCCCCGATCAGATGAAAGCTTTTCCACACCCTGCCGGGAAGGCGATCCATCGTCTCCAGCAGAGCCTTCAGTTCGTAAAGCTTGTCCTGGCCCGTCGATTGACCGATCAGGCCGCCAGCGGCTGCTGACGAGAGGACCAGTCGCGCAGAAAAGGCTCTCTTAATGGCCGCGCGCGCGGTTGTCGCAGCCGGGCTGACGGTGCCGCTCATCACAGTGGCCCCTCATCCCCCGCTTCGAGGAAGTTGAGGATGCTGGAGAGTTCTGTGACAAACGCGTCGGTGGGGATCACGTCGCCGAAGAGTTCGATTTCTCGCTCTCGCTCAAAGCGATTGTCGATGAGGTTCACGGAGGTGATACGCTCCCCTTCAGGGCCTTGCAGCCGTTCAGAAAGTCTCTCTTTAAGCTCAGCGAGACTTCGGGTCGTCGCTCTGTTCTGCTTTCCGATGAACTCCCGCAGATAGGCTATGGCAGCTTTAGACGGCGGCATTTCCTCGACGTAGAGGGCAGCATGGTGATCCCAATCACCGAACCCGAGGGCCGCGACCCGCTCCCGCAGTTCATCGAGAACCGCTCGCCATTCTGACTCGCTTAAGTCCGCCGCCATCTTCCACTCAGGCCCTCAGCGAAAGTTCGCCGTGAAGTTGCAAGGCAAACTTGAGCCAATTCCCGCAGCGTGGGCCTTAGGTCAAGCTCGATTCCTGAAGGTCTCGTTTCCGGAGCGGTGTCAATGTCGGCTTATGGCGCGAAACAGACTTCGCCAGTTACCGAAGCCCCGGCGCGGTCCCGACGCGGCCAACGTCAATTAAAGCTTGCGCAAAGGCGCCAGACGCCTCCTGAGGCGGGTTATGGCCGACACCGCCCCGAAGCAGCCGATGAACGCAGAGCCCAGTAAACTTTCGCGCATTGGCCTCGGACGGCGGGTGGGGCGCACCGTTGGCCTCGCCTTCGAGGGTGATGGTCGGGACGGAAATGTCCGGCATCACGGCAAGCCGGCGTTCGTAGGCATCATTTTGCCTCCCCCTCGGCCAACCCGAGCCGCCAGCGATAATTGTGGATCGTGATGGCGACGTGATCCGGGTTCTGGAGGGACGCCGGCGACCGTTGGAAGGTCGCGTCGGGCATTAAACTGCCTGGCCAGCCCAGCTGCTCGATACCTCACCTCGGACTGAATTCTGGTCCGTAAGCCTACACCGCAAGGCCGCAGCGAAGGCCAAGGCTGGCGAGCGCCGCATCGGACCGATCCCGCAGCTCAAGGCGCGGGGCACGACGCAGGTGGCGGCTTAGTCAAGGGGCCGGCGAGGCAGCCCCATCGTGGCCAGACGAGCCAAGACTTGAGAATCGAGATCAAGGACGAGCATGGGCGGCCGACCTGCATTTCGCGCCTGACGATGGCTGTCGTCCTGCGCATGTAGCGGTCGCCTTGGTCAGCCTGTCTGTTCGGCGTGCGTGACCAACCGGCTGGCGACACGCCGAAGGCCTCGGCAAGCCGACCCAGGGCCCGCACGGAGGGGTTCCGCTGGCCCCTCTCAAGGTCGCTCAGATAGCTGCGCTTCATGTCGGCATCCAACGCCAACTGTTCTTGGGACAGGCCAAGCCGGCGGCGCTCGCGGCGAACATTCGCTCCCATAATCTGCGCCAAATCCATAGAGGGAGTTGCGACAACCAGCATCTGGAGTCCGCCAGAGCGCTGCTGAAGGCCGGGGCCGATGTGAACCGGCATTGCGGTCCGGCACAGCGGACGCCCTTGCACGACGCGGCCCTGGATGGGATATCGAGCTGGCGCGCCTACTAATGACCCATGGCGCGAAGCTGGACGCCAAGACCAAGTTCGGCCGCACTCCCCTGGACTTCGCCACGAACCCGCCGGCCCCGCTCAAGCCTCCGGCGAACAGCAACGAGATGGCCGCGCTGCTGCGGGCCGGCTCCGGTGCCGAGCGCCCTCAGGCTCCGATACCATCCAGCCCCTCGAAGGAGGACGCGCGGGCTAAAAAGATCAGGGACGATATCCTTGCCTCCCAGCAGAAAGCCTATGAGGCCGGGGAGGCCGAAATGCAGAAATCCGCCTCTGCGTCTGCCTCCGCCAGCGCCGTATCATACGGCCCAGATTTCCCGGTCATGGAGGCTGCTCGTCCAGAACCGGACCGAGTAGGCCTGCGGTTGGGACTTATGGCCCTCCTGCTGCTCACAGTGGCTGTCGGAGGCTATTGGTCGGGCGGCGACGCGGCCTTCGCTCGCAGGACCGAGGAAAGAGTGGCGGCGAGGGATGACACTTGTCTGACTCCATGACGTGCGCCGGCGTGCGACGCCAGGGTCAGGTTTTCTCAGGGACTGGGTCACTTCTCCACTGGTCGCAACCAAGGCTGGCCTGATCACCGCAAAGCCCGGGGGTGATTTGCCTGACCCCAAGACGTGCGCCCACGAGCAGGGCGGGTTTTCTCACGCTTTGTCACGTTGGCGCGCTCTCCAGACGTCGTAGCCTGCTCGGGTTCTCTCCCACCCTTCCTGGGACTTTGGGCCGGTCGACAGGCCCCCGTGGAGTCTGCAGCGGCCGTTCTTCAGCGCGAATGAGCGGCAAGGCGTGCCCCGCCTCGTGCATGCGCCACACGTCGCCCGGAAGGGATGCATGCGGACTTTGACCGGTATGCCTCTCTGGAGCAGCGGCGCGATCAACCGCTGAAGATCGGCCTCATAGGCCGGCCGGCCTGGAGCCATGTCGATCATTCGCTGCTTGCGGCGGCGAAGTGGCTTCTCGCTTCTCGGTGTCTCGGTCACTTCTACCTCAGTGCCGCTCGCTTCGCTCTCGGTCCTTTCGAACCTTCGCTTGAGCTTCTTCGTTCTAAGGCCAGGCTTTCCAGGAACACGGGTAGGCCGGGGCACGCTGCGCCCTGCCGGGCGCAGCGACCAAGCTTTCCGAGGTTACCGGTATAGGCATTGGTTCGTTGTGCTGGAGGACTTCCTCTCGGAAGCGGGCAGGTCATGCGGTCTCCCGTTTCCCCTCCACTGCGACATCATGACGGCGACGCGCCAGGAACCGGTGAGTTCCTGTTTGGCAGCCACACAATGACCGCCAACACGCCCGGCCGGTCAGCTGCCGGCCATCACTGGGCTTAATGAGTTTGGCCGACCAGGTGGCACATCCGAACGCGGGAACGCCGCGAACTCGCCAGGGGCTCCGATCCCGGAGCGTCGAGGGCCTGCAGCTAGCGCTTCTGTCGTCAGGCCTCCGAGGTCGATTGCCGACGGCGGTCGGAGAGCCACTGGTCGAGATCGCGCACGTCGTAGACGACGCGGCGGCCGAGCTTGAGGAAGGCGGGGCCGCCGCCGAACACCCGCAGCTTGTTCAGTGTCGAGGCCGACAAGCCGACGTAGGCGGCGGCGGCTTCGACGGACAGGCGCTGGTTGATCTGGACTTCGGGCAACAGTCGATTCCTTCGTTCGAGGCCCATGCTGGCGCATTGCTCGAACGAAGAAAAAGGAACGAACCCCTCAGTTTCGCGTGGAGTTCATTCCTTTGGCGTAAGCCGTGGCGTGGTCCGGCGGCGCTGTCCTTCGATCCGGGATCGCCGGATGTAACGGTCCAGAGATTCGGATGACCCCGTAAGCAAAGTCGGTCTCAGTCTCCTCAGGTGCTGGATGAATTGCCAGGCGGGCCCACTCAACTCCGGCTCTGATTTGTAGCGAAACCCGATGCCGGCATCTGTCAGCTCTTCGCGAACGACGCGTATGACGAACTGATCAACGGCGGCTGGCTGGCCGCCGGGGTCTTTCCAGCGCGTTCTGATCTGCCGAGCGGTATGACCCCAAAGCCAGAGATCATGCAGAAAGCGCTCGGGGTCTTCGATACCCCACGCCGTACCTCTGGTTACCGGGTCACCAAGGCGCGCGGCATTCACCATCTGCCGCCAGACATAGGCATCGGCCTTTGGGCGGGGCATTGGATGTTCCGGCGGCTCATCCAGAAGTTCGTCTGCTGTTTCGGCGATCTCGTCGCCGCCAGTGTAGTCCAGTGCTTCCAGCAGTTTGATCGCGGCGGCCTCAACCTGCCTCATGCGCCTGACGACCGTACTTGTCCGGGGCCTCTCGCCACGGGCCGCATTCTCCTCGTGAGCGGACTGAAAAGCCCCGCTCATGACGGCGCGGTTGTACTCCGGAATGCTGGCCCCCAAACAAGCCTCCAACTGGGCCCACTCATCCGGCGTCAAGGGTGGAAACGGCGTACCAAAGACCCGACCATCAACCGTGCGATGGAAAAAGCCGTCGCCCGTATCAGCTCTCGGTGTTGTGATAGGTTTGGGTTGCCGTGGTGACAAGGTGGTGACATGCCCAGGTGGCGGGCTCAGTGGCGTGACCCTAAGTCGTTGAAATCCCTGGCGCACCCGACACGATTCGAACGTGTGACCTCTGCCTTCGGAGGGCAGCGCTCTATCCAGCTGAGCTACGGGTGCCTTGATCAGGGAGCGGTTCTGTAGCCGAAAGGCCGGGGTGGCGCAAACGCCTATTCCCCGCCCAGCCAGACGAACCGCGCCACGCACAGGGCGGCCAGAGCGTAGAGGAAGAGGTCGCCGAAGCTGACCCCCAGCACCCGGCGGCCGAGGAAGCCCTCGACCGGCTGAACGGCCGGACGCGGGCGGACGATCTTCAGCACCGCGAAGCCGATGATGCCCATGGCCAGGCCGTTGGCGATGGAGAAGGTCAGGGGGATCATGATCAGGGTCAGGAAGGCGGGGATGGCGACCTGCGGGTCGGTCCAGTCGGACTCGGCCAGCGGGGCCATCATCAGGGCTCCGACCAGGATCAGGGCCGGGGCCGTCGCCGCCGCCGGAATGGCGCTGGCGAAGGGGGCGAAGGCGATGGCCAGCAGGAACAGCAGGCCGGTGACCACGGCGGTCAGGCCGGTGCGGCCGCCGGCCGAGACCCCGGCGGCGCTCTCGATGTAGCTGACCGTGGTGCTGGTGCCGGCCGCGGCGCCGACCATGGTCGCCAGGCTGTCGGCGACGAAGATGCGGTTCAGCCGCGGGATGGAGCCGTCGGGCTGGACCAGGCCGGCCCGCTTGGAGACGGCGACCAGGGTGCCGAGGTTGTCGAACAGGTCGACGAACAGGAAGACGAACAGGATCTCGACGAGCCCCAGGCTCAGCCCCTTGCCGCCGGCCCCGAGGCCGAGGGCGGCCGGGATGTCGGCCTTGAACATGGTGGCGGTCAGGGCGGCCGGGTCGATGGGCTCGAACTTGAAGACCACCAGCCCGACCAGCCAGCCGACCACGCTGGCTGTGACAATGCCGATCAGGATGGCGGCCCGCACGCCCCAGACCTGTAAGAGGGCGATGACGGCGAGGCCGAGCAGGGCGACCAGGGCGGACGGCGCGGTCAGGTCGCCCAGCGCCACGGTGGTGGCCGGGTTGGCGACGACGATGCCGGCGTTCTTCAGGCCGATGAAGGCGATGAACAGGCCGATGCCGGCGGCGATGGAGGCGAACAGCGGCCGGGGAATGGCCCCGATGATCAGCTGCCGCAGCCCGGCCAGGGTCATGATCAGGAAGGCCGCCCCGGAGATGAACACGGCCCCCAGCGCCGTCTGCCAGGGCAGGCCCATGCCCAGCACCACCGTGTAGGTGAAGTAGGCGTTCAGCCCCATGCCGGGCGCGAGCGCGATGGGATAGTTGGCGATCAGCCCCATCAGGATGCTGCCGATGCCGGCGGCCAGGCAGGTGGCGACGACCACGGCCGCCGCCGGCATGCCGGCCTGGCTGAGGATGCCGGGGTTGACCAGGATGATGTAGGCCATGGTCAGGAAGGTGGTGACGCCGGCCAGGAGTTCTGTACGGACGCTGGTCCCGTTCTCGGCCAGGCGAAAGAAACGGCTGATCATGTTTGGCTCCCCGATGGGGGAAGTTGGGCCGCGCCTCATCAAACCGTCAAGCAGGCTGCCGACTCATCGCTCTCCCCCGCTTGGCGGGGGAACCGTCCTTTGGCGAGCGCTGCAAGCGAGCCAAACCGAGGGGGTTTCCGCCGTCGGTGGAAGGCTAATCACCAACCGCCGGCGCCCCGCCTCCTGGTCCGTCGCTGACGCTCCGAACCGTCCTCCGCCCCCTCGCGGAGGCGGAGAGCGCAAGCCGCCCTTGCGTGCCCCGCTGCGGTACAATGGTCTCGCCGCTTCGATAAGCGGCGGAGCCCCGACATGCCGCTTCATCCAACGTCAAAGTCGCTTCAATCCGACTTCAAGGCCGCCTCGTCCCGACTTCAAACCCGCTTCAAACAAACTTCAAATCGGCGCGGGGTTAACCCGTTGAAATCGTTCAAGAGGCCTGCGCAAGACGGGACCATCTTCCCCCGCCTCGCGCACGGCCCCTCAGAACACCAGCGCCCGCACTTCCTTCACATGCGGCAATGCCTGAATCCGCCCCAGCAGCTCGGCGTCCGGGGCCTGGTCGACGCCGACCAGGGCAATCGCATCGTCCCCCGCTCCGACACGCCCGAGGTTGAAGGTCGCGATGTTGACCGCCGCCTCGCCCAGCATGCCGCCCAGGGCCCCGATGAAGCCCGGCTTGTCGAGGTTGTTGACGTAGAGCATGGCGTCGCCGAACGGGGCGTCCAGTTCCATGCCCTTGACCTCGACGATACGCGGCACGCCGCCGATCACCGCCCCGGCGAAGGACTTCTCGCCTTCGTCGGTGGTGATGGTGATGCGGATCAGGCTGTCATAGACGGGGCTCAGTTCCTGGCGGTTCTCCGAGACCGTCACGCCGCGTTCCTTGGCGATGGCGGGGGCGCTGACCATGTTGATCTCGGCCAGCATCGGCCGCAGCACCCCGGCCAAGGCCGCCGCCGTCATCGGCTTGACGTTCAGGCCGGCGACGACGCCGATGTAGGCGACCTCGACGGTCTTCAGGCCCGGATCCATCATCTGGCCGGCGAACAGGCCCAGCTTCTCGGCCAAGGCCACGAAGGGCTTCAGCTTGGGGGCCTCCTCGGCGGTGATCGAGGGGCTGTTCAGGGCATTGGTGATGGCCCCGGTCAGCAGGTAGTCGCTGATCTGCTCGGCCACCTGCAGGGCGACGTTCTCCTGGGCCTCGGCGGTGCTGGCCCCCAGGTGCGGGGTGGCGATGAAGTTGGGGGCCCCGAACAGGGCGTTGTCGGTGGCCGGCTCGGTGACGAAGACGTCGAAGGCCGCCCCGCCGATGTGGCCGCTGTCGAGGCCGGCGCGCAGGGCCGCCTCGTCGACCAGCCCGCCGCGGGCGCAGTTGATGATGCGCACGCCCTTGCGGGTGCGGGCCAGGGCTTCGGCCGACAGGATGTTGCGGGTCTTGTCGGTCAGCGGGGTGTGCAGGGTGATGAACTCGGCCCGCTCGATGAGCTCGTCGAGCTCGACCTTCTCGACGCCCAGCTCGACGGCCCGTTCCGGCGACAGGAAGGGGTCGTAGGCGACGACCTTCATCTTCAGGCCCAGGGCCCGTTCGGCGACCAGCCCGCCGATGTTGCCGCAGCCGATCAGGCCGAGGGTCTTGTTGTAGAGCTCCACGCCCATGAAGCGGTTCTTCTCCCACTTGCCGGCCTGGGTGGAGGCGTCGGCGGCGGGCAGTTCGCGGGCCAGGGCGAACATCATGGCGATGGCGTGCTCGGCGGTGGTGATCGAGTTGCCGAACGGGGTGTTCATCACCACGATGCCTTTGGCCGTGGCGGCCGGAATGTCGACATTGTCGACGCCGATGCCGGCCCGGCCGATGACCTTCATGTTGACGGCGGCGGCCAGCACATCCTTGTCGGCCTTGGTGGCGCTGCGGACAGCGAGGCCGTCGTAATCGCCGATGATCTTCAGCAGTTCCTCCTTCGAGAGGCCGGTTTTCACATCGGCCTGGACCCCGCGTTTGGCGAAGATCTCGACGGCGGCGGGCGACAGTTTATCGGCAATCAGAACGCGGGGCATTCGTGCCTCCTCGTGTGCGTATTGAAACGGAAAAGCGGTTCAGGCCGAGGCGAGGTCGGCGGAGACGGAGGCGAAGGCCCAGTCCAGCCAGGGGGTCAGCGCTTCGATGTCGGCGGTGTCGATGGTGCAGCCGCACCAGATGCGAAGGCCAGGCGGCGCATCGCGATAGCCGCCGATGTCGTAGGCCGCCTTCTCCTTCTCCAGCACCGTGGCCAGCTTCTTGGCGAAGTCGGCCTGGGCCTCGGCCGGCAGGGCGGCGATGCGGGGATCGACGACCTTCAGGCAGACGGATGTGTTGGAACGGGTGGCCGGATCGACGGCCAGGAAGTCGACCCAGGGCGTCCTGGCCACCCAGGCGGCGATGGCCGCGAAGTTGGCGTCGGCCCGGGCGTTCAGACCCTTGAGGCCCCCGACGTCCTTCGACCAGGCCAGGGCGTCCAGGTAGTCCTCGACGCAGAGCATGGAGGGGGTGTTGATCGTCGCGCCCTCGAAGATCTCGGCGTTGATCTTGCCGCCCTTGGTCATGCGGAACAGCTTGGGCATCGGCCAGGCCGGGGTGTGGCTCTCCAGCCGCTCGACCGCCCGGGGCGACAGGATCAGGACGCCATGGGCGGCCTCCCCGCCAAGCGCCTTCTGCCAGCTGAAGGTGACGACATCGAGCTTCGCCCAGTCGAGCTTTTGCGCAAATGCCGCACTGGTGGCGTCGCAGATGGTCAGGCCAGTGCGGTCTGCGGCGATGAAGTCGCCGTTCGGCACGCGGACGCCGGAGGTGGTGCCGTTCCAGGTGAACACCAGGTCGGCGTCGGGCCGCACCCTGGTCAGGTCCGGCAGCAGGCCGTAGGGGGCGTCGAGCACCTCGACGTCGGGCAGCTTCAGCTGCTTGGTGACGTCGGTCACCCAGTCCTTGCCGAAGCTTTCGAAGGCCAGCAGCTGCACCGGGCGCGGGCCCAGCAGCGACCACAGGGCCATCTCGACGGCGCCGGTGTCGGAACCGGGGACGATGCCGATCAGGTAGCCTTCCGGAACCTCGAGGATTTCGCGGGTCCGGTCGATCGCCGCCTTGAGCGCCGCCTTGCCGGGCTTGCCCCGGTGCGAGCGGCCAAGCACGGCGTCCTTGAGGTTTTCGGGGGTCCATCCGGGGCGCTTGGCGCAGGGGCCGGACGAAAATTCGGGGCGCGCGGGGCGCACCTCTGGCGTGGCCAGGGTATTGGTCATTGCGATGTCTCCCATCCTTACAGATGGACTGGGCCTCGTTGGGGAGGCCTGGCCCGCGGTTCAAAGACAGGAGTTTGCCGCAGCGCACAAGAAGAGATTTTCTTGAGGCGCGTTGAGACCCGCCCCTCACGATCCGAAACAGGGATTGAGACGACAGGCGCCGCGACGCCCCCTATCACCCCGCCCCATGACCTCCCCCGCCGCCCCGTCACGCCTGCAGGCGCCCGCCATCGACTGGCTGGTGCTGGCCGCCCTGGTCGTCGCCTGGGGCTCGGCCTTCGCGGCCTTGAAGATCGCCGTGCACGACATCCCGCCGGCCTGGAACACGGTGTTGCGCATGGGCGTGGCGACCGTCGTCCTGGCGGCGATCTGCGCGGCTCGGGGCGAGCGGCTGCCGCCCCTACGGCCCCGGCCGCACCCGGCCTGGGGCTGGTATGCGGCGGTCGGGCTGATCGGCATGGCCCTGCCGTTCTTCTTCTTCGCCTTCGCGGCCCAGGGCCTGCCGAGCGCCGTCAACGCCATCTGCAACGGCTCCTCGCCGCTGTTCACCGCCGCCCTGGCCCATGTGCTGCTGGCCGAAGAGCGGCTCAGCCTGCGTCGCGGCCTTGGCGTGGCGCTGGGCTTCGTCGGCCTGGTGGTGCTGGTCTGGCCGCGGGCCGTGGCCGGCGGGGCGGTCGAGGGGCTGGCGCTCGGCGCGGCCATCCTCGGGGGCCTGATGTACGGCATCTCCAACATCATCGCCCGCAAGGCGCCGGTCATCAGCTCCACGGCCGGCGCCCTGTTGATGGTGCTGACCGGCCTCGGCTTCGCCGTCGTCGGGGCCGTGGCGACGACGCCCCTGCCCCCCGTGCCGCCGCTGAAGGCCCTGCTCGCGGTCACCGGCCTCGGCGTCTTCTCCACCGCGCTCGGCAGCGTCGGCTACGTCTGGCTGGTCCAGCGGCGCGGGCCGGTGTTCATGAGCATGTCCATCTACCTGGCGCCCCTCTGGGCCACGGCCCTGGGCGTGGTGCTGATGGCCGAGCGGCCGGGCTGGAGCGCCTTCGCGGCGCTCGGCCTGATCCTGCTGGGAGTCGGCCTGACGACCTGGAAGAAGGCGCTGCCGAAAGAGGGCGTCTAGGCGGTCGCCGCCGGTTCGGCCCGGATCGCCTCGGCCGCCATGGCCGACCTCTGGGCCGCGGTGCGGCGGCGCCAGGCGGTGATGGTCCCGATCAGCAGGCAGACCAGGATGCCGACGGTGTCGAGGTTGTTGACCACGGCGTGAAACACGTCGGCCTTCTTCTCGCCCAGCATGTACCAGGCGTGGAGCATGAACTGCACGGCCTGGAACAGCATGGCCCCGCCCAGCCACAGGCTGGCGTAGCGCACGGCCAGGGCCAGGAAGCCCATGGCCAGCAGGAAGTCGCCGGTCAGCATGACCAGGGTGCGGAACTCATGCGGCACGAGCTTGACGCCGAAGCTGTACAGCACGCCCGCCGCCACGAAGCATCCGGCCAGCCGCACGGCCGTGTCGCCCTTCCAGATGGAAAAGAGCACGACGCCGAGGACGACGACATAGACGATCAGGGAAAGTACGGAATTGGGCATGTGGGCTCGGCTGTAGAAAGCCTTAGTGCAGGAAACCAGTTAAACTATCGCAACCTTACCATTCGCTCGTCGAAAGTCGCCTTCCCGACACAGAAGCGGCAGCCGAAGAAAGCCCAAAAGAAAACGCGCCGGGCGGAGGGCCCGACGCGTTTCCGAACTATCGTCGCTGTGAAGCGGCTAGCCGACTTCCTGCAGGAAGCCCTTCGGCTTGCCCTTGGGCTCTTCGTCCGGCTTGTCTTCGACGCCGATCAGCTTGGTGCGGATGCCGACGCGCAGCTTCACTTCAGCCAGTTCGCGGTGCATTTCCACGACCGCCGAGCGGGCGGCGCCGAGGGCGGAGATGGCTTCGACCAGCTTGGCTTGCGCCGCGTCGCCGGTGATCGCCGAAACCTTCAGCTGGGCACGGGCTTCAACCATGCCGGCCAGCAGTTCAGCCGCTTCGACCATGGCCGCATCGACGGCCTTCTCGGTCGAGAACAGCTTGGTGGCCACGCGTTGAGCCACAAATGCCTTGTCCACTTTAACACCCTCCTGAAAACCCCGGTTAACCGGTCAGTAAGGATAGTAAACCAAATCTTAAACTCGTCCAAGGTGAATCGATGGTTAACATTGTCGCACCCTGGACGCGAATATCCCCATGGAAGCGAAGCGTTAGGAAGATTGCGCGATAAGGCTCCGGAACAGGGGCAAGACTTCGGGCAAATGCAGACGCCGTCGCCACAGCAAGAACCCGCGCACCACGCGCCTTTCCAGGCGCGGATCGCCAGCGTGGCCCTGGTCACGACCCTGGCCGTGCTGCTGGTCGCCTGCGCCAGTTTCCTGTTCCAGCAGTGGACGGTCGCCAAGCAGCAAACCGTTACCACGCAAGGACTTCTGGTCAGTATCATGGCCGATGTCGCGGCCCCGGCCCTGGCCCAGGGCGACCTCGCCAGCGCCCGCGCCGCGGTCCAGGCGGCGGCCGAACCGGGCTCGGTGGTGTCGGCGCAACTGGTCGACATGAGCGGCAAGGTTATTGCGGCGAAAACAGAAGACGCACCTAAGACGGGTGTCAGAATACTTGCTGAACCCGTGATCTACCAAAATCGCCAGATAGGCGAACTTCGCATCGGGGTTGTGGACCCCAGCCTGGCCAAGATGCTGCCCCGTTTCCTGGCCCTGACCATGGCCCTGTTCTTCGGAGCGGCCGGCGCGGCGCTGTTCCTGTCGCGGGGCCTCGCCCGCAGGATCACGGCCCCGGTCGACCGCCTGTCGCGGGCCATGGAAGAGGTGGCGCTCAGCGGCCGCTTCAAGCAGGTCGAGGAAAAGACCACCGACGACGGCCTGTTCCAGAGCCTGGCCCGCAGCTTCAACCAGCTGCTGGCCAAGCTGGAGGCCAACGACCGTTCGCTGCGCGAGACCATGGGCGCCCTGGTCACCGCCCGCGACCAGGCCGACAGCGCCAACGTCGCCAAGAGCCAGTTCCTGGCCAACATGAGCCACGAGATCCGCACCCCGCTGAACGGCGTCCTGGCCATGGCCGACGTCATGAGCCGCGGCGACCTCGACGAACGCCAAAGGGAGCGCCTCGGCGTCATCCGCGAATCCGGCGAACTGCTGCTGGCCGTGCTCAACGACGTGCTCGACCTGTCGAAGATCGAGGCCGGCAAGCTGGAGCTCAGCCCCGCCGACTTCAACATCGCCGACCTGGCCGACGCCTGCCGCAAGGTCTACGGCGTCATGGCCCAGGAAAAGGGCCTGCGCTTCGACCTGACCATCGAGCCGGAAGCGGCCGGGGCCTGGAAGGGCGACCGCGACCGGATGCGCCAGATCCTCGGCAACCTGTTGTCGAACGCCGTCAAGTTCACCGTCGAGGGGGCCGTCGCCGCCCGCTTCAGCCTGGCGCCCAACGGGGCCCTGCGCCTGACCGTCGCCGACACCGGCGTCGGCATCGCCCCCGACAAGCTGCCGACCCTGTTCGACAAGTTCGTCCAGGCCGACAACTCCACCACCCGCCAGTTCGGCGGCACGGGCCTGGGCCTGGCCATCTGCCGTGAGCTGGCCCAGCTGATGGGCGGCCAGATCATCGCCCGCAGCGCGCCGGGCGAAGGCTCGACCTTCACCGTCGACCTGCCGCTGGCCCGCGGCGAGGTCCGCATCCCCGACGCCCTGCCGGCCGGCGAGGTCGAGGAGACCGAGGGCCGGGCGCTGCGCATCCTGGCGGCCGAGGACAACCTGACCAACCAGAAGGTCCTGCGCGCCGTCCTCGATCCGCTGGACATCGACCTGACCATCATCGGCGACGGCGCCGCCGCCGTCGAGGCCTGGCGCACGGGCGGGTTCGACCTGATCCTGATGGACATCCAGATGCCGGTCATGGACGGGGTCGAGGCCACCGAGACCATCCGCGCCGAGGAACGCCGCGGGGCGATGCCGCGCACCCCCATCCTGGCCCTGACCGCCAACGCCATGACCTACCAGGTCGAGCAGTACCTGGCGGCCGGCATGGACGGCCACGTCTCCAAGCCGATCGAGCTGCAGCGTCTCTATGTCGCCATCGAACAGGCCCTGGCCGGCCACAGCGAGGCGACGCAGGGCCCCGGCCAGACGGCTGTCGCCTGAACCTGAACGGCAGACAACGAGCCGCTCAGAACCATTTCAGGTGCGAGGTGTTCATCTGCCTTCAACGTCGTCACGCAAGGCGGCGTCATCAGGAAGGACAACACGATGAAAAAGCTTGTGATCGCCATCGTGGCCGCTTCGGCCCTGGCCGCCACCGCCGCCCCCGTTCTCGCCGCCCCCTGGCAGAACATCAACCAGCGCCAGGCCCAGCTTGACCGCCGGATCGACCAGGGCGTCCGCAGCGGCCAGATCACCCGCCGCGAGGCCAGCAGCCTGCGCCAGGAATTCCGCGGCATCGCCCGCCTCGAAGCCCGCTACCGGGCCACCGGCGGCCTGCAGGCCTGGGAACGCGTCGATCTCGACCGTCGCTTCTCCCGGCTCAGCGTCAAGATCCGCTGGCAGGCCAACGACCGCGACGACCGTGGCGATCACCGCCGCGACGACCATCGCCGTCACTAGTCTCTGACGAGACCCGGGGCTCGCCGTCGTCCCCTCCGTGCGCGCCCCGTCAGCGCCCCCGCCCGTCCCCGGCGGGGGCGCTCCACGTTTTTCAGAGCCGCAGCCGGCTCTCGACGACCGTCACCGCCTGCCCGCGCAGGATGACGCGGTCGCCCCTGACCTCGCAGTCGAGGTCGCCGCCCCGGCCCGGATAGGCTTGGTGGAAGCGATTGCGGGCGCGGCCCAGCCTGTCGGCGAACAGCGGCGCCAGGATACAGTGGGCCGAGCCGGTGGCCGGGTCCTCGGGGATGCCGGAGCCGGGGGCGAAGAAGCGGCTGACGACGTCGTAGGGCGCGCCCTCGTCGGCCAGGGCGGCGACGCTGATGTTGCCGCGCTCGCCGGTGGCTTCGCCGACGATCGTCTTGATCGCCGCGATGTCGGGGTTGAGGGCGCGGACCGCCGCTTCGCTGTCCAGAATGGCCACGAGGTAGGAGGCGGCCCAGACCTCGGTGGGTTCGACGCCGAGCGCTTCGGCGAGCCCGGCCGGCGCCGTCGTCCGCCTTGGCGGATTGGCCGGGAAGTCCATTGCGTACAGGCCTTCCTCGCGCGTCACCGTCAGTACGCCCGATTTGGTCTCGAAGGCGACCTCGGCTGTGTCCAGGCCCAGTTCGGCGAACAGCACATGGGCGGCGGCGAGCGTAGCGTGGCCGCACAGCGGCACCTCCAGCGCCGGCGTGAACCAGCGCAGGTCGAAGCGGGCCGGATCGGCGGTCTTCAGCAGGTAGGCGGTTTCGGCCTGGTTGTTCTCGGCGGCCAGGGTCTGCATCCAGGCGTCGGCCGGCCAGACGTCGAACGGCGCGACGACGCAGGCGGGGTTGCCCTTGAAGGGGGCGGCGGCGAAGGCGTCGACGGTCCACTGGCGCACGGCAGGAGTCCTTTAGGTCTGTGAGCCACCGCCTTGCCCGCCCGGGGCGGCGGCGACAACCGAGATTTCCTCAGGGCTGGACGATCTTCACTTCCGGCCAGCGTGCGCGGGCCGAGGCAGTGGTCTTCTCCCAGCCCTTGGCCAACTGCCGATAGGGGTTGGGCCGCAGGGTCATGGCGAACAGGTCCTCGAGGCCGAACGGCGCTTCGATGGTCAGGGCGTCGTCCTTCTCCAGCCGCACGCCGACGCCGAAGGCCGGGGCGACGAAGCGGGCCAGGGCCTCGGCGCTGTTGGCCAGGGGCTCGTAGGGTTCGCCGAAATGGTCCTCGAACCAAAGGTGGACCCGGGCCTGGTTGCGGACCTCGACCAGTTCGTCGAGCGGCGGGGGGAACAGGGCGGCGGCCTGTTTGATGAAGACGTCCTCGGCGTCGTAGCTGGTGTCGGCGTCCCAGTAGGCCAGGTCGTAGTCGCGCACCCCGTAGTCGGGGTCGCGGCCGGTCAGGTGGTTCCAGACCCGCTGGTAGACGGCGCCGGAGACGATCAGCCAGTCGGGGAGGTCGAGGTCCCGGGCATGGCGCAGGGCCGTCATCAGGGTCGGGGCGGCGCGGACGATCTCTTCGAGTCTGGCGTTCAGCATGCGGCCAATGTGGCCGATTCGGCGCCTGCTGCCCTCAAGTCTATTGGGAGAGCATCCAGCGGCCGTCGCGGATGGCGGCCGAGCGGGTCACTGCGCCGTTGGGGTCCATGGCCATCTGGCCGCAGCCGAAGGCGGCCAGCTTCTCGCCGACGGTGCCGGCAGCGACCGGCTCGCGCCAGGCCTCGTCGATGGCGCTGACCCCCAGGCTCTTGCCGGTCTCGTCGACGTTCTCGACGTCGAGGATCTTGAAGCGGGTGGAGTCGCAGCGGAACCGGTAGTTGACGATGCGGGCGGCGATGGTCTGGCCGTCGGCGACGATCGGCGGGTCGTAGACCTTCATCTCGCGGACCACGACCTCGCTGTCGTCGCCGGTCAGGGCGTCCGGGTCGGCGTAGGAGACATGGGCCGCGCCCTTGGCGATCGGCAGCCAGGTTTCGGCGGACGCAACGGTAGGCAAGGCGACAGCCGCCAACGCCATGGCGATGATGAGACGCATGGATCAACTCCCCGACTTGGGGCGAAGGGAATCATGCGGCGGGCGATCTGTCATTGCGCAAGTTGTCGCGCCCCGTCAGATGCTTAGCGGTCGCGCAGCATCCAGGCGTGGTCCAGCGGTCCGTGCCCTTTTCCCAGGCCCGGGGCCGCCTCGATGGCCCGGTGGACGTAGTTCCAGGCCCGGGCGACGGCGGTGGTCAGGTCGAGGCCCTGGGCCAGGCCCGCCGCGCAGGCGCTGGCAAGCGTGCAGCCGGTGCCGTGGGTGTGGACGGTGTCGATGCGGGCGTCCTCGAAGGCGCTTTCGCCGTCGGCGGTGATGAGGAGGTCGATCAACCGGTCGCCGGGCACATGGCCGCCCTTCATCAGCACGGCCCTGGCCCCCATGCGCAGCAGGGCATGGCCGCAGCGGCGCAGGTCGTCGGTGCTGGTGGCGGGCAGGCCGGTCAGGGCTTCGGCCTCGGGGGCGTTGGGGGTCAGCAGGGTGGCGCGCGGGACCAGTTCGGACCGCACCGCCGCGATGGCCCGCGGGTCGAGCAGGCTGGCGCCGCCCTTGGCGATCATCACTGGGTCGACGACCACGGGCACGCCTGGGGCGCTGTCGATCAGCCGGGCGGCGACGGCGACGGTGGACGCGTCGCCCAGCATGCCGGTCTTGATGGCGTCGGCCCCGATGTCGTCGAGCACGGCGCGGCCCTGGGCCTCGATGATCTCCAGCGGCACGGGGTGGACGGCGCTGACGCCGAGCGTGTTCTGCACGGTGATGGCGGTGACCGCGGTGGCGGCGTAGGCCCCCAGCATGGTCACCGCCTTGATGTCGGCCTGCAGGCCGGCCCCGCCGCCGCTGTCGGAGCCGGCGATGATCAGCACACGGCCAATGCTCATTTCCTGGCCTTGCGCAGGGTCGGGCTGTCGAGGTCGAGTTCGCCGATGGGGATGACCTCGGCGTCCGGCAGGGCCTCCTTCAGGCTCTTGCCGAACAGCTTGCCGTCGCCGACGACGATGACGCTGGCGTCGCCGGGCTTCATCACCTGGGTGGCGAACTCGCGCACCTGGTCCGGCGTCACCGCCTCGATCTTGGCGGTGAACAGCGACACCTCGTTCAGGTCGATGCCGTAGGCGGCCAGCGAGCCCAGGGTGTCGGCCAGGCCGCCGGCGGTGGCCAGTTCGCGGCCGAAACCGCCGATCAACACCGACTTGCGGGCGGCCATCTCCTCAGGCGTTGGCGGGACTTCCCCGAGCCGGGTCATCTCGCCGCGCAGCAGGACGAGCACCTCGCCGGCCGTCTCGTTCTTGGTCGAGGTCGAGGCCGAGAAGCCGCCGCTGCCCTTGCGCACAGACAGGCTGGAGCCGGCCCCGTAGGCCAGGCCGCGCTTCAGCCGGATCTCCTGGTTGAGGCGGGAGGAGTAGCCGCCGCCCAGCACATTGTTGGCCACCAGGCCGGCGTAGTAGCGGGGATCGTCGCGGGTGATGGCCCGCTTGGCGACGATGACGCTGGCCTGGCCGGCGCCGGGCATGTCGACGATGACGATGCGGGGCTTCGACTGGCCCGACACCGCCGGGGCGACCGCCAGCGGCGTCGCCGGCGCCTTCCAGGCCCCGAAGGCCCGTTCGGCCAGGGCGAAGCCGGCCTCTGGCGTGATGTCGCCCGTGATCACCAGCACGGCGTTGTCGGGCCGGAACCAGCGGTCGTGGAAGGCGGCCAGGTCGTCGCGCTTGAGGGCCTTGAGGGTGGTCGGGGTGGTGACGTCGGCGAACGGGGTGCCGCTCCAGACGGCGGGCGAGGAGACGTAGCCGGCTACCGAGCCGGGCTCGGTCAGCGCCACCTGGAAGCCGTCGATGGCCTGGTCGCGCGAGCGGTCCAGTTCTTCCTGGTCGAAGGCCGGGCGCAGGGCGACGTCGGCCATCAGGTCGATGGAGGCGTCCAGGTTGCTGGTCAGGCTGCTCAGGGTCACCGAGGTGAACTCGCGGCCGGCCCCGGTCGACAGCTCGGCCCCGAGGGCCTCGGTCTGGGCGGCGATGTCGACGGCGCTCTTGCCGCCGGCCCCTTCGGTCATCAGGTCGGCGGCCATGCTGGCCAGGCCCGCCTGGCCGTCGGGATCGAAGATCGAGCCGGCCCGGACGGTGAGGTCGGCGGTGACCAGCGGCAGGTTGCTGGAGCGGGCGACGATGACCCGCAGGCCGTTGGCCAGGGTCTTTTCGACCGGCGTCGGCAGGACCGGGGCGATCGGCTCGCCGAGGGCCGGGGCCTTTTCGCGCTGGGCCGCGTCGCGCAGGGCGATGCGCTCGCCCTTGAAAGGCTGGCTGGTCACGGTGACGGGCTTGGTCACGGCGTCCTTCTCGCCGGCCGGGCGCTGGCCTTCGTCCATGTAGCGGACGACGACCATGCGCTTGGGGTCGAGATACTTCTGGGCCACCCGCTGCACGTCGGCGGCGGTGACGGCGTTCAGCTCGTCGATGCCGCTGTTGGCCTTGGCGGCGTCGCCCTCGAGGACCAGGGCCGAGCCGAGCACGAAGCCCTTGCCGTCGATGGTCTCACGCTGGCGCACGGCCCCGGCGATCATCTCGCTCTTGGCCTCGGCCAGTTCGGCGGCGGTCGGCGGGGCGTCGCGCAGGCGGGCGACCTCGGCCAGCAGGGCCTTCTGGCCCTCGTCCAGGGTCTTGCCGCTGGCCATGACGGCGCCGACGTAGAACAGGCCGGGCTGGGCGTTGAGTTCGGCGGTTGAGAAGGCCTCCTGGGCGATCTGCTGCTCATAGACCAGGCTGTTGTAGAGCCGCGAGGACTTGCCGCCCGACAGAATGGCGTCGAGCACCTTGACGGCGGCGGCGTCCTTGTCCGACGCCTTCGGGCCGAGCCAGGTGATGGCCACGGCCGGCAGCGGCACATTGGGCGCATAGGCGGTGACGGTCTTGGCCCCCGTGCGCGGGGGCTCGACGACGGTGACGCGTTTGATCGGGGCGGCCGGCCTGGCCAGCACGCCGAAAT
>JAQGIK010000067.1 GCA_028291265.1 Caulobacter sp. | reverse complement strand
GAAGCGCCGACACCGCCGTCGTAGATCCACTTCCAGCCGCCACCCCCCTTTGCGTCGGGCGCCTGCTTCTTCCAGACCGTGAAATAGTGGCTGCCGCGCTGCCCGCCGACCTCGACCGGCCCGGTCGAGATGCCGAGGTCGCCGGACTTGGCGATCCCCACCCAGGTCGGCCACCAGACCAGCGGTGGCGCGCCGGGCTGCGGGTCGGGCCGGCCGGCGAAGAAGGCGTGCACATTGACCGGCTCGGCCAGCAGCAGGATGGCGTCGGGGGTCGACCACTTCAGGAAGGAGGGTTTGACGCCCATCGCCAGGCCGTCGGCGGCGAAGGCCCGCTCGGCCGCGGCGACCTGATCGGCCGGGTGCGGCGCCTGGGCGAGAGCGGCCAGGGGCGTCAGAAGCGCGAGCGCGAGCAGGGCGGGCTTCAGCATGGCGCTGACGCTACGCCGATGTTTCGGCCTCGCCCTCTGAAATCGACCAGATCGCCGTCTCGCTCGACGAGGCGCCATCTCGGGCGTCCGCAACCAGCCGGCGAGCATCGGCAGGCCGGCGGCCACTAGCCCTCCAGCGTCTCCACCGTCAGGGAGCCGTTGGTGTAGACGCAGATGTCGCCGGCGATCTTCATCGCGCGGCGGGCGATCTCCTCGCTGGTCAGATCAAAGTCGATCAGGGCGCTGGCGGCGGCCAGGGCATAGGAGCCGCCCGAGCCGATGGCGGCCACGGCGATTTCCGGCTCCAGTACGTCGCCCATGCCGGTGACGGTGAAGATCTGGTCCTTGTCGGCGACCAGCAGCATGGCTTCCAGCCGGCGCAGGTAGCGGTCGGTGCGCCAGTCCTTGGCGAGGTCGACGCAGGCGCGGGCCAGCTGGTCGGGGTATTGCTCGAGCTTGGCTTCCAGCCGTTCGAGCAGGGTGAAGGCGTCGGCGGTGGCCCCCGCGAAACCGGCGATGACCTTGCCGCCGGCCAGCCGGCGGACCTTCTTGGCCGAGCCCTTGACCACGGTGGCGCCCATCGACACCTGACCGTCGCCGGCGATGACGGTCTTGCCGTCCTTGGCGACCGCGAGGATGGTGGTGCCGTGCCAGTCGGGGAAGCTGTTGCTGTGTTGCATGGCTCCGATGTGGCCATGGGCGGAAGTGAGGTCAAGGTGGCGTTCAGCGAGGGCGAGGTCGACCGGTACGCCCGCCATCTGGTGCTGCGCGAGGTCGGCGGGCCGGGACAGCAGAAGCTGAAAGCCGCCAGGGTGCTGATCGTCGGGGCCGGCGGGTTGGGCGCGCCGGCGGCGCTGTACCTGGCGGCGGCCGGGGTGGGCCGGATCACCCTGAGCGACGATGACACGGTCAGCCTGTCGAACCTGCAGCGCCAGGTGTTGTTCGCCACGGCCGATGTCGGGCGGGCCAAGACGGCGGCGGCGGCCGAGCATCTGGCGGCGCTCAATCCGCACGTGGCGGTCGAGGCGGCGGCGGCGGTGACGGCCGACACGGTGGCGGGCCTGGTCGACGCCCATGACCTGGTGCTCGACGGCACGGACAATTTCGAGACCCGGCTCAAGGTCAGCGACGCCTGCGTGGCGGCGGGGGTTCCGCTGGTCAGCGGGGCCATCGGTCGGTGGACGGGACAGGTCGGGGTGTTCGGCGGCCAGCCCTGCTACCGCTGCCTGGTGCCGGAGGTTCCGCCGGATGCCGAGACCTGCGTCGCCGTGGGCGTTGTCGGCGCGCTTGCCGGGGTCATCGGTTCGATGATGGCGCTGGAGGCGGTCAAGCTGATCGCCGGCGCGGGCGAGGCGCTGACCGGGCGGCTGCTGATCTACGACGGGCTGAACGGCGAGAGCCGCACGGTGCGGGTCGGGGCCGATCCGGCCTGCCCGGCCTGTGCGCGATAAGACAAGCTTTGTTGGGCCCAAGTCCCTATGTTCAAGGAGCTGAGGGTTGCGGCGCGCCGCGCCAATCTCCCGGCCCGAAAGGACGTCATGTCCGTCAATCCTCCCAAGCCCCGCCATTTCCTGTCCGACAGCCGATCGAGCGGCGCGGTGCGGGTTCCCAAGCCGATGAACGGCACGGGCCTGAGCGATCCGCGCTCGACGCGCGGCCCGAAGTGAGCGGCTTCTGGGGCTACCTCAACTCAGTCGGCGAAGGCAGCGTCGGCAACGCCGAGATCCGGGCCGAGGCCTGGGCGCTGGGCGGCCGACACCGCGGCGAGGTGCTGCAAGGCGCCCGCGCCGAACTGGCCGGCGGCGGCAACAGCCCGCACCGCACGGCCCTGTTGAAGGCGGTGGTGAAGAACCAGCTGGCGTTGGCGGCCAAGGCGCCGTGAGCGAGGAACCGACCCGTCTCCAGCGCGAGAACGCCTATTTGAAGAGCCGCGTCGCCCAGCTGGAGGACGATGTCACCGATCTCGGCGCCGAGGTCACCCGTCTGCGGCAGGTGCTCGACACCACCATGGCCCGCCGCGCCGCCAACCGTCCCAACCCGCTGTCCGGAGGCCAATGATGCCGTTGAGTGAAGGGCATCTTGCTGCCCTAAGGAACCTGTCTCTCAAGCGCGCCGGCAAGCCGGTCGACTTCATCAACATCGCCGACGCCCGGGCCCTGACCGAGCTCGGCCTGGCGATCCGCAGCCGCGAAGGCTGGGAAATCACCAGCGAGGGCGAAGCCCTGCTGGCGGCCCCCGACGACGCCGGCGACTGAGCCATTTACGGCCCCCTGGAACCGGATGGGGTGGGCCGATGATCCCGCGCCTCGCCCTGCTGTCCCTTCTCGCTCTCGCCGCCTGCGGCAAGCCCGCCGAGCCGCGGCCGACGGCCCCGGTCGCCGCCGCCACCGAGGCGACCCTGCCGGCCGACGCCGTCGCCGCCCAGCCGGCCTATACGGTGTCCGAGACCGGCCTTGGACCGATCAACGCCGACACAGCCTATGACCGGGCGGCCTTGGCCAAGCTGTTTCCCGAGGCCCGGGTCGAGCCCGGAATCGATGACTGGGAGGGCCAGGAGTACGGCGTCCTCGACGTGCGCGGCGACGATGGTCTCGACCTGCGGATCACCCAGAACAAGGGCAGGGCGCAGAAGGCCTGGGCGCGCGGCGGCCCGGTCGTCGGCCCGCGCGGCGAGCGCATCGGCGACGCCTGGAGCAAGGGCGGCTTCAAGGCCGCCGACTGCGCGGCCGGCGGGGAGAACGAGACCGGCAAGATCTTCTGCCGCCGGGCCGGCCAGCCGCGGGTGGCCTATGTCTATGAAACCGGGGACCTCTGGGAGAAGGGCGTGTCCGACAACGAGGTTCCCTCCGACGGTTTCCTCAAGGCCAACGGCGTGATGACCGGCCTGATCTGGAATCGGGACTAGAGTTTCCTCGCCCCGCGTCTGCGGCTAGGAACGGCCCATCATGCGCATCCTCGCCGTCGACACCTGCCTGGACGCCTGTTCCGCCGCCCTGCTGGACGGGGACGCGGTGCTGGCGGCCGTCTCCGAGCCGATGAGCCGGGGGCATCAGGAGCGGCTGGCCCCGATGGTGGCCGAGATGATGGCGCCGTTCGGGTTCGCGGGCCTCGACCGGATCGCCTCGACGGTCGGTCCGGGGTCGTTCACCGGCCTGCGGGTCGGGCTGGCCTTCGCCAAGGGGCTGAGCGCGGCGCTGTCGATTCCGCTGGTCGGGGTCGGGTCGCTACCGGCGCTGGCGGCGGGGCGGAGCGGTTTCGTCTGCGCGGCGGTCGATGCGCGGCGCAGCCAGATCTACCTGCAGGCCTTCCGCGACGGGACGCCGTTGATGGCGCCGGACGCCCTCAGCGTCGAGACGGCGTGCGCACGGCTGGCCGAACTGGCGGGCGACGGACCGGTGACGCTGGTCGGGTCCGGGGCGCCCTTGCTGGCGGGCCTGATCCCCGGCGCCGTCATCGAGACGCCGGGCGGGCCCGATCCGGCCTGGGTGGCGCGGCTGGCGGCGGCGGTGCGCGAGCCGATCCCGGTCGCGCGGCCGCTGTATCTGCGCACCCCGGATGCGAAATTGCCGGGTGGCATCGATCCCTATGCCTGATCCCGCCTCCCTGGCCGCGCTGCACGCCCAGGCCTTCGCCCATCCCTGGAGCGCGGCCGAGATCGCTGCCCTGCTGGACACTCCGGGGACCTTCGTGGTCGCCGAAGACAACGGCTTCATCCTCGCCCGGACCCTGGCCGGGGAGGCGGAGATCATCACCCTGGCGGTGGCGCCGGCCGCCCGGCGGCGGGGTCTGGCGCGGCGGCTGGTCGAGGCGGCGACGGTGCGGGCCATGGCGCTGGGGGCCGAGGCGTTGTTCCTAGAGGTGGCCGACGACAATGTCGCCGCCTTAAGTCTGTACCGGGGTCTGGGCTTCGAGATCGTCGGGCGACGGCGCGGCTACTATGCCCGCAACGACGGCGAGCCGGCGACCGACGCGCTCGTGATGCGGCTTTCCCTTAACAGCTAGCTCCTGCGTGACTATCTTGCCCCCGACTCGCTGGAGGCCCCATGGACCGTCTTGAAAAGCTTTGCGTCGAAAAAGGCATGCGCATGACGGACCAGCGCCGGGTGATCGCCCGCGTGCTGTCGGGGGCGCAGGACCATCCGGACGTCGAGGAGCTGTACCGCCGCGCCCACGACGTCGACCCCCACATCTCGATCGCCACCGTCTATCGCACGGTGCGATTGTTCGAGGAGGCCGGCATCATCGAGCGCCACGACTTCCGCGACGGCCGCTCGCGCTATGAAGAGGCGCCCGACCACCACCACGATCACCTGATCGACATGAAGACCGGCCAGGTCGTCGAGTTCGTCGACGAGGAAATCGAGCGGCTGCAGCAGGCCATCGCCCGCAAGCTGGGCTATCGGCTGGTCGACCACCGGCTGGAACTCTACGGCATGCCGCTGGAAGACAGCGAGAAGGTGACGCAGTAGGTCGGAAGTTCGAGCGCCTGTGGCGCCCGGAAACTTGCGCCAAGGGGGGCAGACCCCCATAACCCCGGCATGACGACTTCCGCGCCCGTAAAGCGCCTCTACATCAAGACCTACGGCTGTCAGATGAACGTCTACGACAGCGAGCGCATGGCCGATGTCCTGCGCCCGCTGGGCTATGGCATGACCGACGATCCCGAAGGCGCCGACCTGGTGGTGCTCAACACCTGCCATATCCGCGAGAAGGCCACCGAGAAGGTCTATTCGGAACTGGGCCAGATCAAGCGCATGAAGGCCCGCAAGGCCGAGAGCGGCGACGGCGTCATGACCATCGCCGTGGCCGGTTGTGTTGCTCAAGCGGAAGGCGCCGAGATCATGCGCCGCCAGCCGGCCGTCGACCTGGTGGTCGGGCCGCAGGCCTATCACCAGCTGCCCGAACTGATCGCCCGCGCCCACCGGGCCAAGGGCGAAGGCCTGGCCGCCGAGTTTTCGCCTGAGGAAAAGTTCGACGCCCTGCCCGAGACGCGCCACGTCAGCGGCGTCACCGCCTTCCTCACCGTCCAGGAGGGCTGCGACAAGTTCTGCACCTTCTGCGTGGTGCCCTACACGCGCGGCGCCGAATGGTCGCGCCCGGCCGCGGCGATCCTCACCGAGGCGCGCGGCCTGGCCGAGAAGGGCGTGCGCGAAGTCACCCTGCTGGGCCAGAACGTCAACGCCTACGACGGGGCCCCAAACACGAAAGAGGGGGGCGGGCTGGCGGCGCTGGTGCGGCAGTTGGCGAAGATCGATGGGCTGGACCGCATCCGCTATACCACCAGCCACCCGCGCGACATGGACGAGGCGCTGATCGCCGCCCATGGCGAACTGCCGGAACTGATGCCCTATCTGCACCTGCCGGTGCAGGCGGGCTCCGACCGCATTCTCAAGGCCATGAACCGCGACCACACGGCCGAGAGCTACGTGAAGCTGGTCGAGCGCATCCGCGCCGCCCGGCCGGATATCGCCATGTCTTGCGACTTCATCGTCGGCTTCCCCGGCGAGCGGGAGCGGGACTTCCAGGCGACCCTCGATCTGGTCGCGCAGGTGAACTACGCCTCGGCCTTCTCCTTCAAATACAGCCGCCGACCCGGCACGCCGGCGTCTGCGATGCCCGGCCAGGTGGCCGAAGAGGTGATGGACGAGCGGCTGCAAAGGCTGAACGCCCTGCTCGGCGAGCAGCAGGCGGCGTTCAACGCGGCCCAGGCCGGCAAGGTCCTGCCCGTGCTGATCGAGAAGCGCGGTCGCAAGGACGGCCAGCTGGGCGGTCGCAGCCCCTATCTGCAGCCGGTCCATCTGGACGGGCCGGATCGTCTGGTCGGCCAGATCGTTCCGGTCAGGATCGTCGCCGGCCATCGGGGCAGTCTCAGCGGCGAACTGGTCCAAGCGTTGGAGCCCGCGTGAGTCGCACCCCTGAATTCCTGCCCCTGTCCGACGTCGCCGCCCGGGCCGTCGCCGGTCCCGGCAGCCGCCACGCCGCCCTGATCGAGGACGCCTTCAAGGTGCTCGTCGAGACGCCCGGCGGCGGCGTCTCCGTGGACGGCGACGCGCGGGCCCGCGGCCTCGCCAAGCGGGCCATCGCCTCCCTCGCCGCCCAGGCCGATTCCGGCTCCGAAGTCACCGAGGCCGACGTCCGCGTGGCCGTCGGCCAGGCCCGCTCGGGCGAGTCCGGCCCGGTCGCCCCCGGCGGCGTGCGGCGCGGTCCGGTGTCGCCGAAGACGGCGACCCAGGCCCAGTACATGGACATGCTGGGCCGGCATGACCTGGTCTTCGGGCTGGGTCCGGCCGGCACCGGCAAGACCTTCCTGGCCGTGGCCCACGGGGCCGGCATGCTGATGCGCGGCGAGATCGACCGGCTGATCGTCACCCGCCCCGCCGTCGAGGCCGGCGAGAAGCTGGGCTTCCTGCCCGGCGACCTGACCGAGAAGGTCGATCCCTACATGGCCCCGGTCTGGGAAAGCCTGATCCAGATCATGGGGGCCGAACAGCTGCGCAAGCGCCGCGAGAAGGGCGAGATCGAGGTCGCGCCGATCGCCTTCATGCGCGGCCGCACCCTGAGCCACGCCTTCATCATCGTCGACGAGGCCCAGAACACCTCGCGCCTGCAGATGAAGATGGTCCTGACCCGCATGGGCGAGGGCAGCCGCATGGCGGTGACCGGCGATCCCAGCCAGATCGACCTGGTCAATCCCCGCGACTCGGGCCTGGCCCATGCCGTGGCCATCCTCGAGGGCGTCGAGGGCGTCGCCCTGACCCGCTTCACGGCCGCCGACGTGGTCCGCCACCCGATGGTCGCCCGCATCGTCAAGGCCTACGACGAAGACGCGGCCAAGCGCGGCTGATGGGCGATTCCGACCTGGAAGGGCCCGACATAGAGGTTGAGGTCGAGGATCCGGCCTGGAACGTCATTCCGGACGTCGAGGCGGTTGTGCGCCAGGCGGCCGTTGCAGCTCTCCAGTTCCTCCTCCGGGGCGAAGCCACGGGGGAGGGGGACCGCGCGCAGCGTGGTGGAGGGGGCAGCGCCGGCGTTTCTCCAGAAGACATGAATACCGGCGCCGATCGTGCTCGGAGCGAACCCACATCCGCCGGCGCTGCCCCCTCCACCACCGGCCCTGAGTCGGGCCTGCGGTCCCCCTCCCCCGCGCTGCGCGCGGAGGAGGAACTGGCACCGACGCAGTCCGTCGTGGTCCTCCTCACCGACGACGAGGCGGTCGCCGAACTCAACCTGTCGTTCCGCCACAAGGCCGGGCCGACCAATGTGTTGTCCTTCCCGGCCCCGCCGAACCCCGAGAACCTGCTGGGCGACATCGCCCTGGCCTACGGCGTCTGCGCCCGCGAGGCGCAGCTGCAGGGCAAGACCCTGGCCGACCATCTGAGCCACCTGACCGTGCATGGCGTGCTGCATCTTGCGGGATACGACCACCAGACCGATGATGAGGCCGAGGCGATGGAGGATCTGGAGCGGCGGGTGCTGGCTGCGCTGGGCGTTTCCGATCCCTACGCGGCCGAACAGAGCTAGATGACCGACAACGATCAAGACCCGCCGCCGTCCGAACCTCCGCAGCGAAGTCGCGGGGGGCTGGGGGGCATGTTGCGCCAGATCCTGCGGGCTTTCGGCGAGAGCGACGACCCCGACTCCCCGATCGCGCCGGGGGCCGACGAACTGGCCCAGCACGCCCGCGAGTTCGCCGGGCTCGACGTCGGCGACGTGATGACGCCGCGGGCCGACATCCAGGCCATCGAGATCGACACCCCCTTCGAGGACGTCGTCGCCCGCTTCATCGAGACCGAACACAGCCGCCTGCCGGTGTTCCGCGAGACGCTCGACGATCCGGTCGGGGTCATCCACATCAAGGATATCTTCCGGCTGATGGCCGACGGCCGAAAGGCCAAGACCGGGGCCCTGCTGCGCAAGCTCAAGCGCGAGGTGCTGTACGTGCCCGAGGCCATGCCGGCCACGGCGCTGCTGGAAAAGATGCAGGCCAGCCGGGTCCACCTGGCGCTGGTCATCGACGAGCATGGCGGGGTCAGCGGCCTGGCCACCCTGGAGGACCTGCTGGAGGCCGTGGTCGGCGAGATCGACGACGAGCATGACGAGGCCCAGGTCAGCGGCGTCGTCGCCCGGCCGGGCGGCGTCTTCGACGTCGACGCCCGCGCCGACCTGGAAGACCTGGAGGCGGCCCTCGAGGTCGGCAGGCTGGCCCCCGAGGAGCTGGAAGAGGATATCGACACGGTCGCCGGCCTGGTCACCGCCCTGGCCGGCCGGGTGCCGGAGACCGGCGAGACGATCAACCATCCGGGCGGCTGGTGTTTCGAGATCGTCGACGCCGACATTCGCCGGGTGAAGCGGGTGCGGGTGCGCCGCGCGGTGCGGCATCAGGAAGCCGTGTGAAACTGTCCCCGGCCTGGCAGGCGCGACTGATCGCCCTGGCGGCCGGCGCGGCGGCGGCCCTGGCCCATCCGCCGTTCGGGATATTGCCGGGCCTGCTCGGTTACGGCGTCATCATGCTGCTGGTCGACGCGGGCAGCCCTGAGCGGCCGCTGCGCTCGGCCTTCCTGCGCGGCTGGCTGGCCGGGGTGGCCTATTTCGCCATCGGCACCTGGTGGGTGGCCGAGGCCTTCCTCGTCGATATCGCCGCCCACGGCTGGATGGCCCCCTTCGCGGTGACCTACATGGCCGCCGGCATCGCGCTGTTCTGGGGCCTGGCGGCGCTTCTGTACCGCGCGGCGCGGGTCGCCGGCCCCTGGCGGGTGATCGTCTTCGCCGCCGCCTTCGGGGCGGCCGAATGGCTGCGGGGCCATATCCTGACCGGCTTTCCCTGGAACCTGCCCGGCGAGAGTTGGCGGGCCGGCTCGGCGGTGTCGCAGATGGCCTCGGTGGTCGGCGCCTATGGCCTGACGGTGATCACCATCGGCCTCGCGGCGACGCCGGCGCTGTTCTGGAAAGGCCCCCGGCGGCCGGCCGTCATCGCCTGTGGCGCGGCCGCCGTCCTGCTGGTCGCGATGATCGCCTGCGGCGCCCTGCGCCTGACGCCGGCCAGCGCCTCGGTCCCCAGCGGTCCGCTCGTCCGCATCGTTCAGCCGGACGTGCCCCAGGAGGCCAAGTACGACCCGCAGTCGTTCGCGCGCATTTTCGGCAAATACCTGACCCTGACGCGGCAACGGGCGGCGAAGACGCCGGACATCGTCATCTGGCCGGAGGGGGCTATTCCGGCGTTGGCCGAACAATACCTGGCCGAGGGAACCTGGACCCGTGCGGCCATTGTCGAAGCCCTGTCCCCCGGTCAGGTCCTGCTGGTCGGGGTCGCCCGGGTCGAGGGGACGGCGGAAGCCCCACGCTATTTCAACAGCCTGCTGGTCCTGCGCCGCCAGGGTGACGACCTCGTCCAGCTCGGCCGCTACGACAAGTTCCGGCTGGTGCCGTTCGGGGAGTACCTGCCGCTCGACGCCCTGCTCTCGCCGCTCGGCGTCAAGAACCTGGTGCAGATCGGCGACGGCTTCGCGGCCGGGCCGCGGCCCGCCCCGCTGGCCATCCCCGGCCTGCCGGTGATGCAGCCGCTGATCTGCTACGAGAGCCTCTATCCGGGCTTCACCCGCGAGGGGGCGCGGCGCGCCGGCGTGGCGCCGGACCTGATCGTCAACGTCTCCAACGACGCCTGGTTCGGAGCCACCAGCGGGCCGCTGCAACACCTCAACCTGGCCAGCTACCGGGCCATCGAGGAGGGGGTTCCGATGGCCCGCGCGACCCCCACCGGGGTGTCGGCGATGGTTGACGCTTACGGTCGGGTGATTCCCTCCAGCCGCATCAGGCAAGGATTTGAGGCTGTGGTCGATGTGGCCTTGCCACCCAGAGTAGTTGAAACCCCCTACCGCAGGTTGGGTGACCTGCCATTTTCAATATTCATAATTGCAGGCATGGCGGTAACAGCGGTCTTTCACTGGCGACGTCTGAAAAAGCCCCTCAGAATGCCGCCCGCTGCCTAGCGGCGCGTGTGTGTTTCTCTCTGGGGCGCCTTCTGAATGACCGACGACGCAAGCCGTTCGCCTAATCCGATCGACGTCCATGTCGGCCGGAGGGTCAGACAACGGCGCAAAGCCATGGGGGTGACGCAGGAGCGTCTGGCCGATGACCTGGGCCTGACCTTCCAGCAGGTGCAGAAGTATGAGCGGGGGGCCAACCGGGTGTCGGCCTCCAAGCTGTACGAGATCGCCGTCGCCCTGCAGACCGGCACCGAATATTTCTTCGAGGGCCTGGCCGATCCGTCGTCGCTGAAGACCGGCGGCGGCGAGGCCGAGCCGGAGTCGGAGAAGTTCGTCAACGCCTTCCTGATGAGCACCGAAGGCCTGGAGCTGGCCGAGCTGTTCTCGCGGCTGAAGAGCCCGCGCCTGCGCAAGCGGATCGTCGAGCTGGTCCGCAGCATGGTCGAGGATACCGACGAAGAGGGGTAACGCTCCGCCGCCGCCGTTCCCCCATCACCGTCATCCTCGCACTCGTTGCGAGGACCCATGATCTCGAACCGTTCCGGTAATCCCGCCGCCCCGTCCCCGCGCGCCTTCATCCACTCGCGCGTATGGGTCCTCGCAACAAGTGCGAGGATGACGATGGGGGTGAAGTGCGAGGGTGACGGGTTAGAAGTGCGCTTGCGGATATAAGGATACCTTTATATGGTCGCCCCGCTTATAGCCGGGAGTCTTCCGTGAGCCGTCAGAACTACATCTTCACCAGCGAAAGCGTGTCCGAAGGGCACCCCGACAAGGTCGCCGACCGCATCAGCGACACCGTCGTCGACGCCTTCCTGGCCGAGGAACCCGAAGCCCGGGTGGCCTGCGAGACCTTGGTGACCACCAATCGCATCGTGCTGGCCGGCGAGATCCGGGCCGGCAAGCCGGGCCTCTCCAAGGCGGAGAACAAGGCGCGCAACAAGGCGTTGATCGACAGCCTGGAGCCCAAGGTTCGCGCGGCGGTCAAGGACATCGGCTACGCCCAGAAGGGCTTTCACTGGGAAAAGGCCCGCTACCAGTGCTTCCTGCACGCCCAGTCCGACCATATCGCGCAAGGCGTCGACGCCGGCGAGAACAAGGACGAGGGGGCCGGCGACCAGGGCATCATGTTCGGCTACGCCACCGACGACACGCCGGAGTTCATGCCGGCCACCCTGCAGTACAGCCACAACATCCTGCGCCGGCTGGCCGAGCTGCGTCACAGCGGCGAACTGCCCTTCCTCGAGCCCGACGCCAAGAGCCAGGTCACCCTGCGCTACGAGAACGACCGGCCGGTGCATGTCGAGGAGATCGTCGTCTCCCACCAGCACGGCAAGAAGATGGAGGGCGGCGCCCCGACCTCGAAGCGGATGCTGGCCGCCCTGCGGCCCTACATCCTGCCGCTGTTCGCCGACGGGCTGATCAGCAAGAAGACCAAGTGGCACATCAACCCGACCGGCAAGTTCCTGATCGGCGGGCCGGACGGCGACTGTGGCCTGACCGGCCGCAAGATCATCGTCGACACCTACGGCGGCGCGGCCCCGCACGGCGGCGGCGCCTTCTCGGGCAAGGATCCGACCAAGGTCGACCGCTCGGCCGCCTACGCCTGCCGGTACCTGGCCAAGAACGTTGTCGCCGCCGGCCTGGCCAAGAAGTGCACCATCCAGATTTCCTACGCGATCGGGGTGGCCCGGCCGCTGAGCTTCTACGTCGACACCCACGGCACCGGCGAGGTCGATCCGGCCCAGCTGGAAAAACTGCTGCCCGACTTCATCGGCGGCGGCACCCCGGCCGGCATCCGCAAGACCCTGCAGCTCAACAAGCCGATCTACGCCCGCACCACGGCCTACGGCCACTTCGGCCGCCAGCCCGACAACGAGGGCGGCTTCAGCTGGGAAAAGACCGACCTGGTCTCAGCGCTGCAGAAGGCGTTCTAGCCTTCCGTTGGCGGCGTGGGAGCGGTAAAGCCCGCCTCCCATGGCCAACCCCCAGCAACCCCACGGTCCCCTGCGCAGCTTCGGCCGCATCAAGTCGCGCCCGATCAAGGCGCGGCAGGCGGCGTTGTTCGACAGCCTTCTGCCGTCCATCGCGGTCCCGGAGACGGCGTTCGATCCGCTGGGCCTCATGCCCGACGCCAAGGCGGTGTGGGTCGAGATCGGCTTTGGCGGCGGCGAGCATCTGGCCGGGCAGGCGGCGAAGAATCCCGACGTGCTGATCATCGGGGCCGAGCCGTTCCAGAACGGCGTCGCCAGCGCCTTGCGGCACCTGGAAGAGGCCGGGACGGGCAACGCCCGCATCCATCCGGGCGACGGGCGCGAGGTGCTGGGCAACCTGCCGGACGGCAGCGTCGACCGATTGTTCGTGCTGTTCCCCGATCCCTGGCAGAAGGCGCGGCACAACAAGCGCCGGCTGGTGAACCCCGAGTTCCTGGCCGAGGCGCACCGGGTGCTCAAACCCGGAGCCAAGTTCCGCTTCGCCACCGACTGGGCCGACTACGCCGACTGGACGCTGGAGCGGGTCCTGGCCAGCGGGCTGTTCGCCTGGGAATCGGGCCGGGAAGGCATTCTGGACACGCCGCCGGAAGATCACCTGACGACGCGGTACGAGGAAAAGAAGCTGGGCGACATCCCGCCGGTCTGGCTGGACTTCGTGCGGGCCTGAGCAGCGTCCGCCACCTAGGGCGTCAGCACCATCTTCAGCGCCCCGTCCTCGCGGGCGTCGAACATCCGGTAGGCCTCCACGCCGTCGCTGAGCGGCAGGCGGTGGCTGATCACCCGTTCGGGCTTCAGGCGGCCGGCCTGGACCAGCGGGATCAGCTCGGGCCAGGTTTCCTGCACGCTGCAGGCGCCGATCCGGAAGGTCAGGCCCATGGCGAAGGCGCGGGCCATCGGGAAGTCGAACCTGCGGTCCTGGTTGACGCCGATCACCGACACCGTGCCGCGCCGGGCCGCCAGCCGCAGCGCCAGGTCGATGGTGCGGGCGTGGCCGACGGCCTCGACGATGCTGTCGGCCATCCGGCCCTTGGTCAGCTCGGCCATCTGGGCCGGGGCGTCGTCGGGGTGCAGGGCGACGGCCCCCAGTTCCTCGGCGATGGCGCGGCGTTCGGCCACCGGGTCGATGGCGAAGACCCGGCCGGCGCCGAGCACGAAGGCCTGCTCGACGGCCATCAGGCCGATGGGGCCGAGGCCGACCACGGCCACTGTTTTCCCTGAACCGATGTCGGCGTTGCGGGCGCCGTACCATGCCGTGGCCATGCCGTCGGTCATCAGCAGGGCCTGCTCGTCGGTCACCCCGTCGGGGATGCGGGCGGCGTTGAAGTCGCCGGCCGGGACGCGGACGGCCTCGGCCTGCGAGCCTTGCAGGCGCGAGGACAGGCCGTAGCAATTGCCCTGGCCGGTCTCGCAGCGGATGACGTCGCCGCGCAGGCAGCTGGGGCAGGACCCGCAGCCGACGGCCCCGGAAATCATCACCTTGTCGCCGCTCTTCAGGCGCCGCACGCCCCGGCCGATCTCGACCACCTCGCCCACGGCCTCATGGCCGACGCAGAAGCCGAGGTCCTCGCTGAAGCCCTCGCCGTGGTAGATGTGCAGGTCGCTGCCGCAGATGGAGCAGCCGGTGACCTTGACCAGGACGTCGCGGTCGTCGTGCAGCACGGGGTCGTCCATGCTCTCGTAGCGGACGTCGCGGGGGCCGAAATAGCGCAGGGCCTTCATGGGGCGGCTCCGTCGATCCAGCGCAGGGCGCGCTGGAAGAGGTTGAGGGTCGAGGCGTGCAGGCGGTCGCCGATGGCCTGGGGCGCGAGACCCGCGCCGGCCCGGGCATGGCTGCCTTCGAGGATGATGCCGAGCTTGTAGCAGGCGAGGACGCCGTACCAGCGGATGTGGCTCAGGTCGCGGTCGCTGTTGCGGCCATAGTGGTCGATGACCTCGCCGATGGTCGGGAAGCCTTCCCAGGGCGTGACGGGGGTCAGGGCGGCCTGGCCGGGCTCGGGCCACATGGCCATCAGCCAGCCGAGGTCGAGCAGGGGGTCGCCGGTGCTGGCCAGTTCCCAGTCGACGATGGCGGCCAGTTCGCCGCTGTCGTGGCGGTACATGACATTGGCCAGGTGGTAGTCGCCATGGATCAGGCCGGGGCGGAAGCCGGGCGGGCGATGGGCGTCCAGCCAGGCGCCGACCGTATCGACGCCGGGGATTTCGTCGGTCCAGGTCGGAAACTCGCGGTAGCTCTCGAACTGGGCGCGCCAGCGGGGAACCTGGCGTTCCAGCCAGCCGTCGGTCTTGCCCAGCGTCTCCAGCCCGACCTTGGCGATGTCGATACGGCCCAGCGCGATGATGCCGTCGGCCAGGGCGAAGCCCATGCGGTTGCGCAACGCCGGATCGCCGGCGTGCAGGGCGGGCAGGCCCTCGGTCGGATTGAAGCCGTCGATCGGCTCCATCAGGTAGAAGGCCGCCCCGTCCATGGTCTCTTCCGGACTGGCGGCGATCAGGCCGGGATGCGGCACGTCCGAGCCGGCCAGGGCGGCCAGCACCCGGGCCTCGCGGCGCATGGTCTCGTTGGAGTTCTTCCGGAGCTTCGGCGGCGGCCGGCGCAGGACATAGTCGCGCCCGGAGCGGCTGAACTTCAGCAGGATGTTCTGGGTGCCGCCGGTCAGGACGGTGAGGTCCGCCGGCGGCCCGGCCCCCAGGCCCTTGGCATCCATGAAGGTCGTCAGCACGGACAGGTCGACACCTTCGGGGACCGGATTATCGCTGGCCATCTGCCCTCCCGGCCGCCGTGTCGCGGCCTGTGAAAAGACCCTAGGGGGTTATCGTCGCGGCAGGCAAACCTCTACCCCCGATCACCCCGACGAAAGTCGGGGCCCAGAGTCCGACAACCGATGAGGTGTAGTTCTGATCAGCGCCGGCCCGTCCTCTGGTTTGCCAGCTGGGCCCCGACTTTCGTCGGGGTGATCGGAAGAGGGTGGGCGGACGCAGGGGCAGGGAGTCAGAATGGCCGCACAACGAGGAGTGAGGTCATGGCCAAAGTCATTCGGATCGGCGGCGCCGGCGGGTTTCTCGGCGACTCCTCCGTCGCCGCGCCGCAACTGCTCAAGGGCGGCGAGCTCGACTACATGATCCTCGACTACCTGGCCGAGGCGACCATGTCGATTTTGGGCCAGATCAAGCGCGAGCGACCCGGCGAAGGCTTCGCCCGCGATTTCACCGAATGGGTCTGGAAGGACAACCTGGCTGAGTTCAAGGCCCAGGGGGTGAAGGTGATCACCAACGCCGGGGGGCTCAATCCGCAGGCCTGCCGGGCGCGGATGGAGGAGTTGGCGGCGGCGGCGGGCTTGAGCTTCAAGATCGCCATCGTCGAGGGCGACGACCTGATGGAGGGCCTCGACGCCCTCGAAGGCATGACCGAGCTCTACACCGGCGCCCCGTTCCCGCCGAAGGAGCGGCTGTTCACCGCCAACGCCTACTTCGGCGGCCGGCCGATCGCCGCGGCGCTGGCGGCCGGGGCCGACATGGTCATCACCGGCCGGGTGGTCGACAGCGCCCTGGCGCTGGGGCCGCTGATGCATGAGTTCGGCTGGCGCGACGAGGACCACGACCTGCTGTCGGCCGGCTCGCTGGCCGGCCATGTCATCGAGTGCGGGGCGCAGGCGACCGGCGGCCTGTTCACGGACTGGCGCGAGGTGCCGGACTGGGGCCACATCGGCTATCCGATCATCGAATGTAGCGCCGATGGATCGTTCGTGGTGACGAAACCGGCGAATACTGGAGGCCTGGTGTCCCCCGCCGCGGTGGCCGAGCAGATCCTCTATGAGGTCGGCGATCCGCAGGGTTACGCGCTGCCGGACGTGGTCTGCGATTTCACCCAGGTGAAGGTCGAGCAGGTCGGCGAACAGCGGGTGAAGGTGACCGGCGCCAAGGGTTACCCGCCGTCGGGGTCCTACAAGGCCTGCATCACCTGGGGCGACGGCTGGCGGTTCATCGGGGCCATGCCCATCGTCGGGCGGGAGGCGGCGGCCAAGGCGAAACGCCAGGCCGAGGCGGTGCTGGAGCGGGTCGGCGACATGCTGCGCGAGAAGAATTTCGCGCCGTTCCGCGAGACCCGCATCGAGATCCTCGGGGCCGAGGCCAGCTACGGCGCCAACGCCAGCGCCGCCGCGCAGGCCGTCCGCGAAGTGGTCAGCCGGGTCGGGGCCGAGCACGAGGACGAGCGGGCCCTGCGCCTGCTGACCCGCGAATGGCAGTCGCCGACCACCTCGATGAGCGTCGGCACCACGGGCTGGTTCGGCGGCGCGCCGAGCATTTCGCCGGTGGCGCGGGTGTTCTCGGTGCTGGTCCCCCGCGAGCAGGTTCCGGCCAAGGTCGATCTCGGCGGCGTGGTGACGGTGGTCGAGGCCCCGGCCCCGGCGACGCCCTTCTCGCCGGCCATGGTCGAGCGGCCCGCGCCGCCGGCTGAACTACAGGCCTCCGGCGACCTGATCGAAGTGCCGCTGATCGACCTCGCCTGGGCCCGCTCGGGCGACAAGGGCGACGCCTTCAACGTCGGAGTCATCGCCCGCAAGCCGGCCTATCTGCCCTGGATTCGCGCCGCCCTGTCGGAGGCGGCGGTGAAGACCTGGTTCGCCCATGAGTTCGAGGGCGCCGCCGCCCCGCAGGTCATCCGCTACGACCTGCCCGGCATGGACGCCATCAACCTGCACTGCATCCAGGCGCTGGGCGGCGGCCAGTTCGCCTCGCTGAGGCTGGACGCCCTGGCCAAGGGCAAGGCGCAGCAGCTGCTCGACATGCCGATCCGGGTTCCGGCGACGCTGATCTGACCGCTCCGGCGCTCAAAACTCCGCGATCTCCTACAAACCCCCGTGAGGCGAGCGTTCGCCCCGCGCGTGTCTCTGCATTGACCGTGCCGAAAACACCGTCATGGTGAACGAAATCGCCCCGCGACGTGGGCGAAGGAGGGTGGACATGGTTCGGGGTATTCGGATGGCGCTGGGGTGGATCCTCGGCGCGCTTGTCTGGGCTTTGGTGATTTCGCTGGTGCTGGTGGTCTGGGAAGGCCGCGCAGACCTCAGCGTCCCCAGCCTGATGGACATGGGGCAGGTCGGCCTGACCGGCGTGCCCGCCGCGGCGCCCGGCGCGCTGGTCTTCCTCGGCCTCGGCCTGCTGCTATTCGGCCTGATGGGCCGCAGTAGCGGACCGGTGGGCGCGGGCATTTTCGGCGGCCTGCTCTTCCTGCTGGCCAGTGGTCTGGCCTGGAAGTTCGGCGGCGGATCGCCGCTGGTCGCCACCCTGTTCGGCCTGTTTCCGATCGAGGCCTTCTGGGCCCAGGTCATGGACATCGCCAAGGCCGACAGCGCCGCCTACGCCTGGCTGGCGGTGCATGGCCTTGCGCCGTTGGTCGCCGGCGGCATCGGCGGCGGGGTCTATAACGCCGTCTCCGGCGCGGCCCGGGCGGCGCGGCGCAAGGGCCGTCTGCCGCCGGTCAGCTTCGGCTGATCCTAGAGGTCGCGCAGCGGCATCAGGAACCTGAGCAGCCGGCGCACCGGACCCGGCCGCACATGGCTGTCGTCGGTGAAGGCCCCGTCCGGTTGCTTCATCGCGTTCAGCGTGTCCAGCGCGGCCACGGGCGGCGGCGTGTAGAGGGGCTGTTTCCCCGCCTGGAGGATCAGCTGAGGCGGTGAGCCATAGCTGGCCAGGGCGGCGGCGATGGCGGCGTCATCGGCCGCCCGGATTTCGGTCGGCCGGGCTTCGTCGTTGTGCAGCAGAGGCGTATCGGGGGTCGGCATGGCGGCCGCACCGAACAGGTTGTCCATCTTGAAGCGCCCCCAGGCCGATATCGCGTGTTTATCCGACCACAGCTCTGGGGGGCTGACAACCACCGGCGATGGGTCTATATAGGCCCCAACATCGTTTGAACGCGCTGGATAGCGCATTCGAGCGGCGGTCTTCGGGCCGCCGCTTTTGTTTTGGGTTTTTGAGTTTCTTTCGGAGAGGCGCTGCTTGCGCGCACGCACTAACGAGGACCGCGGCCTTCTGGAGCTGCTCGACCCCGTCGCCGAGGCGACCGGGTACGCGATCGTGCGCCTGCGCCTGATGGGCGGACAGACCCGGCGGCTGCAGATCATGGCCGAGCGCCCCGATGGCGAGATGGTCGTCGAGGACTGCGCCCGCCTGAGCCGCGCCATCTCCGAAGTCATGGACGCCGCCGACCCGGTCAGCGGCGAATACACCCTGGAAGTTTCGTCGCCCGGCATCGACCGGCCGCTGACCCGCCTGAAGGACTTCGAGACCTGGGAAGGTTACGAGGCCCGCATCGAGCTCGACCGCATCGCCGAGGGCCGCAAGCGGTTCAAGGGCGAGCTGGCCGGGATCGAAGACGGCCAGGTCGGCATCAACGTCGAGGGCGACAGCGAAACCACCCTCTACATCCCGTTCGACTGGATCCTGGAAGCCAAGCTGGTCCTCAACGACCAGCTGATGAAGGTCGGCGCAGACCAGCGCGCCGCCCGCATCGCCCAGGACGACATCAACTCCGTCGGCAACGACAACGACTGACCTTTTAGAGATTCAAGGACACGACCATGGCCACCGGCATTTCCGCCAACCGCCTCGAACTGCTCCAGATCGCCGACGCGGTCGCCCGTGAAAAGGGCATCGACAAGGAGATCGTCATCGCTTCCATCGAGGAGGCGATCCAGAAGGCCGCGCGCAGCCGCTACGGTGCCGAGCACGACATCCGTGTGGCCATCGACACCAAGACCGGCGAGACCTCGATCAAGCGCTATGTGACCGTCGTCGCCGACGACGTCGAGGAATTCGAAGAAGGCGACGTCGGCAAGATGCGCCTGGCCGACGCCAAGGCCTTCTACGGGGCCGACACGGTCGAGGGTCAGGTGTTCGACGAAGAGCTGCCGCCGTTCGAGTTCGGCCGGGTGCAGACCCAGATGGCCCGCCAAGTGGTGTTCGGCAAGGTCCGCGAGGCCGAGCGCGAGCGCCAGTTCGAAGAGTACAAGGATCGCGTCGGCGAGATCGTCAACGGCGTCGTCAAGCGGGTCGAGTACGGCAACGTCATCGTCGACCTGGGCCGCGGCGAAGGCGTCATGCGCCGCGACCAGTCGATCCCGCGCGAGAACTTCAACCTCGGCGACCGCATCCGCTGCTACATCTACGACGTCCGCAGCGAGACCAAGGGCCCGCAGATCATGCTGTCCCGCGCCCACGGCGGCTTCATGGCCAAGCTGTTCGCGCAGGAAGTGCCGGAAGTCTACGACGGCGTCATCGAGATCCGCGCCGTGGCCCGCGACCCGGGCAGCCGCGCCAAGATGGGTGTCGTCTCCAACGACAGCTCCATCGACCCGGTCGGCGCCTGTGTCGGTATGCGCGGTTCGCGCGTCCAGGCCGTGGTCGCCGAGCTGCAGGGCGAAAAGATCGACATCATCCAGTGGAGCCCGGACGAGGCAACCTTCATCGTCAACGCGCTTGCTCCCGCCGAAGTCTCCAAGGTGGTCATGGACGAGGACGACGAGCGCGTCGAAGTCGTGGTCCCCGACGAACAACTGAGCCTGGCCATCGGCCGTCGCGGCCAGAACGTGCGCCTGGCCAGCCAGCTGACCGGCTGGCAGATCGACATCCTGACCGAGAGCCAGGAGTCGGAGCGCCGCCAGAAGCAGTTCGCCGAGACCACCCAGCTGTTCCAGGACGCCCTGGACGTCGACGAGGTCATCGCCCAGCTGCTGGCCACCGAAGGCTTCGTGTCGGTCGAGGACGTCGCCTTCGTCGAGCCGCATGAAATCGCCGAGATCGAAGGCTTCGACGAGGACACCGCCGAGGAACTGCAGGCCCGGGCCCGCGAATTCCTCGACAAGGCCACCGCCGAGCTGGACGCCAAGCGCGTCGAACTGGGCGTCGAGGACGGTGTTCTCGAGATCGAAGGCATCACCCTGCCCATGGCTGTCGCCCTCGGCGAAGGCGATGTGAAGACGGTGGAAGACCTGGCCGGCCTGGTCCCCGACGACCTGCGCGGCTGGTACGAAAGCAAGGACGGCGAGCGGGTTCGCGAAGCCGGTTCGCTGGAAGCCTTCAACCTGACCCCGGAAGACGCCGAGACCCTGATCATGCGCGCCCGCGTGGTGATGGGCTGGGTCGAGGCCCCGCCGGAGCCGGAATACGAAGAAGAATACTACGAAGAGGGCGAGGAAGGCGTTGAGTACGCTGAAGCCGCCCCCGAAGGCGAAGATCTCGGTGAAATTGAAGGCGAACAGCCGGAGGCCTCTGAAGAGGTCGCCCTGGCCGAGGCCGAAGGCGAGGCTCGGGACGCGTGAGCGTCCCTGGCCAAACCCTCGGACTGACGACGACCAACTGACCGGCCGCGGGCGCTCCATTTGGAGCGCCCTCTAAAGTTTGAAATTTTCGATCCTCGAAAATTTCGGCAGGCTGGTCGACGACAAGGAACGCGACCAGCCCATGCAGGCTGAGACCGACAATGCGGCTCACAAGACCCTGGCGGAAGCCGCCAGGGAACGGCGCGACATCGTCTCGGGAGAGGTGATGGCGGAGGCGAAGCTCATCCGCTTCGTCGCCGATCCGAACGGCGTGGTCACCCCCGACATGGCGCGCAAGCTGCCGGGCCGGGGCATCTGGGTCGCCGCCGACCGCGCCAGCCTCGAGCAGGCCGCGAAGAAAAACGCCTTCGCCCGCTCGGCCAAGGCCAAGCTGACCGTGCCCGATGGCCTGGTCGACCTGGTCGAGAAACTGCTGACCAAGCGGGTTCTCGACAGCCTGGGCCTTGCGCGCCGGTCGGGCGACCTTACATCGGGCTTCGAAAAGGTCATGTCGGCCGTTCGTGGCGGCAAGGCCGCCTGGCTGATCGAGGCCAGTGACGGCGCCGCCGACGGTCGTTCGAAGATTCTCAACCTGGCCCGACATATGACCCCGCAGCCTCGGGTCATCGGCGTTTTCAATTCCGCCGAATTGGGTTTGGCCTTGGGAGCCGAGAATGTGATACACACCGCCTTCCTCGGCGGACGGTCTGCCAAAAGTTGGACGCAGGACGTCGAACGTCTGGCCGGTTTTCGCCCGCTTCTCCCCGAGAGCTGGCACGAGGAGCGGTAGGAGAAGGGCCCGCGGGAAACCGCGACCGGGCCCTTTGTGAGTTTGGAAATTCAGGTAGTGCGGCCGGATTCTCCGGTCGCGAGTTAAGCGAGACGCATGAGCGACGAGAACGACAACCGCCCGGGCCGCCCGCCCATGACGCTGAAGCCCCGCACGGGGTCTGTCAGCGCCGGCGTGGTGAAGCAAAGCTTCAGCCACGGGCGGACGAAGACGGTGGTGGTGGAAACCAAACGGCAGCGGACCCACACGCCGCCGGCGGCGAATCTCGCCGGTCCCTCGAACGCCGAGCGCCGCCCCGCGCCGGGCGCGCCGCAGCAGCGTCCGCAAGGCTCGCAAGGCGCCGGCGGTCTGTCCGCCGACGAGATGCGCGCCCGCCAGGCCGCCATCGAAAGCGCCCAGCGTCAGGCCCAGATCCAGCAGGCCGCCCGCGCCGAGGAGGCTCGCAAGGCCGCCGCCGCTGAAGCCGCCAAGGCC
>JAQGIK010000064.1 GCA_028291265.1 Caulobacter sp. | reverse complement strand
TCCATCAGCATCGAGCCCTCGGGGGTGTTCGACACCTGGGCGCCGAGGGCCCCGTAGTTGCGCCAGCCCTCGCCGCCCTCGATGTAGAGGTCCAGGTCGGTGTCGAGGAAGGCGTGCAGGGCGCCCTCGACGGTCGGGACGGCGTTGGCGGCCTCGTAGGCGTTCAGCGCCTTCATCCGCCGGTCGATGGTCACCCCGGCCCGGCGGGCGAAGACCGCGTCGAACAGCTTCTTCTTGTCCTCGAAATAGTAGTTCAGCAGCGTGTGGTGCACGCCGACGGCCTGGGCCACGTCCTTGAGGGTGACGCCATGCAGCCCCTTGCGGGAGAACAGCAGTTCGGCGGCGTCGAGGATCTGCTCCATCGAGGCGGCGCGCTGTTCGGCCTTGGTGGAGCGGCGTGGGGATGTCTGGGCTTGGGGCACGCGGTACTCTTTCAAGACTGACCCTGCGAGCGTCAAGGCGTAGCCCCCCCGTATTCGGCTCTCAGGCGAATTTTGTCGATCTTGCCGGTCGCCGCCAGCGGCATGCTCGGCAAACGGACAACGGCGTCGGGAATCCACCAGGGCGCCACCCGACCCCGCAGAGGCGCGAGCAAGGTCTCGTTGCTGACCTCGCCGGCGTCGCGCAGTTCGACCAGCAGGATCGGCCGCTCGCCCCATTTGGCGTCGAGGCGGCCGATGACGGCGGCCAGGGAAACCTGCGGCAGGGCGCCGACCACGGCCTCGATCTCGACCGGGTTGATCCATTCGCCGCCGGACTTGATCAGGTCCTTGGCGCGGCCGGTGATGATCAGGTTGCCGGCCTCGTCGATGCGGGCCAGGTCGCCGGTGTCGAACCAGCCGTCGGCGTCCAGCGCCGTCGCCTTCTCGCCGAAGTAGCGCTCGACGACGGCGGCGCCGCGGACGCGCAGGCTGCCCTCGGCGTTGCGCTGCTGCGGAAGCGGCCGGCCCTCGGGATCGGTGATCAGCAGGTCGATACCCAGGGCCGGGCGGCCGGAGTTGGCTGCCGGGCGGACGGCGTCGCCGAGCGGGGTGACGGTGCCGGAGGGCGACAGTTCGGTCATCCCCCAGGTGGTCTGCACCCGGACCCCGAGGCGGGTCTCCAGACGCGCCATCAGGGCGGACGGCATCGGCGCGCCGCCGACGACGATGCGCTTGAGGGTCGGGACATCGGCCCCCGTGGCCTCGAGATGTTCGAGCAGGCCCAGCCAGACGGTCGGCACCCCGACGGCGGTGGTGACGCCCTCGGCGCGGATCAGCCGGGCCAGGCTCGTCCCGTCGTTGTGGCGGCCGGGCAGGACCAGCTTGCCGCCGGCGGCCGGCACCGCGAACGGCAGGCCCCAGGCGTTGGCGTGGAACATCGGCACCACGGCCAGCACGCTGTCGGCCCCGGAGACGGCCATGGCGTCGACCTGCAACAGCCGCTGGGCATGCAGGAAGCTGGAGCGGTGGGTGAAGGTCACCCCCTTGGGCGCGCCCGTGGTGCCCGAGGTGAAGCAGAGGCCGCAGGGGCTGGTTTCGTCGAACTGGCCCCAGGCGGGGCGATCCTGGCAGGCGCCCAGCAGGGGTTCGAGTTGCAGAACCGCCGGGCGGCCGGCGGCGCTTTCGGGCGCCTCGCCGTCGATGACCAGGAGGCGTTCGACGGCCGTGGCGCGCTCGGCGACCTGGCGGGCCAGGGGCAGCAGGTCGGCGCTGACGATCAGGATGCGGGCCCCGGAGCGGTCGAGCATCCAGGCGATCTGGTCGGCGTGCAGGCGCGGGTTGAGGGTGTGGCAGACGGCCCCCATGCCCATGATGGCGTACCAGGCCTCGACATGGGCCTGGCTGTTCCAGGCCAGGGTGGCGATGCGCATCCCGAAGCCGGCGCCGAGGTTCTGCAGCACGCCGGAGACCCGCCGGCTGCGGTCGGCGAGGTCGGCGTAGCCGATGCGGATCGTCTGGCCGTCCTCGCGGGCGGTCACCACCTCGGCGCGCGGGTGCCACTTGGCCGCGTGGTCCAGCACCTTGTCGAGCGTCAACGCGTACGGCTGCATGGCCCCGTCGATCATTGGGTCTCCGAAGCTCTCAGGGGCAGCGGCGGCGAGATGATGCCGAGGTTCCAGTTCCAGGGGATGGTCCCCACCGCTCGGCGGCGCAGGACCACATCTTCATGCAGGGCGTACATGCCCGGCATCAGCCCGACCCTGGGGTGCGCCTGGTCCTCGTAGGCCATGTAGCTGCGGTCGGACCCGTAGGGGTTCCAGCCGCCGCCGGGCGCGCCGGTCTTGACGAAGCTCGCCCAGTGACTGGCGAGCGACTCCCCGAAGGCGGCTTCCTCCGCCGTGGTGGGCATCTTCGGCCAGGCCCCGGGGAAACGATCGGAGATACCGAAGACATAGGGAATCTCGGAGGCGTGGAAGGCGTGCAGCCCCGCCTTGTCGGCGGCCGGATAGCCGTGGTCGAACAGGTAGAGGAAGGCCGGCTGGCCGACCGCCGTCTGCTTGGCGGCGAGGCGTTCGGCGGTCCAGCCATAGATGCCGTCGCGGGTCGAGGCGAGGATGCTCTCGGCCATGTTCGAGGACGGGTAGAGACGCAGGAATTCGTCGGCGTGGGGGCCGTAGCGCTCGCGGATGGCCGCCTCGTAGGCCTCCGGCGTGGCGGGCGGCTTGGGGGCCAGGAAACGCAGGGAGCGGATCTCGCCGCTGTTGAAGCCGGCCAGCACGGGGACGCGCGCCTGTTCGCCGCGGTCGAAGACCTCGACCAGCTGGCGCGGCAGGACCTTGCCGTCGATGGTTCCGAACGGCGGATAGCCGGACAGCACCGCCTTCCAGGTCAGTTCGGTGGCGTCCATGGCCCGCAGGCGGACCAGACCGCGGGCCCCGATCTTCGAGGCCATGGTTTCGCCGAGGGTCTCGGAAGGAATCTCGCCGAAGCGCGCCTCGCGCAGCGACGGCGTCGAGATCATGTAGCCGCTCTGGACGATGGCCTTGTGGAACAGGCCCCGGGCGTTGGGCGAGGCCATCAGGTACATGATGGAGAGGGCGCCGGCCGACTCGCCGGCGACGGTGACGTTGCCCGGATCGCCCCCGAAGGCGGCGATGTTGCGCTTCACCCATTGCAGCGCCGCGACCTGGTCGAGCAGGCCGTAGTTGCCCGAGACGCCATCCTTCGACTCGGCGCTGAGCTCGGGATGGGCCAGATAGCCCAGCACGCCCAGGCGGTAGTTGATCGACACCACCACGACGCCGCGCCGGGCCATGATGGCGCCGTCGTACATGCCGGACCGGGCCGAGCCGCTGACCAGCGAGCCGCCGTGAATCCAGACCATGACCGGGGCCTTGGTCGCGCCGGCGGGTTTCCAGATGTTGAGCGACAGGCAGTCCTCGCTGAAGGCCTTGAGGTCCTCCGCATAGATGCTGCCCGGGAGCGAGGGCGGCTGGATGCAGGCGGGGCCGAAGGCGGTGGCGTCGCGGACGCCGGACCAGGTCGGGGTGGCGGTCGGGGGCTTCCAGCGGTTCTGGCCGACGGGGGGGCCGGCGTAGGGGAGGTTTTTGAAGGCTTCGACGCCGTTGCTGGTCTCGCCTCGAACGGCGCCGGCGGGGGCCGTGACGACAGGGCCGGTGGCGGCGAGGGTGGGTGCAGCGAATGCAAGGCTGGCCAAGAGAGCGAAGATAGGAAAGCGCATACGAACAGACCTTTGTGGGTTCGCCTCGGGGCGCCCTTCTCCCCTCGCGGGAGAAGGTGTCGGCGAAGCCGACGGATGAGGGGGCGCACCGGCATTCGACACGGCTCGACCCACCCACCTGTACGCTGTTGAAAGGACAAGGAGCCCCCTCATCCGGCCCTTCGGGCCACCTTCTCCCGCGAGGGGAGAAGGGACACTCACGGCGGTTGACCGAATTCTGGTCGGCAAGAACCGGTGGGGATGGATCATGCCACCGCTCCCTTCGCGGCGGTCTCTTCGCGGCCCAGCGCCCGGCCCAGGATCAGGAACAGGATCACCGCCAGGACGTAGAAAGGGACGAGGGTGTAAAGCGCCAGCTGCAGCGAATTGCCGGGATGCGCGGCCTTGAACCCGTCGCTGACGGCGCCGAGGTAGGTGGGGCCCAGGCCCAGGCCGATCAGGTTCATGACCAGCAGCAGCAGGGCGCCGGAGAGCACCCGCTGGTGCGGCTTCACCTCTTCCTGAACCAGCGCCACCGAGGGCGACAGGTAGAAGTAGTTGAGGAACATCGGGCCGATCAGGAACAGCATGGAGAGCTGCCAGGTCGGGGCCCAGACGAAGCCGACGTAGAAAGGGACTGCCAGGGTGAGGGAAGCCGCAGGCAGCCAAGCGTAGGCCCTCTTGGTCTTCGGAACGAGCCAGTCGGCGAGGCGGCCGGCGATGAAAATGCCGCCGCCGCCGGCGATGCCGATGAGGAGGGCGTACCAGAGGGCGACCTCCTGCAGGGTCATGCCCTTCTCCCGCATCAGGAAGAGGGTGGCGAAGTTGAGGAGGGCGTAGGTGACGAACTGGGTGGCGCCGCCGGCCAGGGCGGTGAGCCTCAGGACAGGCCGCGAGAAAAACATCCGGCAGGTCGTCCAGAAGGATTCCCTGGCTTGCGGGACAGCGCCGGCGGCGGGGGCCTGGTCGAGGCCGCCGCGTTTGGGTTCCTTGAGCGAGAAGAAGACCAGTACGGCCGTCGCCACCCCGACCGCGCCGACCGCCACGAAGGCGCTGCGCCAGTCGTAGGCGGCGGCGATGGAGGCCCCGAAGGCGACGCCGAGCATCTGGCCGATGGCCGGGCCGAGGTTGAACAGGCCGAGCGCCGTGCCGCGCGTGCCGGGGCCGAAGTAGTCACTGATGATGGCGTAGGAGGGCGGCACGCCGCCGGCCTCCCCCACCCCGACCGCCATGCGGGACAGGACCAGCTGCGGATAGCTGGAGGACACGCCGCAGGCGATGGTGGCGGCGCTCCACAGGCCGCAGGCGACGGCCACCAGCTTCACCCGGTTGGTGCGGTCGGCCAGCCAGCCGACCGGGATCGAGATCGTGCAGTAGAAGAGCGCGAAATAGAGGCCGGTGATCAGGCCGATCTGGCCGTCGCCGATGTGGAGGTCGTCCTGGATCGGCTTGGCCAGGATCGACAGCAGCTGCCGGTCCAGGAAGTTGAGCACATAGACAAAGCAGAGAACGCCAAGGGCGAACCAGGCGCGCCCCCCGACTTTATGGGGACCGGGTCCGGCGGGCGCGGATGCGCCCGCCGGACCGTTTGCGACATTGTGAGGAGGAGAAGCCGCCACCTTAGAAGTCGACGCTGACGCGGATGCCGATGGTGCGCGGCCGTTGGGTCGCATAACGGCTCGCCACGAAGGCTTCGGGGTGGACGTAGGTGACCTTGTGCCCGTCGAACAGGTTCTCGACGTAGGCGCCGACCGTGAACTTGTCGAAGGCCACGGCGAAGTTGGCGTTCACGTTGTCCCAGCTGTCGGTGTAGTCGTAGGTCGGGCTGGTCACCAGCGGCCGGCCGGGGGTGTTGGGGAACTGGCCCGGGAACGAGCCGATGTGGCTGTAGACCAGCGAGGCGTTGGCCTCGGCGGACGAGCCGATCATCCAGCGGTAGTTGATGTAGGCCGAGCCCTGGAACCGGGGGAACGACAGCCGCGAGCCCTTTTCAGCGCCCGAGATGGCCGCTTCCGAGGCCGTCAGGTCGGTGACCTTGGCCTCGTTGAAGCCGCCGTTGAGGCCCAGCGTCAGGCCCTCGGTCGGCAGGAGCATGATCTCGAACTCGAGGCCCTTGGACACCGCGCCGCCGATGTTGGTGGCGAACTGAATGCTGTCGGAAACCCGGTTGGCCTGGACCTGGATATTCTGCCAGTCGATGTAATAGAGGGCCAGGTTGGCGTGCAGCCGGCCGTCGAACCAACGTCCCTTGAGGCCGAACTCGTAGTTGGTCAGGTCGTCGGAATCGGCGCCGTAGGGGATGATCAGGTCGGTCGGATCGATGGTGCTGGCCCGGCCGGCGAAGGCGTTGACCACCGGGGTGCGGAAGCCGGTCGAGTAGCTGACGTAGGTGGTCATGTTCGGCACGGGCCGCCATGACATGCTGAGCTTCCAGGACGGATCGCTGGCCTCGACCTTGACCCCGGTGGCCTTGGGGATGGGGGTGACGGTCAGCGGGCCGGAGATGCCGAACAGGGCGTAGATGAAGTAGTTGGAATTGTAACCGCCCTCGGTGAAGCCCTGGGAGTCGACCGAGGCGTAGCGCATGCCGCCGGTCACCCACCAGTCATCGGTGAAGCGGTAGGTCAATTCGCCGAACACCGCCTTTTCGTGGCTGATGAAGTGGCTGAACTGGCGGTTGTAGTATTCGTCGGTGAGGCCGGTGATGCCGCGCGCCGCCAGGAATTCCGGGGTCGAGCGGTACTGGTAATCCACGTCCAGCCGGCGATCGAGATAGAAGCCGCCGATCGACCAGTCCCACTTGCCGCCCGGGTCGGAGACCAGCCGGGCCTCCTCGACGAAGGTGTCCTGGAAGCCAAGCGCGTCGAGGGCGAAGGGGATGGCGCCGCCGAAGGTGCCGGCCAGGTCGACGAAGAACTTCTGGTCGAACTTCGACTGGGTGGTCGAACTGGTCAGCTTGGCGCCGTCGAACTGGTAGTCGACGGTGGCGTTGAAGGTGGTCAGCTCGCCGACGAACTGGTCGGGCCGGTCGGAGACCCGCTTGTCCCAGCCGAGCGCCGGGGTGGTCAGGCCGGAGTCTTCCGGATTGGACTTCTCGTAGGAGGTCAGGAACCGGATCGACAGCCGGTCGGTCGGCTCCCACAGCAGGTTGAAGCGGCCACCCCAGTCGACCAGGGTGTTGGAGTTGTTCTTGCCGGTGCCGAGGTTGTCCACCCAGCCCTCTTCGTCGCGGTAGAAGCCGACGAGGCGGACGGCCAGCGTGTCCTTCACGATGGGGGCGTTGACCATGACGTTGTAGCGCTGGCGCAGGGCGTCGCCGTCGGCGAGGCCCAGATCGACCAGGGCGGTGACGTCGAAGTCGTTGAGGTCGGGCTTCTTGGTCAGGATGCGCAGGGCCCCCGACAGCGAGCCGGACCCGAACAGGGTGCCCTGCGGACCGCGCAGGAACTCGACCCGCTCGATGTCGTAGATGTTGGGGTCCAGCACCGTGGTGTTGCCGATGGTCGAGATCGGCAGTTCGTCGATGTAGACCGCCACCGTGCTTTGCAGGTTGGCGCCGTAGCCGTTGGTGGCGACGCCGCGGGCGGTGAAATTGTTGAAGTTGGCGGTCGGCCGATTGAGGATGACGCCGGGGGTTTCCTGGGCCAGGCCCTCGTAGCCGACGACGCCCTTGGCGGTCAGTTCTTCCTGGCCGTAGGCGGTGATGCTGAGCGGAACGTCCTGGACCTTCTCGTCGCGGCGGGTCGCCGAGACGATGAGCTCGTCGACGTCGGTGGTTTCAGCGGCGGCCGGGGCCGGCTTCTCTTCGGTTTGGCACAGCGCCGGCGAAGCAAAGCCCATGGCGACGGCGCACGCCGTCGCGAGCAGATAACCCTTCATCATTCCCTCCCTTCAGCGCCCGTCTTGATGCGGGGCTGTTGGGTGAAGGTTGCAACGCTGTTCGCTCATCTGTCAACGTTCACTCTCACGAGCGTGAACGTTTTTCAGAACGTGTGTTTGATGCCGAGTTCCACCTCTGACCTCCGCTCATCCCGGCATTCGCCGGGATGAGCGGAAGATCAAAAGGACTTGGGCAGGCCCAGGACGTGGGTGCCGACGTGGCTGAGGATCAGGTTGGTGCTGATCGGGGCCACCTGGTAGAGGCGGGTTTCGCGGAACTTGCGCTCGATGTCGTACTCCTCGGCGAAGCCGAAACCGCCGTGCGTCTGGACGCACATGTCGGCGGCGTACCAACTGGCTTCGCTGGCCAGCATCTTGGCCATGTTGGCTTCGGTGCCGCAGGGCTCGTCGGCGTCGAACATGGCGGCGGCCTTGTCGACCATCAGCGAGGCGGCGGTGACCTGGACGTGGGCCCGGGCGATGGGGAACTGGACGCCCTGGTTCTGGCCGATGGGCCGGCCGAAGACCTCGCGCTCCTTGGCGTAGGCCGAGGCGCGGTCGATGAAGAACTTGCCGTCGCCGATGCACTCGCTGGCGATCAGGATGCGCTCGGCGTTCATGCCGTCGAGGATGTATTTGAAGCCCCTGCCCTCACTCCCGATCAGGTTCTCCACCGGGACTTCAAGGTTGTCGAAGAACAGCTCGGTGGTGGCGTGGTTGAGCATGGTGCGGATCGGCCGGATGGTCAGGCCGTGGTTGACCGCCTCGCGCATGTCGACGAGCAGCACGCTCATGCCGTCAGAGGTCTTGGTCACCTCCTCGCGGGCCGTGGTGCGGACCAGGAGGACCATCAGGTCGCTGTGTTCGGCCCGGGAGATCCAGATCTTCTGGCCGTTGACGACGTACTTGTCCCCCACCCTTTTGGCGAAGGTGCGCAGACGGGTGGTGTCGGTGCCGCTGGTCGGTTCGGTGACGCCGAAGGCCTGCAGGCGCAACTCGCCCGAGGCGATGGCCGGCAGGTACTTCGCCTTCTGGGCCGGCGTGCCGTGCCGCAGGATGGTGCCCATGGTGTACATCTGGGCGTGGCAGGCGCCGCCGTTGCAGCCCGACCGGTGGATCTCCTCGAGCACCGCCGTCGCCGCGCCGAGGCCCAGGCCCGAGCCGCCATACTCCTCCGGGATCAGCACCGAGAGGAAGCCGGCCTCGGTCAGGGTCTGTACGAACTCGGTCGGATAGATGCGGTCGCGGTCGAGGGCCTGCCAGTAGGAACCGGGGAACCCGGCGCACAGCTTGCCGACCGCTTCGCGGATTTCGGGGAAGGATTGGGACACGGGAAAACTCTAGAAGATGGTGTAGCCGCCGTCGATCACCATGCTGTCGCCGGTGTGGAAGCGCGAGGCGTCGGAGGCCAGGTAGACGGCCAGGCCGGCGAAGTCCTCGGGGTCGCCCCAGCGGCGCATCGGCACGCGGCTGATGACCTTGTCGTTGAACTTGTCGTTAGCCTGGGCGCCGGCCGTCATGTCCGAGCGGATCCAGCCCGGCAGCACGGCGTTGGCGCGGATGCCGTAGCGGGCGAACTCGACGGCCAGGCCGCGGATCATCGCCTGCACGGCCGCCTTGGACGAGGCGTAGGCCTGGTTGCGCGGCGCGCCGTGGATGGCCGAGGTCGAGGAGGTGACCAGCAGGCTGCCGCCCGGATCGCCGGCTCCGGCCCGCTCGACCATGTGTTTCGCGGCCTCGCGGAAGGTCCAGAAGACGGCGTCGAGGTTGACGGTGGTGACCCGGCGCCAGTTCTCGGTGGTCATCTCGGTGAAGGCCGCGCCCTTGCCGACGCCGGCGTTGGCGGCCACGAAATCGAGCCGGCCCATCTGGGCCAGCGCCTCGGCGACGCCGTCGACCACCGCCTGCTCGTTGGCCACGTCGACCGGGCGGACCATGACCTTGCCGCCGTAGGCCTTCAGCGTCGCCTCGGCTTTTGCGTTCTTGTCGGGGTTCTGGCCCCAGATGACGACGTCGGCGCCGGCCGCCGCCAGGCCCTCGGCCATGCCAAGCCCGATGCCGCCGTTGCCGCCGGTGATCAGGGCGACCTTGCCGGTCAGGTCGAAGGGCTTGAAGGTCATCGGGGCATCCTCCTGGTTTGGTGTCGCCCTTTTGCCGGGGCGCCCTTGGGGAGGGCAAGCCCTCTTGCCGTGAATTGGGCGGAGCAACCCTGAGCGCCGTCCGCCCGTTTGGTCTGCAAAGGAGACATCATGTCCATTCTGGATCAGGTCAAAGAGCACGCCGAAGTCATCGGCGCCGATGGCGTTCATGTCGGCGTCGTCGATAGCGTCGAGGGCGGCCGCATCAAGCTGACCAAGCAGTCGACGACCCACAACCATCACCACTGGATCGACGGCGGCCTGGTCGCCGACATCGAGGACGGCAAGGTGCGGCTGTCGGCCAACGGCGACGTCGCCGTCACCCTGGAAGAAGAATCCTAGGACTCAGGCGGCCTCCAGGCCCGGGATCTCGTGCAGGTCCGCGGCAAGGCCATTGCCCATCAGGGCGATGAAGTTGTCGCGGAAGAACTTGCCGCGCGCCGTGGCCGAGACGCCTTCGAGGCTCTCGTTGAAGCGCTTCAGCGGATTGCGGCCGCCCTCGACGTGCGGGTAGTCGGATGAGAACAGGGCGATGTCCTCGCAGCCGTTGGCGATGATCCAGCCAACGTTCTCGTGCGGGTAGGGCGTGGCGAAGAACTGGCGCTTGAGGATGTCGCTGGGCTTGCCGGAAAGCTTCTGGATGCGCTCCTCACGGTGGAAGGCCAGCGCCGCCGAATCCATGAACTGCATCAGGCTGGGCAGCCAGCCGGCGCCGAGTTCGATGGCTCCGAACTTGAGGTTCGGGAAGCGGTCGAAGACGCCGTCGAAGACCAGCACCGGCAGGGTCTGCCAGATGGCCACCGGGATCGACATGAAGCTGACCGAGGTGAAGTTCTCGGCCCCGCCATGGAAGTCGAGCACCTGCGGCCCGCCATTGTTGAAATAGGCCGGGTCGGTCTTCAGCTCGCCGCCGACGTGGAACAGGATCGGCAGGCCGGCCTCCTGGGCCAGGGCCCAGAGCGGGTCGAAGTCGGCGTGGCTCGGCGCATGGCCCCGGGGAACCCGGCTGGGGATCATCAGGCCTTTCGCCCCCATCGCAATCGCCTCGCGGGCCACCTCCACGGCGCGGGCGCGGTCGACGAGGGGGACGTAGGCGGTGGGCAGCAGGCGGCGGTCGACCCGGCAGTAGTCGATCATCATGCGGTTGTGGGCCCGGGCCGCCTCGACGGCGAGATCCGGGTCGTCGCCGTGCTCGAGGGTGAACAGGAACAGGCCGGCGGTCGAGAAGACCAGCTGGCTGGCGAAGCCGAGCAGGTCGACGGCGCGCGGCCGGTCGGCGCTGTCGAACGCGCCCATGGCCTGGTAGTTCTTGCGCAGCAGCAGCGCCTCGTCGGCCCCGGCCCGGAACTGCGGATCGGCCTGCAGGGCGCGCGCCTCGTCGGCGAAACCGTCGGACTTCTTGCGCAGCTTGGCCGCCAAGCGCTCGCGCCAGGCCGGGTCGATGTACTGCTCGATGGTGCCGGGCAGTTCCATGACATGGGCGTCGGCGTCGTGGACGGTCTGGCCTTCAACGTAGGGCATGACGTTTCTCCCGGCTCTCTGGCGGAGCGTACCCGACATTCGAAACCCGCCGCGCCCTGACGTCAAGCGCGGTCCGCGGGCTTGGGTCGGAAGCCGGCGCGCTCTAGGATCGCAACCATGAGCGGGGACATCCTCTGGGACGACATCGTCGTGGGCGCGGGCTCGGCCGGCTGCCTGCTGGCCAACCGGCTGTCGGCGGACGCTGGCCGCAAGGTGCTGATCCTCGAGGCCGGGGCCAAGGACGACTGGATCTGGCTGCACATCCCGGCCGGCTACCTGTTCGCCATCGGCAATCCGCGCTCCGACTGGATGTATCAGACCGCCGCCGAGGAGGGGCTGGGCGGCCGGGCCCTGGCCTATGCGCGCGGCAAGGTGCTGGGCGGGTCGTCGGCGATCAACGCCATGATCTACATGCGCGGCCAGGCGGCCGACTACGACGGCTGGCGGCAGCTGGGCCTGGAGGGCTGGGGCTGGGAGGACGTGCTGCCGGCCTTCCTGAAGCATGAGGACCATGTGGCGCCGCCGAGCGGCCTGCACCGGTCGGGCGGCGAGTGGCGGGTGGAGTATCCGCGCATCCGCTGGGAGATCCTCGACGCCATCCGCGAGGCGGCGGCGGCGGCGGGATTCGCCAAGGTCGACGACTTCAACGGCGGCGACAACGAGGGGTCCTCCTACTTCCAGGTCAACCAGCGGCGGGGCCTGCGGGTCAGCGCGGCGACGGCGTTTCTCAAACCCGTTCTGAAGCGGCCGAACCTGAGGCTGGAGACCGGGGTGACGGTCGACCGGGTGCTCATCGAGGGCGGCCGGGCGGTCGGCGTCGTCTATCGCCGGCACGGGCGGACGGTGACGGCGGGGGCCCGGGGCGAGGTGGTGCTCAGCGCCGGGGCCATCGGCTCGCCGGCCATCCTGCAGCGGTCGGGGATCGGCGATCCGGCCCGGCTGGCGGCGGCGGGAATTGCGGTCACCCACGCCTCGCCGGGGGTCGGGGCCAACCTGCAGGACCATCTGCAGATCAGGCCGGTGTTCAAGGTCAGCGGCGTGCGGACCCTGAACACCGACTACGCCAACCTGTTGCGGCGCGGGATGATGGGCGTCGACTTCGCCCTGTTCCGGCGTGGGCCGCTGACCATGGCGCCGTCGCAGGTCGGGCTGTTCGCCCGGTCGAGCGCCCGCTACGCGACGGCCAACCTGCAGTTCCATTTCCAGCCGCTGTCGCTCGACAAATGGGGCGACGGCATGCACCCGTTCGGGGCCTTCACGGCCAGCGTCTGCAACCTGCGGCCCACGAGCCGGGGCGAGGTGCAGGTGGTGTCGCCCGATCCGGACGCCAGCCCGCGGATCGCGCCGGGGTATCTCTCGACCGAGGAGGATCGGCAGGTGGCGGTCGAGGCCCTGCGGCTGACGCGGACCATCGTCGGCCAGGCGCCGCTGGCGAAGTACCGGCCGGAGGAATATCGGCCCGGCGCCGCCTTGACCTCGGACGCCGAACTGCTCGACGCCGCGCGGCAGCTGGGGACGACCATCTTCCATCCGGTCGGGACGGCGGCCATGGGGCCGGACGGCGATGCGCGGGCCGTGCTCGATGCGCGGATGCGGGTGCGCGGGGTCGGCGGTTTGCGGGTGGTGGACGCCTCGGCCATGCCGCGGATCGTGTCGGGGAATACCAATTCGCCAACGTTGATGATGGCCGAGAAGGGTGCGGGGATGCTGATCGAGGACCGGTGACGGGATTGCGCAGCCTTGTTGAGGGATTTCAACAGCTTGACCCCGGGCGGGTTGAAGTTTGTTTGAAGTCGATTTGAAGTCGGCATGAGGCGCCCTTGACGGCGATCTGAAGCCGGGATTGACGGGGGCATGGGCGGGCTCGGGCTTATCGAAGCGGCAGCCCTATTGTCCCATGTTTCGGATCGGCCAAGACAGTATCAGCCGCCGTGAGGGTCCCTTCTCCCCTTGCGGGAGAAGGTGGCGCCGAAGGCGACGGATGAGGGGGCGCGCCGGCCGACGACACGGCCTGTCGCTACCGCCTCATCGCGGCTTGAAGACCTATCGACCCCTCATCCGGCGCTTCGCGCCACTTTCTCCCGCAAGGGGAGAAGGGCGCCCCGAGGCGAACTCACCGCTCGTCAGTTCTCCACCACCGGCAGGGTGATGAAGCTGGCGTCGGAGCCGGCCCGGAACACCCGCTGCGTGGCCTTTTTGTAGTCCTCGGGTTTCGCGAAGAAGATGTTGTCGACGAAGGTCTGGGGGTTGCGGTCGTAGAGGGGGAAGAGGCTCGACTGGACCTGGACCATGATGCGGTGGCCGGGCTTGAAGACGTGGTTGGCCGGGGGGAGGTCGAAGCGGTAGCGTTGGACCTTGTTGGCCGGGACGGCGGTGGGTTTGCTCAGGCTGTCGCGGTAGCGGCCGCGGAAGATGTCGATGCCGATGCCGAGCTGGTAGCCGCCCAGTTCCGGCTGTGACGGGACTTCGTCGGGGTAGACGTCGATCAGCTTGACCACCCAGTCGCTGTCGGTGCCGCTGGTCGAGGCGAACAGGTTGACGGTCGGGATGCCGCTGATCTTCAGCGGCGCGGTCAGGGGCTCGGAAACATAGACCAGGACGTCGGGGCGGTCGGCGACGAAGCGCTGGTCGGCGACCAGCCAGGTGCGCCAGGCGTCGCCGTTGGCGAAGCGAACCGGGCGCGGCAGGTAGGGCACCGGCTTGGCCGGGTCGGAGACGTAGTCGTCGAAACCCTTGCCCGCGGGCTTGTCGAAGGACAGGCCGAAACCGCCGGTCAGGTAGATCGGCCTGCCGGCGGTGGCGCAGCCTTCGCAGGCGCCGGGGAAGCTCTGCAGGCGGTCCCAGCGGTTGGCGCCGGTGTCGTAGATCAGCACCGGCGGGGTGTCGGCCTTCCTGCCGTCCGTCTTCAGGTACTGGTCGAAGAAGGGCCGCAGGACATCGCGGCGGAACTGCAGGGCGGTGTCGCCGTCCCACTTGAAGACGCCGAGCCCGGAGCCGTCGTAGTTGACCTGGCTGTGACGCCAGGGGCCGAGCGCCAGGTAGTTGAGGGTGTTGCCAACATCCTTCGATTCCCAGGCGCGGTAGGCGTGGATGGCGCCGTAGCTGTCCTCCTGGTCCCAGAGACTTCCAATCCACATGGTGGGCGTCTTGAGGGGGCGGGTCTTCAGGGTCTCGTCGAGGGCCTGGCCGCTCCAGAACTCGTCGTAGGCCGGGTGCTGGGTGAGCTTTTGATAGTAGGGGATCTGGTCGAGGCCGACGGTCCTGCCATAGGCGCCGACCGAGCCGGCGCGGCGGAAGGTCTCGTAGTCGTCGTAGCCCGGCCGGGCGAACTCCTCGCCCTTGCCCCGGGCCGTCATCTGGCTGCCGAAGAAGTCGAGGTTCACCTGCCGGAAGGCGCCGTTGTGGAACCAGTCGTCGCCGCGCCAGCCGTCGATCATGGCGCTCATCGGGGCTGCGACCTTGAGGGCCGGGTGCGGGTCGAGCAGGGCCATGACCACGGTGAAGCCCTCGTAGGAGGAGCCCAGCATGCCGACCCGGCCGTTGCTCTCGGGGATGTTCTTGACCAGCCAGTCGATGGTGTCCCAGGCGTCGGTGACATGGTCGACCTGCGTCGGGTTCAGGGGGCCGCGGATCGGGCGGGTGACGACGTAGTCGCCCTCGGAGCCGTACTTGCCGCGGATGTCCTGGAAGACGCGGATGTAGCCGGCCTCGACGAACACCTCGTCGCCCTGCGGGAGGATGCCGAGCATGCGGGTGCTGGCGCCGCGCGAGGCGCGGCCGGAGGCGTTGTAGGGGGTACGGGTGAGGAGGATCGGGGCGTCTTTCGCGCCCTTGGGGATGACGATGACGGTGTGCAGCTTCACCCCGTCGCGCATGGGGATCATGACGTCGCGCTTGGTGTAGTCGTTGGCGTCGGTGGGGGCGGTGAACTTCGGCGCGATGTCGGGGGAGATGGCCGGCAGCGGCTCGGGCGCCATTGAAGGCGGGGATTGGGCGGCGGCGGGAAGGCCGAGAAGCAGGACGGCGAGCAGGCCGAGGATCGAGGGGAACTTCATGCGGGGGGCCTCCGGCGCGGCAGGCGCCGACAGGACGTGTTTAGCGCCGGGAGTTGAATGACGCCAATCCGGTTGAGAGAGTTCGCCTCGGGGCGCCCTTCTCCCCTCGCGGGAGAAGGGGGACCAGAGGCGAACCCACTCCTTGCTGCGACGGGCGGCCCGATGGTCGGCGGCGCGCGGATCGTCTAAGCAGCAGGCATGGCCACAACCGCCGACATCGCCACACCGCCCCGGCCCGCCACCGCGCGCTTCGAGAAGCGCAAGGAGGCGGTGCTGGCGGCCGCCATCGAGGTGCTCAACAAGGAGGGCCTCAAGGGGATGACCCTGGCCGACGTGGCGGCCCGGGTCGACCTGACGACGACCAGCGTCACCTACTATTACCGGCGCAAGGAGCTGCTGGCGGTCGACTGTTTCCTGCACGGGCTGCGGCGGCTGGAAGCGATGGTCGAAGCGGCCGGCGCCGAGCCGGAACTGGCCGGGCGGATCGGGGCCCTGCTGGACGAGCATCTGGCCTTGCAGACGCGGGTGCGCGCCAAGGCCGAGCCGCCTCTGACCATCCTCAGTGACGTGCGGGCGCTCAGCGACGAGCACCGGGCCCCGGTGGCCGAGGCCTATCGCGCCCTGTTCGACAAGGTGCAGGCGCTGTTCGCGGCGCCGGGCTATTTCCACCTCGACCGGTTGGCCCGGGCGGCCCGGGCCCATATGCTGCTGGAGCAGCTCTACTGGTCGTCGGCCTGGCTGTCGCGCTACGACGTCGAGGACTTCCCCCGCCTGCGGGCGCGGATGTTCGACATCCTCTGCAAGGGACTGGCGGGGGCGGGGCGGACCTTCGCGCCGACGCCGCTGGCCATCGCGCCGCGCCCCATCGACGTCGGGGGGGGCGACGCGGCGACCGAAACCTTCCTGCGGGCGGCCACGCCGCTGATCAACGAGCGCAGCTATCGCGGGGCCTCGGTCAGCGCCATCACCGGACGGCTGAACCTGACCAAGGGCAGCTTCTACCATCACATGGAAGCCAAGGACGACATCGTGGTCGCCTGCTTCGACCGCACCTTCGAGGTGATCCGCGCCACCCAGGAAGCGGCCCTGGCGGGGGCCAGCGACCAGTGGCAGGCGCTGTCGAGTTCGGTCGCCTCGCTGGTCTCGCGGCAGGCCGAGCCCGACGGGTTGCTGTTGCGGTTCTCGGCCTTGCAGGCATTGCCGGAAGGCATGCGGGCCAGCGCCGTCTGGCGGGCCGAACGGGTCAGCCAGCGGTTCGCCTCGATGATCGCCGACGGGGCGGCCGACGGCTCGATCCGCGCGGTCGACCCCTTCCTGGCCGCCCAGATGGTCAGCGCCGCGGTCAACGCCGCCGCCGACCTGATCGCCTGGACCGACGGCCTGACCCCCGAAAAGGTCACCGACATCTATGCCCGGCCGGCGTTGACGGGCCTGCTCAGCCGCTAATTCCTACGCGGGGAACGGCCAACAGCGCCCCATAGCCGCGACATTTTCGATTTTTTGAATTTCGGGTTTGTCGGTTTCGGCGGGCGCTGTATTATCAGCGATCAGGGAGCGACGACATATGACCACCAGTCTGGACGGCAAGGTCGCGGTGATCACCGGCGCGGCGTCGGGCATCGGCAAGGCCAGCGTCGAACGCTTCGCCGAGGCCGGCGCCAGGGTGCTGGCGGCCGATATCGACGTCGAGGCCGGCCGCGCGCTGGAGGCGGCGCATCCGGGCCAGGTCGTCTTCCACAAGTGCGACGTGATGAGCGAGGACGACATCGCCGTCACCCTGGAGGTCGCGTCGCAGACCTTCGGCGGCCTCGACATCCTGTTCAACAACGCCGGGGCCGGCGGCTCGCCGACGCCGCTCGAGGAGATGACCGGCGAGCTGTGGGACGTCAGCCAGAACCTGCTGCTGCGCTCGGTGGCCCTGGGCATGCGCTACGCCATTCCGCACATGAAGGCGCGCGGCGGCGGGGCCATCGTCAACACCGCCAGCATCGCGGCCCTGCAGGCCGGCATGGGGCCGATCGCCTATTCGGCGGCCAAGGCCGGGGTGCTGCACCTCAGCAAATGCGCGGCGGCCGAGCTCTCCAGATACAACATCCGGGTCAACGCCATCTGCCCGGGCTTCATCCTGACCAACATCTTCACCCCGGGCGACATCCCCAGCCAGATCAAGTCGGCGGTGCAGCTGACCATGCGCGGCATGGCGCATGCGGCCCAGCCGGTCCAGCGGCCCGGCGAGGCCGACGACATCGCCCAGGCGGCCCTCTACCTGGCCAGCCCGGCCAGCAGCTTCGTGACCGGCACCCACATCCTCGTCGACGGGGGCATGCTGGTCGGCCCGCGCTCCAGCTGGGACCCCGAGGAACAGGCGCGGCGCCTGAAGGAGCGGGAAAAGCTGTGGGCCGGGGCCGCCGAGCTGGCCCAGACCTCCTGACAAGCAAGACGGACTGATCCCTTGACCTGACCCTGCGTCAGACACCGACACTCTAGCGAAACGACCAGGAACCTCCCCCGATGGCCGACTCCGCCGAAGCAATCGTCCAGGACATCGACCCCGTCGCCCTGCGGGCCAAGTACCGCGCCGAGCGCGACAAGCGCCTGCGGACCGACGGCAACCAGCAGTATGTCGAGATGACCGGCGACTACAGCCGCTATCTCGAAGACCCCTATGTCGAGCCGGGGTTCACGCGCGATCCGATCACCGACGAGGTCGAGGTGGTGGTCATCGGCGGCGGTTTCGGCGGCCTGCTGGCCGGGGCGCGGCTGCGTGAAGCCGGGATCACCGACCTGCGGCTGATCGAGAAGGGCGGCGACTTCGGCGGCACCTGGTACTGGAACCGCTATCCCGGCGCGGCCTGCGATATCGAGAGCTATGTCTACCTGCCGCTGCTGGAAGAGGTCGGCTACATGCCGGTCGAGAAGTACACGCGGGCCCCGGAGATCCTCGACTACTGCAAGCGCATCGGCCGGCACTTCGGCCTCTACGAGGGGGCGCTGTTCCAGACCGAGGTCAAGGACATGACCTGGGACGAGGCGGCGGGCCGCTGGATCATCCGCACCAACCGGGACGAGGCCATCCGCGCCCGCCATGTGATCATGGCCAACGGGCCGCTGCATCGGCCCAAACTGCCGGGCATTCCGGGCGTCGACAGCTTCAAGGGCCACACCTTCCACACCAGCCGCTGGGACTACGACTACACCGGCGGCGACCCGATGGGCGGCCTGACCGGCCTGGCCGACAAGCGGGTCGGCATCATCGGCACCGGGGCGACATCCGTGCAGTGCGTGCCGCACCTGGGGGCGCATGCCAAGGAGCTGTTCGTCTTCCAGCGCACCCCCTCCTCCATCGACGTGCGCAACAACAGGCCGACCGATCCGGAATGGGCGGAAAGCCTGGAGTCCGGCTGGCAGCAGAAGCGGATGGACAATTTCAACGTCCTGGTCAGCGGCGGCTGGCAGAAGGAGGACCTGGTCAACGACGGCTGGACCGACATCATCCGCAACCTGGGCCTGGCCGCGGCGCGGCGGGCGGCCAAGGGGGAGCTGGGTCCCGGCGATCCGATGGAGCTGCTGCAGCTGGCCGACTTCCAGAAGATGGAATCGATCCGGGCGCGGGTCGACCAGGTGGTGGCCGACCGGCAGAAGGCCGAGGCGCTGAAGCCCTGGTACAACCAGTTCTGCAAGCGACCCTGCTTCCACGACGACTACCTGGACGCCTTCAACCGGCCGAACGTCCATCTGATCGACACCGACGGCCAGGGAGTGGACCGGATCACCGAGAAGGGCGTGGTGGTGAACGGCGTCGAGTACGAACTCGACTGCCTGATCTATGGCACCGGGTTCGAGGTCGGGACGTCGTACGCGCGGCGGGCCGGTTACGAGATCACCGGGCGGGACGGCGTGACCCTGAGCCAGCGGTGGGCGAACGGGGTCTCGACCCTGCACGGCATGCATTCGGTGGGTTTCCCCAACTGCTACATCTTCGCCAACAGCCAGTCGGGGTTCACGGCCAACTACCCGCACATGCTGAACGAGCAGTCCAAGCACGCCGCCTACATCATCAGCGAAGCGACGGCCCGGCAGGCGACGGTGGTCGAGGCGACGCCCGCGGCCGAGGCGGCCTGGGTGCAGGAGGTGATCGACAGCGCCATCCAGCGCCAGAAGTTCGCCGAGGAATGCACGCCCGGCTACTACAACAACGAGGGCCAGCCGAGCGCCATGGCGGCCCGCAACGGGCCGTACGGCAAGGGCTCGATGGCGTTCATCGCGCTGATCGAGGAGTGGCGTAAGGACGGCGAGCTGGCGGGGCTGTCGCTGAGTTAGGGGTTCAGCACGAACCTCCCTCCCCGAATTGGGGAGGGCAGGCCGAAGGCCGGGTGGGGAAGTGGGTCGCCAACCCCACCGGTATTCACTGCAAAGTTCGTGGCTCTGGGAGCGGTGGCCGGCTTCCCCACCCGGCGCGCAACGCGCGCCTGCCCTCCCCAATTCCGGGAGGGAGGTCAGTTGCCCGGCGTCGTTAACGGGCGCACCCTGCCGGCGGAACTTCGGTCCGGCTCCGCCATTGGGTCTGCCATGGTCGCTCACCTCGATGCTCCGACGGACGGGCGCGCCACGTCGTGGATCTCGGATTTCGCCTGGACCGACGGCCGGCTGGAGATTCGCAAGACCGGCATCCGGCTGTCCTTGAACGGCGATGTGCTGGCCGAGATCGCATCCTGGGCGGTGTGGCTGGCGATCCTGTGGCCCGTGGCCTTTTTCGCCAGGCTGAAGCGGCGTCGGCCGTCGGCGATCTGGTTCGCGCCCGAGCGGCCGCGGCCCTGGTACCTGATCCGGGCGGCGGCGATGTGGGCCGGCATCGATGTGGCAAGGCGGCCGGAAGACGCCGACGCGGCCTTCTACTTCGACGACGTGACCGTCGGGGTCCCGGAGAGCGCGGGTCCCTTGCGCGGCCTCAACTTCGGCTGCGCCGATGTCTCCAAGAGCCATGTTGCGGCGGTGTTCGAAGCGGTGTTCGGCTATCCGCTGGCCGTCGACCCGCTGACCACCGCCGGGCCCATCGTCGAGAAGTCGGAGAAGAACGGGGTCCATGACGGCCGCATCGTCGAGGGGCCGTGTCGGCGCCGGCCGGACTGCGTCTACCAGAGGCTGGTCGACACGGCCGGCGACGACGGGGCCTGCCGCGACCTGCGCACCCCCTGCGCCGGCGGCGAGCCGGTGCTGGTCTGGATCAAGGTCAAGCCGGCCGGCCGTCGCTTCGCCATCCAGAACCGGCGGGCGACGCTGCATGACCCGGCCGAGGTGTTCAGCCCGCGCGAACGGGCGCTGATCGCCGCGTTCAACGCCCGGATGGGGGCCGACTGGGGCGGGCTCGACATCCTGCGCGACCGCCATGACGGAAGAATCTACATCGTCGACGTGAACAAAACCGATCTTGGGCCGCTTATCGCCCTCTCCTGGGTCGACAAGATCCGTTCGATGACCCGGCTCGGACGGGCCCTGGAAAGGTTGGTGGGGCGTGGGTGAGCCAAGCAAGACAGTGACGGGCCTGGCCGAACGATTCGCCGACTTCATCCAGGATGGGTCGTTTCCCTGCGTCGGCGCCAAGTCGGCGCTGGCCCGGGCCGAGATGGAGATCCTCGAGGCGCGCGACATCCGCTCGGCCTGGGACGACCTCGACATCTTCGCCGCCGTCACCCGTTTCGCCGGCCGCTACCGGGCCGCCCCGCACCCGTTCCAGAGCCTGGCGGTGATCTTCCAGGCCCCAGACCGGATGAGCGAGACGCAGTTCGAGGACGCTCTCTGGGCGCGGCTGCAGTCGCTGGCCGACAAGGACGCCTTCAACGGCTACCTGCACGATCCCAGGGTCAGCGACGATGTGACGAGCCCCCATTTCGCGCTCAGCCTCGGCGAGGAGGCCTTCTTCATCGTCGGCCTGCATCCGGGGGCCAGCCGGCCGGCCCGGCGGTTCGAGCGGCCGGTGATCGTCTTCAACCCGCACGCCCAGTTCGAGACCCTGCGCGAGGAGGGCCGCTACGAGAAGCTGCGCGAGAGGATCATCGAGCGCGACGTGGCCCTGGCCGGCGAGCCCAACCCGATGCTGGCCAAGCATGGCGAGGCCTCGGCCGCCCGCCAGTACAGCGGCCGCGAGGTCGAGCCGCGCTGGACGCCGCCGTTCAAGTCGCCCGGTTCCGGAAACGCCAATGACAATTGAGATTGCACCGCGCACCGGCGTCGCCTTCCGGCTCAACGCCGGCCAGCGGCTGCGGGTCATCGATCCGCTGGGCGAGCAGGTGTCGGACATGCTGGCGTTCGCGGCGGGCGACGTGGCCGAGGCGATCAGTTCGGGGCGCAGCCTCGACTATGCGTCCAAGCTCTACCTGACGACCGGCGATCCGCTCTACTCCAACCGCAGCAACGTCATGCTGCGCATCGTCGAGGACACGGTGGGGCGGCACGACTTTCTGCTGACGCCGTGTTCGAAGGACACCTTCCGGATCATCTATGGCGACACGCATCCGCACCGGGGCTGTTTCGGCAACCTGGCCGAGGCGCTGGCGCCCTATGGCGTGACGCCGGACCAGATCCCGACGGCGTTCAACATCTTCATGAACGTGACGGTCGATCCGGCGACCTCGGCGTTGAAGGTCGAGCCGCCGCTGAGCAAGGCGGGCGACCACATCCTGCTCGAGGCGGAGATGGACCTGGTGGTGGCGCTGACCGCCTGTTCGGCGCTGCAGTCGAACAACTATGCGTTCAAGCCCATTCACTACCGGATCGAGGGATAGGCTCCCCTCCCCTCCTCTACCGCTCATCCCGGCGAATGCCGGGACCCAGATGGAGCCCGCGCCTGTGCAGGTTGCGGACTCGATCTTAGGCCAATCATCCAACAGCGAGGCTGAATCCGGGTCCCGGCATTCGCCGGGATGAGCGGAAGTGTGGGGTGGCTTTCGGGCCACTTGACAGCCTCGTACAGTATGCGCCATACACTGTGTGTCACACACTATGTGACGCCAAGGCGAAGCTGCGATGTCCGAGACCGATCTGTTTGAAAGCCTGAAGCTGGAGCTGCGCCGGGGGTCCCTGATCCTGGCGGTGATGGCCCGGCTGAAGACCGAGCAATACGGCTACAGCCTGCGCGTCGCCCTGGCCGGCGACGGGTTGGAGATGGAGGAAAGCACCCTCTATCCCCTGCTGCGCCGGCTGGAATCCCAAGGCCTCCTCGACTCTGAATGGCGCGAGGAAGACCGGCGCAAGAAGCGGTTCTACCGCCTCAGCGCCGCGGGCCGGATCATGCTGGAGCGCCTGGCGGCCGAGTGGCGGAACATCTCCGCCTCGCTGGACCGGATGCTCTGAAACCCAACGAATTTCTTCAAGGAGGGGGCAATGACCCTGCTGGACCAATACCTGAAGGCCGTGGCGGCGCAGCTGCCCAAGCACGTGCGCGACGACATCGTCGCCGAACTGAAGGACATGATCCTCAACCGCTTCGAGGCGAAGGAGGAGGTGCTCGGGCGGCCGCTGACCGAGGCCGAGCAGGAAACCATCCTGCGCGAGGTCGGCCATCCGCTGTCGGTCGCCGGCCGCTATCACACCGGGGCCAACCATCTGATCGGGCCGGAGCTGTACCCCTACTTCCTGTTCGCGGTGAAGATCGGGCTGGCGGCGCTGGTCGGCCTCACCCTGATCGGGGCCTTCATCCAGCTGGCGGTCGGCGAGATCGGCTTTGGCCAGCTACTCGGCAAGGTGGTCGGCAACCTCGTGCAGGGCGGCCTCAGCCTGGTCGGGCTGGCGGCCATCCTCGGCTTCGTCATGGAGCGGCAGCCGGAGAAGCCGAAGTTCCTGCGCGAATGGCGGGTCCGCGACCTGCACCTGTTCGAGCTCGCCGCCTTCGACACCGAGGCCATCGAGCGCTCGTTCAAGACCGGCAAGAAAGGCAACGTCGTCATGGGCTGGAAATCGGGTTCGCCGACCGCGAACGCGCTGGGGGCGGCCATGGGTTTGACCGTGCTCCTGCTGTGGTGGACCGGCGTGCTGCCGATCGCCGACCTGCGCCCCGGGGCCGGGAACTGGGTGATGGACGGCGTCGACTACGGGGCCATCCTGACCGGCATCGTCGAGGTCGGCTTCTGGCCGATCCTGGCCTACCTGGCCGCCCGCATCGCCCTGGAGCTGTTCCGGGCCTGGCGGCCGGCGGCGCGGCGGGTGACGGCGCTGGGACAGTTGACCCTGGCCCTGGTGCGGCTGGGCGGTCTGCTGTGGTTGTGGAGCTCTTCGCCGCTGTCGCCGGTCATCCACATGGACTCCATGCAGGCCCTGATCGACGCCGCGCAGCGCATGGCGCACGGGCACTTCAGCCTGGCGACCCTGCTGACCCTGATCGTCATCGGGATGATGATCGAGACGGTCGGCAATATCCTGGGCTCGGCCTGGCGGCTGGTCACCCCGGCGCGGGAGAAGGCGGTCGCCGCCTAGAGGCTCTCGATCCAGTCGAGCGCCGCCCCGGCGACACGCTCCCAGCCGGGCTCGGCGATCAGGAAATGGCTCATCCCCGGGAACGCCGCGTAGTCGGTCCTGGCGGGTGAGCCTTTCTGGATGTTGAAGGCCGCGCGGGACAGGTAGGGCGTCACCAGGCGGTCGGCCGAGCCTTCGGTGATCAGCAGCGGCGCGGTGCGGCGGCGGGGATCGACGAAGGTCCCGATCCAGCTGGCCGCCTGGTAGAAGATGCGGCCCGGGGCGGGGATGACGTAAGCGTCGTAGGCCTCGTCGGAGAGGGCTTTCGAGGCGGCGTTGGCGAAGCGGCGGAACCAGCGGTCGCGGGTGAAGGCGTAGGGCCGGTTCCAGCCGTTCGGGCGGGCGAGGATCGGCAGGGCGGCGGTCAGGGTCACCGGCCCGGGAACGATGCCGCCGATCAGCACCGGGTTGAGCGCCACGCCGGCGACGCCGACGCCCCGGTCCAGAAGCATCTGGGTATAGAGACCGCCGAAGCTGTGGCCGATCAGGATCGGTTGTTCGGGAAGGGCCTCGATGAACCGCTGCAGGTGATCGACGATCTTGCCGACGGTGAGGGCGCCGAAGCCGGCCGGGGGATTGGCGTTGATCTCGGCCGGGGTGAAGCCGTCGAGGAGCGGCCAGGTCGGGGTGTGGACGGTGTAACCGGCCGCCTCGAAGGGCTGGCGGAAGTCGGCCCAGCTGGCCGGGGTCACCCAGGCGCCGTGGATCAGGACGATCGTTTTGCTCTGGGGGGTCTTGCTCATGGCGGCCTCTGAGAAAGGGGCGGCCCGCGCCGCCTCAAGGGGGGAGGAAGCGGCGCGGGCCTGTCCGGGCTGCGGGGGGGGGCGTCAGCCTCGGATGAAGGCCAGGAGGTCGGCGTTGACCTCGTCCTGGTGGGTGGTCGGAAAGCCGTGCGGGGCGCCCTTGTAGATCTTCAGGGTCGCGCCCTTGACGATCCTCGAGGACATCATCGCCGAGGCGCCGATGGGGACAATCTGGTCGTCGTCGCCGTGCAGGATCAGGGTCGGCCTGTCGATCTTCCTGAGGTCGTCGGTGTAGTCGACCTCCGAGAACTCGTGGATGCAGTCGAGCTGGCCCTTGAGGCCGCCCGCCATGCCCTGCAGCCAGAAGCTGTCGCGGACGCCCTCGGACAGCGCCGCGCCGTCGCGGTTGTAGCCGTAGAAGGGGATGGCCAGGTCCTTGTAGAACTGGCTGCGGTTGTCGAACGTGCCCTTGCGGATGCCGTCGAAGACCGCCAGCGGCAGGCCGCCGGGGTTGGCCGCCGTCTTGACCATCAGTGGCGGCACCGCCCCGATCAGCACCACCTTGGCGACCCGTTTGGTCCCGTGGCGGCCGACGTAGTGGGTGATCTCGCCGCCGCCGGTCGAGTGGCCGACGAGGACGACGTCCTTGAGGTCGAGGGTCTCGATCAGGGCGCCGAGATCGTCGGCGTAGGTATCCATCTCGTTGCCGTCCCAGGTCTGGTCGGAACGGCCGTGGCTGCGGCGGTCGTGGGCGATGACGCGGTAGCCCTGCTGGCCGAGGAAGGTCATCTGACCGTCCCAGGCGTCCGAACTCAGCGGCCAGCCATGGGAGAAGAGGACCGGCTGGCCCCTGCCCCAGTCCTTGTAGAATATCTTCGCGCCGTCCCTGGCGGTGATGAAAGGCATGGTCGTTCTCCTCGGCTCAGGGATCTAGGCGACGGCGGCGAGCTTGGGTGTGGCTTGCGCCGGCAGCTGCGCCACGGCCCAGTCGAGGCAGTAGTCGGCGACGTCTTCCCAGCCGCTCTCGTTGCAGAGGTAGTGGCTGCGTCCGTAGAACTCGTGGAAAGCGGTCGTGCTGGGCGCGCGCTTCTGCTTGGCGTAGTTCTGTTTGACCATCGGGGTCGGCACGGTGCGGTCGTGCTCGGCGGCGATCAGCAGCAGCGGGGCGCGCGTGGGGTTCTTCCAGTTCACCCGGGCGCCGCGGCCGAGCACCACGTCGTAGAAGATGCGGCCCGGCGAGGGGACGATCTGGGCGTCGTATTCGGCGGCCAGCTGGCCCTGCGGCAGGGTGTTGGCGAAGCCGGCGGCGAAGCTCTTGCGGGTGAAGGGCAGCGCCTTGTTCCAGGCATTCCAGGTGGTGAACACCGGCAGGCTGGTGATGACGGCGGTCGGATGGACCAGCACGCCGAACGGCGCGCCGGGGTCGATGGCGACGCCGACGGCGCCGAGGCCCCGGTCGAGCAGCAGCTGGACGAACAGGCCGCCGAAGCTGTGGCCCATCAGGATCGGCGCTTCCGACAGCTTGCGGATTTCGCGCTCGTAGTGGTCGACGATGTCCTTGACGCCGAGCTTGCCCATGGCGGCCGGCGGGTTGGCACGCATCTGGGCCGGCGTGCCTTCGTGGGTCGGCCAGGCGGGGGTGACGACGGTGTAGCCCCTGGCTTCGTAGCGGCCACGGAAGCGGTCCCAGGAGGCCGGGGTCAGCCAGGCGCCGTGGATCAGCATGATGGTCTTGGTCATGGTCGTCTCTCCCGTTGGGCGCCTCTAGCGCCGTGATGTCCTGGGATTGACGATGCGCCGGTTGGTGTAGCGGCGATATTCTACGTGCGGCTCGATGCCTCACACCTTCGTATGGGCTGGGCAACCGGTCATTTGTCCCCACAACTGCCGCTCATCCCGGCATTCGCCGGGATGAGCGGATCAAGGGGAGGTGGGCAACGTCACCGTAAATACCGCCCCAGTCTCGCCGTTCGCCGCCTTGATGGTCCCGCCGTAGCTTTCGACGATGGTCTGGCAGATGGGCAGGCCCATACCCATGCCGCCGTCCTTGGTGGTGTAGAAGCTGGCGAACAGCTTGCCGAGGTCGTCCGGGGCGATGCCGGGGCCGGTGTCGCTGACCGTGAGGCGAATGCCGTGGTCGGTGAGATCGGTGGCCAGCACCAGCCTGCCGCCCTGGCCCATGGCCTGCAGGGCGTTGACGGCCAGGTTGACGACCACCTGCTGCAGCTGGGTACGGTCGGCCATTACCGGCGGCAGGCCCCTGGCGAGGTCGAGGGTCAGGGTGACCTCGTGGCTCTGGATCTCGTGGCGCAGGAAGACCATGGCCTCCTCGACCAGACCGTTCAGCGACAGTGGCGAGGGCTCGGGCGCGCGGCGCATGGCCATGTCGCGGACCCGGCCGATGGTGCGGGCGGCGCGGTCGGCGTCGCGGGCGATGCGGGCGACGAGGGTCTTCACCTCCTCGAGGTCGGGCTCTTCCCGGTCCAGCCAGCGCTGGCCGGCGGCGGCGCTGGCGGCGATGGCGGCCAGCGGCTGGTTGATCTCATGGGCGATGGAGGCGGTCAGTTCGCCCAGCATGGAGATGCGGGCCGCATGGGCGAACTCGGCCTGGACCTGGGCCAGCAGGGCCTCGGCCCGCTTGCGCTCGGTGATGTCGACCACCCCGATCAGCAGGGTGCCCTTGTTCATGGTGTCGGGCGGGAAGACGGCGGTGAACAGGGCGTCGAACTCGACGCCGTGCAGGGTCTGGACGCGGGTCTCGGTGACGTAGTGCGGCGCGCCGGTGACGGCGGCGATGACGGCCTCGGCATAGACGTGGCTGCTGGCGGCCGGCCAGTAGGCGCCGAGGCCGGCGGCCATGAGGGCCGCCTTGTCGCCGGGACCGTGCAGGGCGACGGTGCGGTCGTTGGCGTCGATGATGCGGGTGGCGTCCATCATCGCCCGGACGAACTCGGGGTGGGCCCGGAAGTGGGCGGCGAAGTCGGTCACCCCTTGCTTGCGCAGGCCCCGCAGCATGTCGCCCACCGGAAAGAAGTCGAGCTCCCAGAAGGCCACCGACATGGCCTGGAAGATGTTGCGGTAGCGGTGCTCGCTGCGCTTGAGCGCCTCGACCAGATCTTCGGTGTCCGCCATCGCCCCTCCCCTTCGCGCGAACGCTAGCCTAGGCGGCCAGCGCCGTCTCCAGGCATGAGACCAGGGCCTCGACAGCGAACGGCTTCTGCAGCAGGCAGACCGCGCCGCTGGCCCGGGCGCGGTCGTGCAGGGCGGCCTCGGTGCGGGCGGTGATCATGATGACCGGGGCGGTGCAGCCGGCGGCGGTCAGCTTGAGCTTGAGGTCGATGCCGCTGGTCCCCGGCATCTGGATGTCGGTGATGATGCAGTCGCAGGCGGCTTCCTCGCCGGCCGCCAGGAAGAGGTCGGCGGAGGCGAAGCTGCTGGCGCGGTAGCCGAGGGAGCGGACGAGGCCGACCAGGGACTCGCGCAGGGAGTCGTCGTCCTCGACGATGGCGATAAGCGGTGGGGTCACTCAAATTGGCCTTTGCGACGGCGTGCGAAGACGCCTTTTGCTTTCCCTGCCAGTGGGTTGTCGCATCTGGCGCGGCCGTCAGAAATTATACCTAGGTGTCAGGCGGTTTGACGCAGGCCCAGCGTTTCCGCCATCCGCACCAAGTCGGCCAGGGAGCGGGCCTGCATCTTCCGCATGGCCGAGCCGCGGTGGATCTTCACGGTGATCTCCGAGAGGTTGAGGTCGCCGGCCACCTGTTTGTTCAGCTTGCCGGCGGTGACCAGGCCCATGACCTGCCGCTCGCGCGGGGAGAGGGTCGCGAAGAGGTCCTTGACCCGGTTCAGGTCGCCCTCGACGGCGCGTCGCTGGCCGTCGCGGGCGATGCCGGCGGCGACGGCGTCGAGCATGTCCTGGTCGCGGAAGGGCTTGGGCAGGAAGTCGACGGCGCCGGCCTTCATGCCGCGCACGCTCATCGGGATGTCGCCGTGGCCGGTCATCAGGACGACGGGGAGGCGGATGCCAAGGCCGACAAGCTGGCCCTGGAAGTCGAGGCCGCTGACGCCGGGCAGGCGGACATCGAGGACCAGGCAACCCGGGATATCGGGGAGGTCGGCTTCGAGGAAGGCGGCGGTCGAGCCGTAGGTGCGGCTCTGCAGGCCGACCGAACGGAACAGGCTGCCCAGCGAGTCCGCGAGGGAGGCGTCGTCATCGACAATATGGACGATAGCCTGGGGCATTGGGGGCTCGGAAGCGGCCGATATGGGCAGAATGCCACACCCAGGCGGGGAGGCCCACCATACGAAGATATGAGACGGAAATCCGCCTGTCTGATCGCCTCGCCCCTTTCGCCGGGGCAAGGTATTCCCATATCAGTTTTCAAAGGAGACTGACTATGACGAAGACCCTGATCACCGGCGCCTCTGCGGGCATCGGCGCCACCTATGCCGACCGGCTGAGCGCCGCCGGCCATGACCTCGTCCTGGTCGCCCGCGACCTGAAGAAGCTCGAGGCCTTGGCCGACAGGCTGAGCGCCCGGGACGGGACGACCGTCCAGGTCTTCCCGGCCGACCTCGGCTCGCCAGCCGACCTGCATGCGGTCGAGCGGCGGATCCACAATGACCATGACATCGACGGCATCATCAACAACGCCGGCATCTCCATCGGCGGCTCCTTCGAGACCCACGATCCCGAACGGATCGAGGACCTGATCGACCTCAACATCACCGCCCTGACCCGGCTGTCGGCCGCCGCCGCGGCGGCGTTCACCGCCAAGGGCCACGGGACCATCATCAACATCGGTTCGGTCACCGCCCTGCTGCCCGAACGGTTCGAGCCCACCTACCTGGCCAGCAAAGCCTATGTGCTGGCGCTGACACAGGCGCTGGCCGCCCAGCTCAAGGACAAGGGCGTCCGCGTCCAGGCCGTGCTGCCCGGCGCCACCCGCACCGACATCTGGGCCAAGAGCGGCGTCGACGTCGACAGCCTGCCGGCCGGCATGGTCATGGGCGTCGAGGACATGGTCGATGCGGCCCTCGCCGGTCTGGCCCAGGGCGAGACGGTGACCATCCCCGCCCTGCCCGACGCCGCCGACTGGCAGGCGCTGGAAGCCGCCCGCCTGAACCTTGGCCCCAACCTGTCCCGCGACCAGTCGGCGGAACGCTACGGCGTCCGCCCGGCCGTGGCCGCCTAAGGAGCAAACCCCATGACCCGCGCCGTCCTCGCTGCGTACGCCCGCACCCCGTTCCACTTTGCCCGCAAGGGGGCGCTGGCCGGGGTGCGGCCCGACGACCTGGCCGCCGCCGCCCTGAAGGCGGTGGTGGAGCGCAGCGGCATCGATCCGGCGACCTTGGACGATGTGCTGCTCGGCTGCGCCTATCCGGAAGCGGCCCAGGGCAACAACATCGCCCGGCTGGCCAGCCTTCTGGCCGGTCTGCCCGTCGAGGTCCCCGGCATGACGGTCAACCGCTTCTGCGGCTCGTCGATGTCGGCCATCCACATCGCCGCCGGCCAGATCGCGCTGGGGGCCGGCGAGGCCTTTCTCGTGGGCGGCGTCGAGTCGATGACCATGGTGCCGCAGGGCGGTTTCAACTTCTCGCCCAATCCGAAGTTCAAGGGCGTCAGCCCGGACAGCGAAGAGATCGGCATCGAGGCCTACATCACCATGGGCGAGACGGCCGAGAACGTGGCCGCCCTCTACCATGTCTCCCGCGAGGACCAGGAGAAGCTGGCGTTCGCCTCGCAACAGAAGGCGTTCGCCGCCCAGTCGGCGGGCCGCCTGAAAGACGAGATCGTCCCCATCGTCCTGGCCGACGGCACGGTGATCGCTGCCGACGGCTGCCTGCGCCCCGGCACGACCCTGGAAGGGCTGGCGGGTCTGAAGCCCGCCTTCCGGCCCGACGGCTCGGTCACCGCCGGCACGGCCTCGCCGCTGACCGACGGCGCCTCGGCGGTGCTGGTGGTCAGCGAGGAATACGCTTTGAGGAACAACCTCGAGGTCCTGGCCGCCATCCGCTCGGTCTCGGCCGCCGGCTGTCCGCCCGAACTGATGGGCATCGGCCCCGTGCCGGCCACCCGCAAGGCGCTGGCCCGGGCCGGCCTGACCATCGACGACATCGACGTCATCGAGATCAACGAGGCTTTCGGCAGCCAGGCGGTGGCCTGTATCCGCGAGCTGGGCATGGACGAGGCGCGGGTCAACATCGACGGCGGCGGCATCGCCATCGGCCACCCGCTGGGCGCCACCGGGGCCCGCATCACCGCCAAGGCGGCGCAGATCATGAAGCGGCAGGGCGGCAGGTTCGCCCTCTCCACCCAGTGCATCGGCGGCGGGCAGGGCGTGGCGACGGTGCTGGAAGCGGTCTAGGCGCTGCGGTCCGGGTGGCTTGTCGAAGCGGAACCATTATAGCAGGAATTCGACGGCCGCCCGGACTATTTCTCTTTGAATTTCAACACCATGATACCAACCGCTTGTCGGCTTGAAGGCCTGTTTCCGCCTACCGGCGCGCGTCGATCAACCACCCTCAATCCACCCTGGAGAAATCTAGAGCCGGTCCTTGAGGGTGACGACGATCCGCAGCCGCTTCTCGCCGCGCAGGATGTCGAGCGGAACCTGCGTTCCTGCGGGGCGGGTCAGGGCGTAGGCGAGCCCTTCGGCGCCCCCCTCGACCTCGGCGTCGATGACGATGTCGCCCAACCGTACCCCGGATTGGAAAGCCGGGCCGGTCTCGTCAAGGCGGCCGACCTGCAGTTCGTTGCCATAGGCCTTAAAGGCGATGCCGGCCCGGTCGTCGGCCCAGGGGTCGTCCTTCTGGCGGCTGTAGGCGACGGCGATGCCGCGCGTCCCGGTCTTACGATGGTCGACGTGCAGGTTGAAGCGGCGCAGCAGGTCGTAGCCGATAACGCCGTCGGACCTGTAGCCGCCGAGCCTCGGCGTCGGCTTGCCGGCGTTCAGCCGGGCGACGGGCGCATCGAAGGTCAGGCCGGCGATGTCCAGCCGCTCCATGACCACGCTTTGGTGGGTCAGCCGGCCGTCGGCGTCGTGGTTGTCGCGGCGGCGCGGATAGCGGTCCCAGAGGCCGCGGGCCTGGACATAGTCCTCCGACAGCTCGAGGCCCCAGCTGTAGAAGGAGCCGAGCGCCAGGCGGCAGGGGGCGCCGTCGAGGGTGACGTCGATGACGCTGTGGGTGTCGACCTGCCGGTTGAACGGCAGGGTCGGCCAGCCTTCCGGCGGCATGGCGTTGACGGTCATCACCCGGCGGTCCCAGTCGAGCAGCAGGGGATCGTAGCGCTCCAGGCCGATCCAGCCGGCGACGGGCTGGCCCTCGAAGGCCTGCGGCCAACTCCAGCAGGTGACGTCGGCGTCGATCAGCCGGCCGCCGATCAGCACGCGGTCGAGCTTGAGCTTGCGCTCGGCGTCGGCGGCGCCGGGTTTGTAGGCCGGATCGAAGACCGAGGGGTGGGCGTACCATTCGTGGTTGGCGAGGTTCAGGCCGAAGGGCCTGGCCGCGGCGTCGCCAATCTGGACGCTGGTCCAGGGCAGGCCGCGGGTGACGCCCAGCGGCAGCGGCTGGGGCTGTGGCGGCTTGGGCGGCGGCCGTCGTTTGGGGTCGACGGCCAGGGCTGGGGTGGCGGCCATCGCCGCCAGCCCGCCCAATCCACCCAGCGCCAAGCGGCGGTCGATCACTTCCCGCCGGCGATGTAGCGGTCAATGACCGTGCCCAGGACCGTCAGCGGGGCGCCGCCGGTGGCGACGACGGTGTCGTTGAAGTCGCGGATGTCGAACTTGGCGCCGAGCGCCGCCCTGGCCTTTTCGCGCAGGCGGACGATCTCGGTGTGGCCGACCTTGTAGCCGCAGGCCTGGCCGGGGCTGGCGCAGTAGCGGTCGACTTCCGAGGTGATGGCGCCGGTCGAGCGGCCGGTGGCCTCGGTCATCCAGGCGATGGCCTGCTGGCGGGTCCACTTCTTGGCGTGCAGGCCGGTGTCGACCACCAGCCGGGCGGCGCGGAAGCGCAGGGCCTGCAGGTAGCCGACGCGGCCCAGCGCGTCGCCGTTGTACATGCCGACCTCGTCGGCCATCTGCTCGGCGTAGAGGGCCCAGCCCTCGACGAAGGCGTTGAAGCCCATCAGCGAGCTGATCGGGTGGACCAGGTCATGCTTCTCGGAGAGGTAGGCGCCCTGCCAGGCGTGGCCGGGAATGGCCTCGTGCATGGTCAGGCTGTTCAGCGAATAGCGCGGCCAGTTGCCCGTATCCTTGAGGTTCACATAGTAGATGGCCGGGCGGGCGCCATCGAGCGAGGCGAAGTTCATGTAGCCGAGCGCGGCGCCGTCCTGGATGTCCTTGGGCACCGGCTTGACCTCGACGGCGGCCTTGAGGCCGAGCTTCGACAGCTCGGTCATGTGCGGGCGGATCTTGTCGATGCAGCCGTTGAGGTAGGCGATCAGCTCGGCCTTGCCGGCCTCGGTGTTGGCGTAGAGCTGTTTGGGGTCCCGGGTCAGGGCGCCGACCCGCTCGCCGACCGTGCCGGTGGTGTAGCCCTCGCCCTTGAGCAGGGCGTCCATCTGGGCGTCGATGGCCTTGCCCTGTTCGAGACCCATCTGGTGGATCTCGTCGGCGGTCATGGTGGTGGTGGTGCCCTCTTCCAGGCCCCAGGCGTAGTAGGCCTCGCCCTGCGGCAGCTTCCAGACGCCGGCGTCGCCGGTGGCCGTCTTCATCGCCGCCTCGACGGCGGCGATCTGGCGGTCGATGGCCGGAAAGATCTTGTCACTGACCAGGGTGGTGACCGGGGCGGCGAAGTCGCCGGCGATGCCGGCCTTGCCGGCGCGGTCGACGACGGATTTGACCAGGCCCGTTTCACCGGCCTTCTGGGCGCGGAAGCCCTTCAGCTGGCCGAGCAGGTTGGGCAGCAGGAAGTTGGGCGGCACGACGCCGGCGGCGACGTCGGCCTTGAAGCGCTCGGTCTCCTGGTCGATGACGCCGGCCAGGGCCTCGGTGCGGGCGATGTAGGCGTCGACGTCCGACTTCGCCTTGATCAGGTGCTGGCTGTTGAGGAACTCGGGGATGCCGCCGACCGAGCCGTTCTGCTGGCTGAGCACATAGGGGTTGGCGTAGTCGCCGCCGAAGCTGAAGTCGCCACCCTGGGCGCCCAGCTCCTGCGAGGCCAGGACGGTGTCGTAGAGGGTGGTGTCGTGATCGCTCAGGCCGTCGCGCTTGATCTCCTTCAGGCGGGCAGCCCGGCTCTTGTAGTCGGCGATGGTCTTGCGGCGGCCGGCGGCCGAGACGTCGGACAGCTTGCTCTTGAGGCCGGCCAGGGCGTCCTTGTCGAGGCCGAGCGAGGTGGCCGTCTCCGGCGAATCGACGAGGATTTCGTTGACGAAGGCGTCGAGCAGCGAGGCCAGCCTGGCGTCGGCGACCGGGCCCTTGGCGGCGGCCGGGGCGCAGGACGCGAGGGGCAGACCGGCGACCGCGCCGACGGCGGCGGCGCCCAGCAGGAGCTGGCGGCGATTGGTATGCATGGGAAGAGCCTCCTGGAGCGGGGCGGCCGCCTCTGCGGGCGATCCGTTGAAGGCGGGGACTATTGGCCCGCGCCGGGGAAGCGTCGAGTGTCTTTTCGGTAAGGTAGGCGACACCGGGCGTAGCCGACAGGCGAGCCGTATCGTCTACGCCGAGACCGTCGAGCTGTAGAGCTGCACGCCGGGGGCGAGCCGGATTGACTCGCGGGGCCAGCCGTTAACCAATCGCCGCCGGGGATCTGTCAGGGGCGTATGGATATGGCCATTCATCGGCGCGCGGCGCTTGCCGGCCTTGTCGGCGCGGGACTGGCCGGCGTCGACCTGTCGATGGCCCAGAGCCTGCGCCTCCGGCGGCCGGTCTCCAGCCTGACAGCCAATGATCCCGACCTCGCCGCCCTGCGGCGGGCCATCCCGCTGATGAAACAGGCCGGGGTCTGGACCGAGCAGATCGCCCTGCACGCCGACATGCGCCAGCGGCACCACTCCTCCTGGCGCTTTTTGCCCTGGCACCGGCTGCAGCTGGTCTGGTTCGAGCGGCAGGTGGCGCGGTTCAGCGGCAAGGCCAACTTCGCCCTGCCCTACTGGGACTGGGACGACGACCGCATTCCGGCGATCATGTCGAGCGACCCGGTGTTCGCCATGCAGCGCGACGCCAAGGCCACCGACTCCCTGAAGGCCTTCATGCAGCGCAACGGCCAGCGTTTCCAGGGCCGCATCACCGACGACTTCTCCACCTTCTTCGGCCGGGCCCGCAACGTCGGCACGCCGGCCCAGGGCGGCTATTCGGGGTCGGCCGAGTGGAGCGGCCACAACATGATCCACGGCTTTGTCGGCGGCGACATGGGCCGGCTCGACCGCTCGCCGAACGACCCGCTGTTCTGGATGCACCACTGCAACATCGACCGCATCTGGACGCTCTGGCACTCGAAGAACAGCGACGGCCTTTATCCCAAGCCCTGGCGCGACGAGGCGTTCAGCGGTTTTCTCGACACCCGCGGGCGCCTGGCGCCGACCGTCGACGCGGCCTCGACCATGCGGACGGCGAGCTTCGGCTACGACTATCCCTTCGACATGACGCCGCCGATCGTCTTCGCCGCCGCGCCGATGCGGATGATGCAGCGCAAGACCGTTAACCTGGCCGGCGACATCCTCACCCCGCGGACGGCGCTGGTCACCGTTCCGGCCGAGGCGATCGGGGCCTCCGAGGCGGTGACGACCGGCTTCATCGAGGTCAAGCCCGATCCCGACGCGGCCTCGGTCGTCCGGATCCGGGTGCTGGCCGACGGGCGCGAGGTCGATGCCGACTCCCTGTTCCTGGTGCCCTCGGGCGCCTGCGAGTCGCGGCAGGGGCTGCGCATCAGCCTGGACGGGGCCTGGAACGGCGCGGCCCGCAAGACCCGGACCCTGGAGCTGACCGTCACGCCGCTGGACGGCCGCGGGACGACCACGGCCACCACCCTGCTGTCGGTCATCGTCGATGCCGAGCTGACCTGGCTGGAGTAGCCCGGCCGCCTTCGCCCAACATGGGCGGAGCGTTACTCGCCCAATTCGGGTGTCTATTCTCCTGAAACGCGAATTCACCGCGACGGGTCACGTCTTCCACGCGACTTATTGTGTATTCATCTCGCCCCGCGCGGGAATAACGCTGTTTCCTCTTGGCGGATACCTTGTCCGGACTATGGTTAACGCGGGCTAGGACAAGGGGTTGAACCATAATGGGCAGGTCGAAACTTTTGGGCGGCGTGGCGCTGGGCGCGACGCTGCTGGCGCTCTCCGCGGGAAGCGCGATGGCCGGCGGACCGAGCGGCGACTTCCCGCCGAACGCGGTGCCGGGCAAATGCTATGAGAAGATGCTGATCCCGCCGTCCTACGAGAGCTATGTCGAGCAGATCATCGACCGGCCGGGACGGGTCGAGACCCGCGTCATCCCCGCCGTCTACGGCGAGGAAGTCCAGCAGCTCCTGGTTCGGGAAGAGCGGACCGAATACATCACCCTGCCGGCCACCTATCGCACGGTGACCGAGACCATCATCCTGAAGGCGGCCAGCGTCCGCACCGAGACCGTGCCGGCCACCTATGAGACCATCACCGAGCGGGTGCTGGTCCGCGAGGCCCACTACGAGTGGCGCCGCGGCGTGCCGAAGTCTCAGCAGCCGACCGATCCCAACCACTACAAGGTGCTGGCCACCGGCGAGGTGCTCTGCCTGGTCGAGGTCGCGGCCGAATACTCGACGGTGACCCGCCAGGTGCTTCGCACCCCCGAACGCACGGTGCAGATCCAGGTCCCGGCCGAGACCCAGGTGGTCACCCGCCAGGTCATCGACCAGCAGGCCCGGGTCGAAAAGCGCGTCATCCCGGCCGAGTACCGCTCGGTCCGCGTGCGCGTGGTGATCACCCAGGAGCGGGTCGAGACCTACACCATTCCGGCCACCTACAAGACGGTGACCAAGCAGCGGATGGTGACCGACACCAGCTTCCAGTGGCGTGAGATCGTCTGCGCCGACAAGGCCAGCTATTCGACGCCGCCGCCTCCCCCGCCGCAGCCTCAGGGCGGTGGCTATGGCCGCGACTGCATCGACAACTGCTCGGGTCCGGCGACGCCGGCCGGCATGTACGGCGCCCCGACCTCGGGCCCGCGTCCCTACGTGGAAACGGGTCCCCAGCAGGTGCGGGTCACCCCGCAGCTGGTGCGTGACATGCAGGCGGCGCTCGGGCTGCGCGGCTACTACAGCGGCCCGCGCGACGGGGTGTTCAACACCCGCACCCAGGCGGCCCTCGGCCGTTTCCAGACCGACCGGCGGCTGTCGGGCGGAGTGACCAGCGAAACCCTGCTGGCCCTGGGCGTCGGCCAGCCGTAGGGCCGCCGACAGACTGACCGAAAGGACGGGGGCGGGCCGCGAGGTTCGCCCCCGTTCTGCTTTCAGGTTCACGTAACGCCGCTCGCCAAGCGTCGGCGGCTGGGTCATGGTGCGGGAGAAGGGATGGGGGTCATGGGGACTGTCGAGACGATCGCGGCCTGGGCTCTGGGACCGGGCGCATCGTGGCTGGGCGGCTTCGTCGCCCTGCTGCTCATCCTGCTGTTCGCCCGCGCGGCCGGTCGGCGCGCGATGCGCCGGCGGGAGCGGGCCAGCCTGTTCGACGTCGCGCCGCTTCCGGAACCGCCAGCCCTCTCCCCTGTGTCCCTGCCCGCGTCCCACCCGGCGCCCGCCTCCGCGCCCGCCCCGGAGAAGACCATGACCAAGGCCTCTGACCTGTTCGTCGCCTGCCTCGAGCAGGAGGGGGTGGAATACGTCTTCGGGGTGCCGGGCGAGGAGAACCTCGATGTCCTCGACAGCCTGTCGCGCAGCACGAAGATCAAGCTGATCCTGACGCGCCATGAGCAGGGGGCCGGCTTCATGGCCTCGACCTATGGCCGCCATACCGGCAAGGCCGGGGTCTGCATGGCGACGCTGGGTCCCGGCGCGACCAACCTGGTCACCGCCGCCGCCTACGCCCAGCTGGGCGGCATGCCGATGATGATGATCACCGGCAAGAAGACGATCAAATCGTCCAAGCAGGGCCGGTTCCAGATCCTCGACGTCGTCGACATGATGCGGCCGATCACCAAATACACCCACCAGCTGGCCTCGGCCGACAACATCCCGGCGAGGGTGCGCGAGGCCTTCCGCCTGGCCCAGGAGGAGAAGCCGGGGGCCACCCATCTCGAATTCCCGGAAGACATCGCCCACGAGCAGACCAGCTCGACGCCGATCCCGGCCAGCGTCGTGCGACGCCCGGTTCCGGACGAGAAATGCACCCGCGCCGCCGCCGAGCGGATCGCCCGGGCGAAATCGCCGCTGCTGGTCATCGGGGCCGGCGCCAACCGCAAGATGACCAGCCGGATGCTGACCGAGTTCGTCGCCAAGACCGGCATCCCCTACATCACCACCCAGCTCGGCAAGGGCGTCATCGACGAGCGGGGGCCGGGGTATCTGGGCTGCGCGGCGCTGTCGTCGGGCGACTTCGTGCACCGCTGCATCGAGGCGGCCGACGTGATCATCAACGTCGGCCACGACGTGATCGAAAAGCCGCCCTTCTTCATGAAGCCCGGCGGAGCCGACGTCATCCATGTCAGCTTCCGCTCGGCCGAGGTCGATCCGGTCTATTTCCCGCAGATCGAGGTGGTCGGCGATATCGCCAACGCCATCTGGCAGATGAAGGAAATCCTTCAGCCCCAGGCCCACTGGACCTTCGCCGCCATGCAGCGGATCCGGACCGCCGAGCTGGCCCACAACGCCGCGTCGGTGAACGACCTGCGCTGTCCGATCTATCCGCAATACCTGGTCGACCAGGTGCGCAAGGCCATGCCCGACGACGGCATCATCTGTCTCGACAATGGCGTCTACAAGATCTGGTTCACCCGCAACTACCCGGCCTACATGCCCAACACCGTGCTGGTCGACAACGCCCTGGCGACCATGGGGGCGGGCCTGCCCTCGGCCATGGCCTCGAGCATGGTCTTCCCGGGCCGCAAGGTGATGGCGGTCTGCGGCGACGGCGGCTTCATGATGAACAGCCAGGAGATGGAGACGGCCGTGCGCCTCGGCCTGAACATCGTCGTGCTGATCCTCAACGACAACAGCTACGGCATGATCCGCTGGAAGCAGGCCAACATGGGCTTCGAGGACTGGGGCCTGACTTACGGCAACCCCGACTTCGTCAAATACGCCGAGAGCTACGGCGCCCACGGCCACCGGGTCGACAGCGCCGCCGGCCTGCCGGCCCTGTTGCGCAAATGCCTGGACAGCCCGGGCGTGCACCTGGTCGAGGTTCCGATCGACTATTCGGACAACGACCGCATCCTCAACAAGGACATCCGCGAACTCAGCGCGGCGGTGTAGCGTTACGCCGTGCCGGAGCCCCAAGACATGCCGCCGATCAAGAGCGCCTATCCGCTGTACCTCGCAGGCGAGGCGGTGACCCCCAACCTCGACCTGGAAGTGACCGACAAGTTCACCGGCCGGGTGGCGACCCATGTGGCGATGGCCGATGCGGCGATCATCGACCAGGCCATCGCCGCCGCCGTCGAGGCCACCGGGCCGATGGCGCGGATGGCGGCCTATGAGCGCCAGGCGGTGCTGGCCCATTGCGTGAAGCGCTTCACCGAGCGGCAGGACGAACTGGCCTATGCCCTGTGCATCGAGGCCGGCAAGCCGATCCGCGACAGCCGGGGCGAGGTGACGCGCCTGATCGACACCTTCCGCATCGCCGCCGAGGAGAGCGTGCGGATGACCGGCGAGGTGCAGCCGCTGGATATCTCGGCCCGGGCGAAAGGCTATCAGGGCATGTGGAAGCGGGTGCCGATCGGGCCCTGCAGCTTCATCTCGCCGTTCAACTTCCCGCTCAACCTGGCGGCCCACAAGATCGCCCCGGCCCTGGCGGTGGGGTGCCCGTTCGTCATGAAGCCGGCCAGCCGCACGCCGCTGGGGGCGCTGATCATCGGCGAGGTGCTGGCCGAGACCGACCTGCCGAAGGGGGCCTTCTCGATCCTGCCGGCGACGCGCGACGGCTCGGACCTGTTCACCACCGACGACCGGCTGAAGCTGCTGTCGTTCACCGGCTCGCCCGAGGTCGGTTGGGCGTTGAAGGCCAGGGCCGGCAAGAAGAAGGTGGTGCTGGAGCTGGGCGGCAACGCGGCGGTGATCGTCGACGCCGACGCCGACCTGGAAGACGCCGCGACCCGGATCATCTTCGGGGCCTTCTACCAGTCGGGCCAGAGCTGCATCGGGGTGCAGCGGATCATCGTCCACGAGAGCCTGTACGACCGGCTGCGCGACCTCCTGGTGGCGAAGACGAAGGCGCTGGTGGCCGGCGATCCGCGCGAGGAGGACACCTTCATCGGGCCGATGATCGACGTGAAGGAAGCCACCCGGCTGGAGAGCTGGATCGAGGAGGCGGTCGGGGCCGGGGCGACCCTGCTGTGCGGGGGAAAACGCGACGGGGCGATGCTCGACGCCACCCTGCTGGAGAATGTGCCGCGCGGCCTGAAGCTGCGCGACGAGGAGGCGTTCGGGCCGGTGGCCATCCTCTCGAAGTTCAGCGACTTCAAGGCGGCGCTGGCCGAGGTCAACGACAGCCGCTTCGGCCTGCAGGCCGGCATCTTCAGCCGCGACATCCACAAGGCCATGGCCGCCTGGGACGAGCTGGAGGTCGGCGGGATTTTGATCAACGACGTGCCGAGCTACCGCGTCGACAACATGCCGTATGGCGGGGTGAAGGATTCCGGGCTGGGGCGTGAAGGGGTGCGCTTCGCCATGGAAGACATGACCGAGATCCGCAACCTGGTGATCCGGCGTGGGGCGATCTAGCGGGGCGGATCGTCGTCCGGACTATCGACGGGGCGCTGGGCCTGGACGGCCTCGACGTTGCGGCTGGCCGGGTCGAAGGCGGCGTTCAGCTCCGCCAGAGCCGGTCCGAGGCTGCTACCGCCCGGCCGGCGCAAGGTGACGCCGAGACGGATGCACAGCCAGGTCACGACGGGCGCGCCGATCAGCAGCCCGACGAACCACAGCCACTGAGTCACCGGCTCCAGCCCTTCACCGGTGCAGCGACCAGCTTCGATTCCGGAATCAGCGTCCGCATTCGCCGGGCGAAGCTCTTCAGGGCCACCTCGTTCTCGCTGAGCGGGCCCATGGCGTAGCTGGAGGAGGCCATGCCGGCCTGGACCCGCTCAATCAGCGCCTTGTCCTCGATGTTGACCACGCGGTTGATCCGCCAGTTGAGGTAGCGCGCCGCCTTCATCTCGCGTCGGTCGTCGGGCAGGACGTAGGCGATCTCGCGCAGCACCGTCCTGGTCGGCGACACCGGCAGGAACTGCATGAAGTCGATCTGGTCGGGGTAGACGTCGAAGGCGACGTTCGGCCAGAGCTTGAAATAGGTCCAAAGGCGCTTTCGATCCGTGGGCAGATGATCGACCGTCGGCAGGAGCCGTTGGTACAGCCGCTCGGACCAGTTGTCGGACGGGCTCTCGCGTAAGCTGCCCCACATCTTGTCGCACCAGGGCCCGGCTTCCAGGCCGTAGCCGACCCCGAACAGCCGGGTCAGGCCCGGGTGGGCGACGGTGATGTGCAGGCTGTCCGAATAGTTGTCGGAGACGTTCTTCCAGTTGACATCCCGCTCGCGCAGGGTGACGCGGCCGAGGGGTGTGAGCTCCTCCATGCGGTAGTGTTCAAGCTCGAAATAATAGTCGCCGAGCATCTCGCGCACGGTCGGCAGGCCGCCCTGCAGCCGCACGAAGACGAAGCCCAGGCAGATCTCGTGCTCGACGGGGACGAGGTTGTGGGCCGCCCGGTCGAAGTCGCCGAAGGCCTTGGCGTGGGGCACGCCGGCCAGGCGGCCACGCAGGTCGTAGCTCCAGGCATGGTAGGGGCAGGTCATCCGCACCCCGCAGTTGCCCGACGGCCCGTCGACGACCCGCGAGGCGCGGTGGCGGCAGACGTTGTGGAAGGCGCGAACATGATCGTCGTCGCCGCGCACCACCACCAGGCTCTCGCCGAGGAAGTCGAGGGTGTGGAAGTCGCCCTGCTCGGGGATGTCGGACAGATGGCAGACGACCTGCCAGCTGGTGCGGAACACCGCCGCCTTCTCGGCCTCGAAGAAGTCGGCGTCGTGATAGATCCAGCCCGGCAGGCCGAGGTTGGCGAGGTCCGGGTCGGTGTGCGGATGCAGGGGCTGGGCGGCGCTCATGGGGCGCAGTCTAGCCTGAGAGGCCATGATCGGAGAAGCTGCCGAAGTTCGGTGGCCGACGGTTGGCTCCGGCAGGGGGCGTGTTTGACACTCTACGACCACTTCCACGGTCCACCGGCCTGGGTCCGTTGGCTCAATGGCGCAGCCTGGGTGCTGGGTTTCTGGCTGCTCCTCTGGCCCGTGCCTTATCTGCCGTTGGTCATTCTCGTCGGGCTGGCCCCGTTGGCGTTTCTGTGCACGGCGGCATGTTGGCCCGACTGGATCGCGGTCGAGGACGGCGAGGAACTCTCCTTTGGCCGGCGCCTCGGAGGCCGGCTCAGCCTGACAGGGCTCTGGACCCTTCCGGGGATGGCGACCGCCCTGCGGGCTATATTCGATGTCGAGTTGGTGGATTGGGGTTGGCCGCTGCTGGCCTGCGTCGGCCTGGCCATTCCGATGACCTTCATCTGCGTCCGCGCCGAGGGCCGCCTGCTCAGCTGGGCGACGGTCTGCAACGGCATGATCGCCCTGTTCTTCAGCTGGGGCGTCGTCATGCAGGCCAACGTCCTGCTCGACCCCGCACCCGGCAAGGTGGAGGCCGCCAAGATTATCTGGCGCGAGGACTTGAACCGCAGCGGGCCGGACCTCAGTCTGAGACTGCCGGACGGCGAGGAAATCAACCACCTGGATGTCAGCTCGGCGGTCTATGAGGGGACCATCGTCGGCGGCACGGCCTGCCTGGACATCAATCCGGGGCTGTTCGGCTGGCGCACCGCTCGCATTGTCGACTGCACCGGGCCGTTGCTCGACCTTAGGCCCCCGGCACCTTCAGCCCCTTCGCCGCCTCGCTGATCCGCGCCTGGTCGGACGGGGAGTCGGCGAACGCCGCCCGGCCTTGTTTCAGCGCCCGGGAGGCGGCCGCCGGTTCGCCCAGCACCATGCGGGCGCGCATCAGGCGGATCCAGCCTTCGGCGTCGCGGGGCTGTTCCTGCAGACGGCCTTCGAGGCCCTCGACCATGCCGCGGATCATCTGCTGCTGGTCGTCGGGGGTCATCTTCTGGGCGACCGCGACGTCGTCCGCGCTGGGGCCGCGCGGGCCGCCGCCGCCGCTGACGGGTTTCAGCTTGCCGGTCAGGTCGAGGCCGCGTTCGCGGGCCAGGTCCTCGACGAAGTTGCGGACCTCGCCGACCCAGGGGGCGCCCTCCGGGGCCGAATTGATCAGGGCGATCCAGTCGGCCATGGCCCCGTCCTGGTCGCCGGCCTGGTCCTTCTCGACGGCCAGGAAGTAGCGGGCGCGGGGGTCGTTCGGGTCGAGCTTGAGGGCCTGACGGAAGGCGGCGGAGGAGGCCGGGGTCATCTGGCCGCCGGCGGCCTGGACGAGGGACTCGCCCTGGGCCGAGCGGTGCTCGGGGTTGGTCGGATCGTTGGTCGCAGCCTTGTCGTAGGCGGCGGCGGACTCGTCGAACTGGCCGCTCTGGAAGTAGGACCAGCCGAGCATCCGCCAGCCTTCCGGGTCGGACGGGTTGCGCTCCACCTGGGCCTTGAGCTGGGCGATCATGGCGGGCACGTCGCCGCCGGGGTGGTTGGCGGCCAAGCTGGCCGAACCCGGCGGGCCGGCGGCCTGGGCGTTGGCGGACAGAATGTCGGGTTTGCCCATCACCGCGTAGAGGCCGGTGGCGCCGAGCGCGACGACGACGGCCAGGCCGAGGGCCAGGCCCAGCAGGGCCTTTTCACTCAACGGACGGGCGGGGGCTTCGGGGCCCTTGGCCTCGGCCAGCATGCGGCGCTCGATCTCCAGCCTGAGCCGGGCGGCCTCGTCGGCGGTGACGGTCCCGGCGGCGGCCTGGGCGTCGAGCTCGGTCAGCTGGTCGGCGAGGATGCCGGTCGGGGTGGCGGCGGCGTCGACGCTCTTGCGCGGCCGGGTCAGGGGGATGACTAGGCCGACCACGGCCAGGGCGACCAGCAGGGTGAGGACCATCCAGAGGATCATGATGTCTCGCTCAGCAGGGCTTTGAGCCGGGCCTGTTCTTCGGGGTCGAGCGGGGCCGGGGCGGCGACCGACCGGCCGCGCCAGTAGCGCCAGACGCCAAAGCCGCCGCCGAGCAGCAGCAGGGCCGGGCCGAACCAGAGGAACAGGGTGGCGGGATTGATCGGCGGTTTCAGCAGCACGAAGTCGCCGTAGCGCTGGACCAGATAGGCCTTGGCCTGCTTGTCGCTGTCGCCGGCCACCAGCCGCTCGCGCAGGATAGCGCGCAGGTCGGCGGCCAGGGGGGCGTCGCTGTCGTCGATGGTCTGGTTCTGGCAGACGACGCAGCGCAGTTCCTTGCTGAGATGGCGGGCGCGGGCCTCGAGAACCGGGTCCTTGAGCTGTTCTTCGGGCAGGACCGCGAGGGCCGGGCCGGCGACGACGGTCAAGGCGAGGACGAGGGCGAGGAGACGCTTCATGCTTCGGCCTCCAGCTTGTCGAGCAGGGGTTTCAGGGTGGTGGCCCAGACCTCCGGCGTGATCGGGCCGACGTAGCGGTAGCGGACCACGCCCTTGCTATCGATGACGAAGGTCTCGGGGGCGCCGGTGACGCCGAGGTTGATGCCGGTGCGGCCCGTCGGGTCGTAGCCGACGCGGTCGTAGGGGTCGCCGAACCGGGTCAGCCAGCGGGCTCCGGCGTCGCCCTTGTCCTTCCAGTTGAGGCCGTGGATCGAGACGCCCTCGGCCTTGAGACGCATCAGGAAGGGGTGCTCGATGCGGCAGGAGACACACCAGCTGGCGAAGACGTTGATCAGGCCGGGTTTGCCGTGGAAGTCGGCTGAGGCGAGGCCCCGGCCGCCCGTGCCGGCGCGGACGTCGGGCAGGTTGAAGGTCGGCAACGGCTTGCCGATCAGCATCGAGGGCAGGATTTTCGGATCGCGACCGAGGCCGACGGCCAGCACGGCGGCGATGCCGAGGAAGACGATGACCGGGACGATGAAGGCCAGGCGCCTCATGCGGCGGCCTCGACGGTCTTGCGGGACGGCTGGGGGGCGCCGAGGCGCAGGCGGCGGTCGCTGAGCGAAATGAGGCCGCCGAGCGCCATCAGGATGGCGCCGCCCCAGATCCAGCCGACGAAGGGGTGGTTCCACATCCGGATGACGGCCTTGCCGGCCTGGTCGCGCTCACCGACCGAGATGTAGAGATTGCCGACCAGCGACGGCCCGATGGCCGCCTCGATGGTCTGGCTCTGGCTGGAGGGGTAGAAGCGGCGCTCGGAGATCAGCTGTCTGGGGCCGCGCCCGCCGACGATGCGGAAGACCCCGCGGTCGGCCTGGTAGTTGGGGCCGGCGACCTCGCCGAGGCTGTCGAGGATGACGGTGCGGCCGGCGAACTCGACCTGGTCGCCGGGGCCCATGCGCAGCACCTTGCTGGCCTCGAACCCGCCCATGGCGGTGACCCCAACGCAGGTGACGCCGAGGCCCGTGTGGGCCAGGGCCACGGCCCAGATGGCGACCGGCGTGGTGCGGACCAGGCTCCAGTTGGCGGCGGCGCTCTTCGAGCCCAGGCCCCAGCGGCGCACGAGCAGGAGGCCGCCGGCGGCGATCAGCCAGACGCCCAGCGCGATGCCGAAGGCGGCCAGGGTCTTGCCGAGGCCGAAGGCGAAGGTCCCGACCAGCAGCGCGATGACGAACAGGCCGAGCGGCCAGCGCAGGCGGACGAGGATGGCCTTCACCGCATCCCGCTTCCAATGCAGCAGAGGGCCGAAGCCGACCAGGGTCAGGAGGATGGCGAACAACGGCAGGAAGATCAGGTTGAAGAAGGGCGGGCCGACGGTGATGGTGCCGCCATTGCTGATCAGCGGGTAGAGCAGCGGATAGAAGGTGCCGAGGAAGACGGTCGCCGTGGCCACCACCAGCACCAGGTTGTTGAGCGTGATCCCGGCCTCCCTGGAGATGGGACCAAAGACGGCGCCGGTGCGCATGGCCGGGGCCCGCCAGGCGTAGAGGGCCAGGGCCGAGCCCGTCGCCAACACGCAGAAGGCCAGGACATAGGCGCCGCGGGCGCTGTCGACGGCGAAGGCGTGGACGCTGTTGAGGATGCCCGAGCGGACCAGGAAGGTGCCGATCAGGCTGAGCGAGAAGGTGAGGATAGAAAGCAGCAGGGTCCAGCTGATCAGGGCCCCGCGCTTTTCCAGCACCAGGGCGCTGTGCAGCAGGGCGGTGCCCATCAGCCAGGGCATCAGGGAGGCGTTCTCGACCGGATCCCAGAACCACCAGCCGCCCCAGCCCAACTCGTAGTAGGCCCAGTGACTGCCGAGCGCGATACCGACGGTCAGGGACGTCCAGGCGAACAGCACCCAGGGCCGCACCCATCTCGCCCAGGCGGCGTCGACCCGGCCCTCGATCAGGGCGGCGAGGGCGAAGGCGAAGGCGACGCTGAAGCCGACGTAGCCGAGGTAGAGCAGCGGCGGGTGGCTGATCAGGCCGGGGTCCTGCAGCAGCGGATTGAGCTCGGTCCCTTCGAGTGGCGCGGGCGATAGACGCAGGAAGGGATTGGACGTGAACAGCGAAAAGCCGAGGAAGGCGGCGCCGAGCAGGCCCTGGATGCCGAGCACCCGCGACAGGAAGGTCGTCCGCAGGGGGCGGCCGAACACGGCCAAGGCCCCACCGTGCAGCGCCAGGATCAGGATCCACAGCACCATCGAGCCCTCATGGCTGCCCCAGGTGGCGGCCAGGCGGTAGGCGAGCGGCTGGGTCGTGTGGCTGTGGCGGGCGACCAGCTCGACCGAAAAGTCGAGCGTCGCATAGCCCCAGGCGATGGCCCCGAAGGCGATGACCACGAAGAAAAGCTGCAGCAGCGTGGCCATGCGGCCGAGCGCCATCAGGGCGTCATCGCGACGGTGGGCGCCCCACATCGTCACCACGGATTGAACCAGCGCCAGCACGAAGGCGAGGATCAGGGCGAACTGGCCGATTTCGGCGCTCATGGTCCCCCGACGCGCTCCCGTTCCAAGCGATATACGTTAGTCGCAATCGCCTGTACTGGTAAAGCAATCGAAGGGGCGGCAGGGGGCCGTATCCCTTGGGGCAGCCGGGCTTTCCGGCCGACGGGGCGAACAATGGAGGGAGTCTACAGGGTTGCGATCCTGGGCTCGGGGCCGGCCGGCCTCAGCGCCGCCGCGCGCGCCGCCCGCCGGGGGATGAGTCACGTCCTGCTGGAGAAGACCGACCGCCTCTCCGACACCATCTTCCGCTACCAGCGCGGCAAGCACATCATGGCCACCCCGACGCAGCTGGTGCTGCGCTCGGACATCGGTTTCGAGGCCGGCAAGCGCGAGACCATCCTCGACCGCTGGAACAGCGAGACGGGCGGCCACAAGGTCAATGTCGCCTACAGGGCCGAGGCCGCCTCCGTCGCCGGATCGCGCGGCGACTTCACCATCACCCTGACCGACGGCCGGGTGCTGAAGGCCGAGACCGTGGTGCTGGCCATCGGCACCCAGGGCAACCCCAACGTCATGACCGTGCCGGGCAGCGACCTGAAGCACATCCAGTACACGCTCGACGACCCGACCGAGTACGTCGACGAGCACATCGTCGTGGTCGGCGGCGGCGACGCCGGCATCGAGAACGCGCTGGGCCTGATCGCCGACCAGGCCCAGGGCAACACCGTCACCCTGCTCAACAAGTCGATGGATTTCGCGCGCGCCAAGGAGGCCAACGTCAAGGCCCTGACCGACGCGGCGGCGGCCGGCCGGATCACCATCCTGGCGGGCTCCAGTCCGGCCCGGGTCGACCCCGGCTTCATCACCATCGACACACCGGAAGGGCAGCAGTCGATCCGCTGTGACCGGATCATCGCCCGCATGGGCTCGGCCCCGCCGCGCAAGTTCGTCGAGGCCATGGGCGTGGCCTTCACGAGCGCGGACCGCGACGCCTTTCCGCGCCTGTCGCCGACCTTCGAAACCACCGCGCCCGGCATCTATGTCATCGGGGCCCTGGCCGGCTATCCGCTGATCAAGCACTGCATGAACCAGGGCTACGATGTCATCGAGTTCATCACCGGCAACCTCGGCCTGAAACCCGCCGACGAACCGATCCTCGAGGCCAAGCTGGCGGCCCTGCCCGGCGGCCAGTCGGTGGCCGAGTGGCTGGAATTCCTCCGCACACGGATCGAAATCCTCAACGGCCTGTCAACCCTGCAGATGCGGGAGTTCCTGCTCGATTCCTCGGTGCGGGTCTGCGCGCCGGACGAGGTCATCTTCCAGCGCAATTCCATCGGCTCCTCGATGTTCGGCATCGCCGCCGGCTCCGTGAAGGTCGAGGTCAATCCGAAGAACCGGCGCGAGACGGTGCCGATCGGCCAGGGCTCCATCTTCGGCGAGGTGGGCCTCATATCCGGCCGCCGCCGCGGGGCGACGATCCGTGCGGCCGAGCCCTGCATCCTGCTGGAGATGCCACGCACGGCCAGCCTGCGGCTGATGGCCCAGAACAAGGACGCGCGGGAGACGGTCAACCGCATCACCACCGAACGCCAGATGCTGCAGATCTTCGGCTCGGGCCTGACCAAGGAAGACATCGTCGAGGTGCTGACCAGCGCCGAGCTCATGCAGGTCAAGGCCGAGGACGCCATCATCAACGAGGGTGAGGAAGGCTACGACATCTTCATCATCCGCTCCGGCTCGATGACCATCGAAAAGGAGATCGGCGGCAAGACGGTGTTCCTCAACTATGTCCCGGCCGGGTCGTATGTCGGGGAGATGGCGCTGATCGACGGCGGCCGACGGACGGCGACGGTGCGGGCGGCGATCCGCTCCGAAGTGGTGCGGCTGGACGGCGATCTGTTCCGGCGGCTGCTGGCCCGCAAGCCCGAACTCGAAGCCAAGATGCGGGAGGACATGCGGTCCCGCAAACAGATCAACAGCTACATCGAGGAGCAGAAGGACCGCTTCAGCGGGGTGGTCGATCTTTACAGCTCCGTGGCCGACTTCCTGGTCGACCAGGGCATCGGCGAGGCCACCGACGTGCTGCTGATCGACGAGACCCTCTGCGTCGGCTGCGACAACTGCGAGAAGGCCTGCGCCGACGTTCATGACGGGCTGTCGCGACTGGACCGCGAGGCGGGCCGCACCTACGCCAACCTGCATGTGCCGACCAGCTGCCGGCACTGCGAGCACCCCTACTGCATGACCGACTGCCCGCCCAACGCCATCCGGCGCGGGGCCGACGGCGAGGTGTTCATCGACGAGACCTGCATCGGCTGCGGCAACTGCCAGCGCAACTGCCCTTACGGAGTGATCCGCATGGACAGCCCGCCGCCGCAGAAGCCGGGCCTCCTGAGCTGGTTCCTGTTCGGGGCCGGACCCGGGCCCGGCGAGCCGGACCTCGAGTGGAAGACCAAGGCCAAGAAGAAGCACGGCGAGAAGCCCAAGGTCGCCATCAAATGCGACATGTGCGCCGGCATCGACGGGGGTCCGGCCTGCGTGCGGGCCTGCCCGACCGGGGCGGCGATCCGGGTCTCGCCCGAGGACTTCCTGACCGTCACCCGCGTGCGGGGCGAGAGCTGAGATGGCCAGGGCGCCGCGCAAGGGAAAGCGGTCGAACGCCCAGGTCCATGTCGGCTTCCTGCGCCATGCCGGCTATCGCTGGGCCTGGGTCGGACTGGCCTTGAGCATCGCGGCGGCGGTCGGCTATGTGCTGGCCGATGTGCACCCCAGGCCCAATGGCGGCAGCTGGTACGGCTATACGCTCGGGACCATCGGCGCCCTGCTGATCGTCTGGCTGACGGCGCTGGGCATCCGCAAGCGGGTGATCACCAAGGGCGACTGGTCGCTGAAGGCCTGGGTCTCGGCCCACGTCTATCTGGGCATCGCCCTGGTCGCCATCGCCACCCTGCACAGCGGGCTGCAGTTCGGCTGGAACATCCATACGCTCGCCTATGCCTTGATGATCCTCGTCGTGCTGTCGGGAGTCTACGGCATCATCGCCTACGCCGGCCTGCCCAAGGCCCTCAGCAACAACCGCCGCGAGACCACCCAGAAGCAGATGGTCGAGACCATCCGCAGCCTCGACCGCCAGCTCAACGACGCGGCCCAGCCGCTGAACCAGCGCCAGGCGGCGGCGGTGCGGCTGTCGCTGGAGAAGAGCAAGGTCGGCGGCGGTTTCTTCCGCAGGCTGAGCACCCGGCCGATGGACTGCGGCACCCGGCGGGCGCTGCGCAAGCTGAAGGGCCTCATCCGCCGGGCCAGCGAGAGCGAACGGGCCGCCATCGGCAACGTCACCGCCCTGCTCGACCGCAAGAGCGCCGCCCTCTTGCAACTGCGCAAGCACCTGCGCATCCGCACCCTGCTGGGGGCCTGGCTGGCTATTCACGTCCCCGCTTCCATCGCCCTGCTGATGGCGCTGACCGCGCACATCGTCAGCGTCTTCATCTACTGGTGAGGCGGGCATGAGCTTCACCCTTCGCCAGATCACCAAACGGGCCGCCGGCGGCGAGATCGTCCGCAAGAAGACCTATGCCGAAGGGCCTCTTCGCATCGGCCGGGGCGCCGACTGCGAGATCCGTGTGCCCGACCTGGCGGTCAGCATCCACCACGCCACTCTCAGCCAGGAGGGCCTCGGCCGCCTGCGCATCCAGGCGGTGGGCGACCAGCCGTTCGGCGTCGACGGCCGCTTCACCAAGAGCGCCGTGGTCAAGATCAGCGACGTCCCCGAGCTCAGCTTCGGCGACCACCTGCTGACCATCGGCCCCGGCCAGGGCGATGAGGTCATCCTGACCCTGAGCCGCGTCGAGGCCGCCCCCGGCCAGGGCGATGTCGCCACCCCGGCGACCCTGATCCCCCGCGCCAAGGTGCTGGGCAAGCGGCGGATCGCCTGGACGGGTTTCCTGCTGATCGCCGTGCTCAGCCTGATCCTGCCGGTGCTGGCCGTCTATGGCGTGTTCGGCAGCCATCCGAAGATCGATCTCGACAGCCAGTGGTCGTCGGGCCCGCTGTCGAAGACCCACGCCTTCCTCGAGAACGACTGCCAGGCCTGTCACCAGCAAGCTTTCGTCGCCGTGCGCGACGACGCCTGCCAGAGCTGTCACACGGCCAGCCAGACGCCCGCCCAACTGCAGGCGACCGTCGCCCGCCTCAAGACCAGGGGCGCGCCCGACCAGCCCTTGCGCACCGTCGCCGACCACGCCGGGCTGCGCCGTCTGGTCTGGGGCACGCCGGCCCCGGACGGCTGGGGTGAGCAGGTCTTCGACTACGCCCGCAAGGTGTTCAACAAGCCGCAGCAGCGCTGCGCCAGCTGCCACGTCGAGCACATCGGCGATCCGCTGGGCGATCCCGACCACGCCAAGCCGACCCTGCAGACGGCGCACAGCTGCACCGCCTGTCACGCCGGGCTCGACCGCCGGCTGAAGGACACCAGGCTGGCCAACGTCGCCGACTGGGGCCGCCACCCGGACTTGGCGCCCCTGGTCACCGTCTCGCCCTCGCCGCTGCAGGTTCGCCGCATCTCCATGGCCGCCCACCCGTCCGAGAACAGCGGCCTGATCTTCCCGCACGACCTGCACCTGTCGCGCACCGGCGGCCCGGCGCGCATGGCGATCTCGTTGGGCGCGGGACGCGGCTATGGCGCCCCGCTCGACTGCCAGAGCTGCCACAAGGAAGAACCGAAGGGCGGTAACTACCTGCCGGTGAAGATGGAAGCGGCCTGCGGCGCCTGCCATTCGATTGGCGCCCTGCCGCACGGCGACACCCGCAAACTGGTGAGCTTCTTCTCCGGGGGCGGCGGCGTAGTCTCCCGCAGCGGCCCGACCATGGGCCGCCGGCGGCCCGGCGATCCGGAGGTCTACAGCGGCGTCACCGCCAGCGCCGCCCAGCGTATCCGTGGCCTGTTCTCGCCGGGCGGGACCTGTTTCGGCTGTCACGGCGCCTCGCCGCCGACGGACGGCTCGCTGGTCTGGCGAGCCGGGCCGGTCAAGCTGGCCGACGCCTGGCTGACCGAGGGGACCTTCAACCACGACATCCCCGAACATTCGAAAGGCCCCGACGGCCAGCCGGCCTGTGCGACCTGCCACGCCGCCGGCAAGTCGGGGACGGCCAAGGACCTGCTGCTGCCCAGGCTCGCGACCTGCCAGTCCTGCCACGGGGCCGACCGGGCCAAGGTCAAACAGGCGGCCGGGGCCGACTGCGCCGACTGCCACAGCTATCACGCGCCGATCCGGCCGACCCGCAAGGAGCCGGCAAAGGGGTCCAAGGCCATCGCCGTGCAAAGCCGCGCCATCACCTGGGGGACAGGGCAATGAGCGAGAAAAGGGCCCGCAAGCCCCGCGCAGGCCAGAGCGCCGGCTGGGTCCAAACCATGAAGTCCGCCGCCCCGGGGCTGGTGGTCACCCTGATCATTGCCTTGATCCACCTATGGCAGCCGGCGGTCCTTTCGAACCTCGGCAACCTGGTGTTCGACAGCTATCAGCGTCTTTATCCGAGGCCGTATGAAGACGCCGACGTCCGCGTGGTCGACATCGACGACGAGACGATCCGGCGCCTTGGACAGTGGCCGTGGCCGCGCACCGACACCGCCCGCCTGACCCAGGCCCTGACCGACTCCGGCGCCGCCGCTATCGCCTTCGACGTGGTGTTCAGCGAGCCCGACCGCACCAGCCCCTCGCGCGCCGCCGAGCTATTGCGGCAGAACCCGCAGGCCAAGGGCGACTACGCCGACATCGCGGCCCTACCCGACCACGACCTGCTGTTCGGCCAAGCCATGGCCAACGGCCCGACCGTGGCCAGCTATTTTATGACAGAAACCCCCAACAAGGCGCGCCCGTTCGAGCCAGCCGGGGTGGTGGCGGTCGGCACCCCGCCGATGAGCGCCTTACCGGCCTTCAACGGCGCCATCCCGACCCTGCCAGCCATTGCCGAGAAGGCGGCGGGGGCCGGCTTCGTCAATGTGGTGAACCGGGGGGGCGGCGTCATCCGCAGCGTGCCCTTGGTCGCCCGCATCGGCGAACGGATCGTGCCGTCCCTGTCGCTGGAGGCCCTGCGCGTGGCCCAGGGGGCCGGGGCCATCATGGTCAAGGGCGCCGACGCCAGCGGCGAGTTTTCCGGCGGCCAGGTCGCGGTAGTCGCCGTCAAGGTCGGCCAGTACGAGGCGCCTACCACACAGGGGGGCGAGCTGTGGATGCACTACACCGCCGACCGCCCCGAACGGATCGTGCCGGCCTGGCGCATCCTGACCGGCGAGCTCAGCCCCGAGGAGATAAGGCAAAAGTTCGAGGGCAAGCTGGTGTTCGTCGGGACCGGCGCGGTCGGTCTGCGCGATCTGGTCGCAACCCCCCTGAATGCGAACGAGTTGGGGGTGATCGTCCACGCCCAGGCCGCCGAACAGATAATTCTCGGCAAGTTCCTGTCACGGCCCGATTGGGCGCTGGGGTTGGAGCGGGTGCTGGTGGTGCTGTTCGGCCTGGCCCTGGCCTTCCTCGCCCCAACCTTGGGCGCGCTGCGCAGCGGGTTGATCGCCGCTCTGTCGCTGGCGGGCACCATGGCCGCCTCCTGGGTTTCGTTCCGCTACAACGGCCTGCTGCTGGAGCCGACCATGCCGGTGCTGACCATCGCCCTGGTCTACACCCTGGTCACCAGCTTCAGCTTCTATCGGGAAGAGCGTTCGCGGGCCTACATCCGCCGCGCCTTCGACCGGTACCTCTCGCCGGAGCTCGTCGAGCGCATCGCCCGCGATCCGGGACAGCTCGAACTGGGCGGCGAGGAGCGGGACATGACCGTCCTGTTCAGCGACATCCGCAGCTTCTCGCGGATCAGCGAGAAGATGGCCCCGCAGGAACTGATCAGTTTCCTGATCGAGCTGCTCACCCCGCTGACCGAGGCCCTGCTGGCCCGCAAGGCGACCATCGACAAATACATCGGCGACGCCGTGCTGGCCTTCTGGAACGCGCCGCTGGACGACCCGGACCAGTACCGCAACTCAGCCAACGCGGCGCTCGACATGATCGACGCCATGAAGGAGATGAACGCCCGCCAGAGCGGCCTGGTTGGTCCCTGGCCAGGCGACATCGCCATCGGCATCGGCCTCAACGCCGGCCGCTGCTGCGTCGGCAACATGGGCTCGCGCCAACGCTTGAGCTACAGCCTGATCGGCGACGCCGTGAACCTGGCCTCGCGGCTGGAGGGTCTGACCAAAGTCTATGGCGTGCCGATCCTGATGGGCCAGACCCTGGCCAGGGAAATCCCGGAGTTCGCCCAGCTCGAAGTCGACCAGGTGCGGGTGGTCGGACGAGACACCCCGGAGCGCATCTTCGCCCTTTTGGGGCGGCCGGTGATGGCCGGCGACAAGGATTTCCAGGCGATGAAAACCGCCTTCGCCGACATGCTGGCCGCCTATCGCGGACAGCAGTGGACGGCGGCGCAAACCGCCCTAACTCGCGTGAGAGCTGCGGGCGCTGTGTTCGGAATCGAAAAACTGGCGGGACTCTTCGCCGAACGTATCGCACGATACAGCTTGAGCCCGCCGGCGGCGGACTGGGACGGGGTGTATCAAGCGGAAGATAAGTAACGGGAGGGCCGCGTTCGGGCCGGACGATTACAGCTGCTGAGGGGCAACCATGCTGATCGCCCAGATCACCGACCTGCACCTGGGCTTCGGCTCCGGCGGGGACTTCGAGGACAACGCCAAGCGCCTGCGCCTGGTGGTCAAGACGCTGAACGAACTGGCGCCGCGGCCCGACCTGGTGCTGGCCACCGGCGATCTCACCGACCACGGCGACCTGCCCAGCTACAAGCGGCTGAAGAAGATCCTCGACAAGCTGGCCATGCCGGTCCTGTTCTGCATGGGCAACCACGACAACCGCGACGTCTTCCGCCAGGTCTATCCGAACGCCCCCTTCTCGGGCGGCTTCAACCAGTATGCCGTCGACAATCTGCCGCTGCGCATCCTGGTGCTCGACACGCTCGAAACCGGCCGTCACGGCGGCGGCTTCGACGAGCCCCGCGCCGCCTGGCTGGAACAGCGGCTGGCCGAGTCCGACCGGCCGACCCTGGTGGTCATGCACCACCCGCCCATCGACACCGGCATCGAGTGGATGACCATCGGCCCGTCGGAGGCCTGGGTCGCCCGGCTGGAGCCCATCGTCGCCCGGCACAACAACATCGTCGCCATCCTGGCGGGCCACGTACACCGGCCGATCATCTCGGCGTTCGGGGGGACGACCGTGCGGGTCTGTCCCTCGACCCAGCCGCAGGTCGTGCTCGACCTTGACCCGATGAACCTGGACAACCCCGACGACCGCCCGATGATCGTCGCCGGCCCGCCCGGCATCGGCCTGCACTGGTGGAACGGCAAGGCCCTGGTCAGCCACTACACCGACACCGACGAACAGGGCCGGGCCAAGATCCTGGCCCGCTATACGGTGAAGATGCAGGGGTTCCTCAAGCACCTGGCCCATGAGCGGGCCGAGGGCTCAGCCGGGCATTAGTCGGGAGTCCGGAAGACGACGCTGAAGCGAACGAACCGGCCCGCGACCCTACGGCCAAGGGCGTCCTTGCTGGCCAACCGATACCGGGGGCTGACGTCGATGGCGGCCTGGCCAAAGCCGTAGCCGGTTGAAGTCTCGGAAACGACCCGACAGTCACGCAGCCAGCCGTCGGGACGGACGCTGCACCAAAGAACCGCCAGGCCGGAGACGTTTCGACGAAGCGCCATACGCGGGTAGGCCGCTTCGAGCTGTGCCTTGGTCGGACGCTGCAGCCACACCGGCCTGGCGACAATCGCGGCGGCGTCTTTCTCGTTGGGCGCCCGCGCCGGATGGGACAGGCCGGTGGCGGCGGCCGGCCCGGCGGCAAGCGGCGAGCCGACCAGCAGCGAGACGACGACCAGGGAAATGGGACGCATCATCCGACCTGCGAACTGACCCTTGTTGGTCTCCATTCGGGCTTCCTCACCCCTTGAGGTCGGGTCTCGAGGCCAGGAAGGCCGCCTTCTCGGCCGGCGTCAGCACCTTGCCCTTCTTGAGGCGGCTGACCTTCGGGGTCGGCGGTTCGAACTTCTTGGCGGGGCCCGATCCGCCCTTGAGGTCCGACAGGCGGGTCTTGGAAGGCGGCGATTTCACGGGCGGTGCTCCGGGCGACGCCTCCTTATGGACCATCCCGAAGGCCGAGGCGACGGGGCCTTTCGGGGCCGGCGAACGGCGATTACTGTCAGGGCCATGTCGGGAACGGCCGGCAGCGGCCGTCCTTGGAAGAGAGGCGGGCCAACGGGCCCAAGGCCACAATCCCGGGAGGGGACGTAAATGAACGCATCCGCAATGGTCTGGACCGGCCGCGTGCTGACCGGGCTCTTCGCCCTGTTCATGCTCGGCGCATCCATCGCGCCCAAGCTGCTGCATCTGCCGGTGGCGGCCGAAACCCTCACCGGCCTCGGCTGGCCGCCGGGCTATGTGCTGCTGATCGGCATCATCGAGCTGACCTGCCTGGTGCTCTACCTGATCCCGCGCACCAGTGTGCTCGGCGCGGTGCTGATGATGGGACTGCTGGGCGGGGCCATGGCGACCCAGGTGCGGGTCGGCAATCCGCTGTTCAGCCATGAGCTGTTCAGTCTCTATCTCGGCCTGTTCATGTGGGGCGGGCTGTGGCTGCGCAATCCGAGACTGCGGGCGCTGTTCCCGATCTCGCGCGAGCCTTAGCGGCCCGCCAGCCAGTCGGCCATGCTGGGCGTGTCGGTCACCCGATAGACCTCGCCCTGCGGGTTGAGGAACAGCCGTTCCATCTCGCTCCTGTTGAAGGGTCGCGAGCCCAGGCGGCCGAAGACGGCCATCTGGTTGCCGGTCTCGTCGACGGCGCGGTCGCGGTCGAGGCCGCGGGACAGAGCGAAGGCCGGCGTCCTGGTCTTCGCCCAGGCGATCAGTTCGGGGACCGGGGCGGGGCTGAAGCCGTAGAAGTTGGGCTGGCTGGCCGGGCTGGTCAGCTGCAGGACCTTCAGGCCATTGCGGCCGTCGGCGACGTAGGCGAACAGGCTGGCGTTGGTGGCGCCGATGACCACGTCCTCGGCGTCGTTCAGCCGGCCGTCGAAGGTGATGCGCTGGGCGATGCGGGGCGCGCGGGGCCGCTCGATGTCGAGGATGACCAGGCCCTCGGCCTTGGCCGCCACATAGAGGTAGGTGCGGGCGGCGTAGAGGCGGCGCGCATCGGCCAGCGGCACGACGGCGCCGGGGATGACCACGGGGCGGTCGAGACGGGTGACGTCCAGGACCCGCACCCCTTCGCGGTCGGTGACGAACAGGTAGCGGAACTGCACGGCGCTGGCCCGCACGTCGGCGAGCGGCACGGTGGTCACATGGCGAGGCTTGAGCGGATCGTCGAGGTCGACGACCACGAGGCCCGAGGTGGCGGCGATGTAGGCATAGCGGCCGGCCAGGGTGATGTGGCGGGCCCCGTTCAGCACCCCGCCGGGGTTCCAGGTCACCGCGCGCTTCAGTTTGTTGTTGCGTGGGTCGCCGTCGGCAAGCGTGTCGACGTTGACCGCGATCAACCCCTCCTTCGCGTCGGTGACGAAGGCGTAGTGGTAAATGGGGTGGAAGGGCTGTTCGAGGTTTTCCTGCTGCATCATCGGCGTGTTGCGCAGCGGGTTGATCGGCTGGTTGGTCGGCAGGGCCATGCAGGTGGCGTTGGCCGAGGCGACCTGGGTGTCGTGGCCCGCGCCCGAGAACGGCGCGGTGACGATGCGTTCGGAGACGCCCTTGTTGCCGATGCTGGCCACGTCATAGACGCGGAAGCCGCCCCGGCCCTCGGCCACGTACATGTATTCCCCGCGCAGCTGCAGGCAGCGGACGTCGCCGCCGGCCCCCTGGCGGACATTGGCGAATTCCTCGACCCCGCCGTCCCTGGCCTTGCGGGTCCAGTTCATCAGCTGGAGACGGTTCTTGCTGACGTGCATCCCGTAGAAGTCGGGGTAGGCGTACTTCTGCAGGTAGGAGCCGAGCACCGCCTGCGGCTCGTCCCATTCGGTGACGCGGATGGCCTCGAAGCCGCCTTCAGCCCCGACCCAGGCATGCATGCCGACGAAGTTGACTGTGCCCGTTCCCAGCGTCAGCAGCTGGGCCATGATGGCGTTGTTGTCCTCGGCCGCCGAGACGTGGCAGTCGGTGCAGGTCTTGGTCTCGGTCGTCCGCACCGTGTGCGGGAAGTGCGGCGCGAAGGCCTGGCTGGAGAAGCCCGCCGCCGAGATCGGCGGCTGCTGCACATAGATGCGCTCGCGGTTGATGTTGGTTGAACTGAGCACCAGGGCCGAACTTGATCGGACAGGCGCGATGATGCCGCCGCGGGTCAGCTGGTGCTTGCCCAGCTGGAACATGTCGTCGCGGGCCACCTGCGGATTGTAGGTGGCGAAGTTGCGGGTCTCGCCGCCCTTGTCCTTGTGGCTCTCGGCCTTCCAGTTGGCCTCGATGGGCAGGTGGCAGCCGCCGCAGCTCGGCGTCCAGCTGGTGTGGCAGGTGAAGCAGGCGATCTCGGCCTCGGGGTGGGCGAGATCCTTGTCGGCGACACCCGATCCAAACGCGAACGGCTTCTGGCCCGCCACCCCCTTGCTCATCAGCTTGGCGCGGGCCGACTTGGCGTTGAAGGTCGGGCTGGTCGGATCGACGGCGTCCTTCACCAGCGACACCTCCCACTCCAGCTTGGGATCGACGATGGAGCGCTGCATCAGCACGCGCCGGCCATCCCGCTCCAGCCATTCGAAACGGCGCTGGCCGTCCGGGTTGCGTAGGACCATCAGGTCGGCGCCGCCAGGCGGGGCGGCCGGCCCGGACGTGCGCAGATTCGGATACTTGCGCGCGTTGCCGTGGCAGTCCTTGCAGCTGATCTCCACGGCCGAGGCGACCTCGCCCATGATCAGGCCGCTGCCGTGGCTGTCCTGGGCGAAGTGGCAGTCGGCGCACTGCATGCCCTTCTCGGCGTGGATATCCATCATGTGGACGGTCTTGCCGGGATTGACGCCGGGCTGGACGAACTCGCCCTCCCCCTTCCTGCGCCATTTCTCGGGGTCGTCCGGGCTGACGATCTTGCCGTCCTTGTCGAGCAGGTTGCCTGCCCGGTCGCGCTTCAAGACGCCGGGGATGTTCCAGCCGTGGCCGTGGTAGTCGGCGAACTGGGTGTCTTTCAGGTTTTTGTTGAGGCCGTAGACCTCACGCATGAAGTCGAGGTCGCCCCACAGGCCCTTCGGCGCGGCGCCCTCGGGGTTGCGGTCGTTGGTTTCGCGGATGTCCTTGTCCGAGGGGTATTTCTGCTTTTTCGGCCACATCGAGGGCGCGTCGGACTCGTAGTCCCACATGGTGTAGCCGAGGAAACTGTTCAGGAACATGTTGGGCTGGTGCATGTGGCAGTTCATGCACTGGCTGGTCGGGATGGCGCGGCTGAACACATGCTTCAGCGGGTGGCCCGGCGCGGCCTTGTCGATGGTCGGATCGGCGGTCTGGCTCTGCCCGTCGCGGCCGAACTGGGCGTAGGTCAGGCTGTGCCGCGGCTCGCGGTCGTTGGCGTAGACGACGTGGCAGCTGGCGCAGCCCGAGGAGCGGTAGTCGCCGGGCTGGTCGTTGGTGCCGAGGAACCAGGTGTAGGGATCGTTCAGCCGGGTCTTGTGGATATTGAGCACCGGCACGGCGATGCGCAGGCCGGTGCCCGGACCCCGGTTCGACTGGCGGATGTCGGGCCGGCCGGCCTCTTCCAGCCGCTGGGTCTGGCCGGTCGGGTTGGGCAAGCCGATCTCGGGGAACTGCGTGCCGATGTTGCGGCCGCCGCGCTCGAACACCCGGAAGACATCGCCCGGCGGCACCACCTGCCAGGTCGGCAGCGGATAGAGCACCGGCAGGGCGCCGCGCCTGGCTTCCGCCTCGGTGACCGTGCCGGCCGGTTTGCCGGGAGAGACGATCTTCGCCGTCTCGCCGTCGGGCGTGTAGGACTCGCCGACCATGTAGCGTTTGAACGGCAGGACGCCGTTGTTGTAGCTGGCCCCGCCATAGAACATCGCCCCGGTGGCCATCAGGGAGCGTTCGTTGGCCTCGATCAGCCCCATGTGGCAGGCGCCGCAGGCCTGGCGGGCGACGCGGTAGTCGCCCGGATTGACGAAGCGGATGAACGCTGGCGACTCGCGATTGAGCAGGCTGTAGCTGCGTTTGGGATTGGCCGAGCCCGGCCAGCCCCAGGCCTTGGGATAGCGCGGCAGGACGTGGGCCCGGTCGCGGACGGCGACGTAGGAGGCGCTGTCCTTCGCTGTCCCGGCCGGCAGGCTCGCACCAGCGTCGCCGCCGTGGCAGTCGGCGCAGCCGATGACCACGGCCTCGGAGGCATGCATCGACACCGAGTCGACCGGCGAATGGCAGCTCATGCAGCCGGCGCTCTTGGCTTTTGCTTCGGCGGGCGCCTGGCCGGCCTTGGCGGGCGGGGCGGCGACGTAGGTCCGGGCGACCGGCATTTCCTCTTCCTCGGCCCGCGCCAGGGCCGAGGCCGTGGTCAGGCCCCCGACCACAAGGACGGAGGCCGCGATGGCCAGGGCTCCGAGCAGCCAGCGTTTGATGCCCTTCCGCCCCATGGCTTCAGAAGGCCAGGGTCGCGTTGAGCAGGATCGAATAGTAGCGGTCGTCGCCCTCGGCGTTGGTGAACAGGTCGCCGAAGCCGTCGCCCGGTTCGAACACCGCGCCCGAGGCCCTGAAGACGATGTTCTGGGTCATCCACGGCCGCCAGATGGCGCCGACCGACATGTCGAGGCCCAGCTCCCTGGGGATCGAGCCCTCGTTGCGCAACACCTGGACGGTGATGGTGTCGTCGAACCACAGGTGGTTGATGTTGCCGCTCAAGCGAACCTGCGGCGTGACGTCGAGGTCGGCCCCGATCCCGACCAGCATGGTCCCCGGGTTGTTGAAGTTGGACTGCCCCTCTTCCTTCGACGAGCGCAGCGAATTGAGGATGCCGTTGCGGCCGTTGATGCCGACGGCGCGGCCGCCGCCGGCGAAGGGGATCGACTGGCGGATCCAGTAGCTGGTGTCGGCTCCGGCGAACTGCGGGTTCTCGAAGATGGCGTCGAAGCCCTTCTCGACGTTGTCGTAGGGGTCGTCGTCGCCCGAGGCGTAGAGGAAGGAGCCCCTCACCCGCACCCAGTTGAAATCGATCGACGGCTCCACCGCCGCGAACCAGGCGCGGATGTCGGCCGGCTTGCTGGTGAAGATGGAATTGCGGTCCTCGCCGAACGCCCCGTAGAGGCTGCCCGAGAGGTTGAGCCGGCCAAACCGTCCGTCGGCGGAGTATCCCAGGTAGAGGACGTCGTAGTCGCGGGGCCGCAGGTTGCCGATCAGGGCCGGGCGGACCGGGAAGCCGTTGTCGTCGACCTGGATCTCGTCGGCCTCGTCGTTGCGGTTGTAGACGGCGGTGACCTGCGAGGTCATGCCGGGGACCGGGAAATCCTGGCGGTAGAGGTTGGCCACGAACAGCTGGTCGTCGCGCAGGGTCTGGGTCAGGTCGTTGAGGCCCGAGTTGGTGTCCTTCTCGATGCGCCAGAAGAGGGCCAGGTTGTACTGCCAGCGATTGTTGTCGCGGTTGCCGAAAAGCCGCACGCCCAGCTGGTTGTCCTGGAACAGGAAGCCGCGGAAGTCGGCGTTGAAAGGCTGGATACCGACCCGTATGGAATCGAAGTCGAAGCGGTCCGAGACGTTGCGCAGGTGGTAATCGACGAAGGCTTCCTGCAGGCCGATGAACCAGTCCTCGCGCTCGGTGTCGCGGCTGGGCTTGACCGACAGGATGCGGCGCTCGCTGATGTCGGCGTAATTGTAGTTGAAGGCCAGGGTCAGCCGGGCCTCGAAGTCCGGCGGCTTGAAGGCCGTCGAGCCCTCGATGAAGGCCAGGCCGGCGACGAAGGTCTGTGAGGCGACCAGGCTGTCGGCGCGGCCGAAGACATCGTTGCTTCCGGGGCCCGAGGTGGTCTGGACGCCGACCGGCACGGGGAAGCTGCGCGGCTCGATGACCGTGTCCATGATGCCGGTGAAGACCAGGAAGCGGTCGTCGGTGCCGGGGATCGGGCGGTCGCCCTTGAAGGTGTTCTGGTTGTAGGGGTCGAACCAGTTCTCCTTGACCCCGAACTGGTCGGCCAGGCGCCAGCGGTCGGGGATCGGGAAATGGTCGGCCGGGAAGGCTTCCGGCGGCGGGGCGTTGACCGCGCCGGGGTTCTCCTGCGGATCGCGGTCGGGATAGGTCTCGATACGGCCTGGTCGGCGGCGCCAGGGCAGCCATTCGAACATCGACTGCGGCTGGGCTTCTCCGGCGGGCGCGGTCGCGACGGTCTCGGCATCCGGCCTGGATCTCGGCTGCGAGGCAATGACCTCGGGCGGAGTCTCGCCATCTGCCTGATGCCGCGCCGCCTCGACCGCTTGCTCGATCACTGACCCGTCTCCCGCCCACGCTCCGCCGGCCAGCAGCGCGGCGGCGGCCGCGCTCCCGAGCAGCAGGGTTGGGCGGAGGGCGGCCATCGTCAGATTCCGGAACAGACGTTGGAGGCGCCGCTGTCGATGTAGGGCGCGAAGGGACAGTTGACGTAGCGCAGGCGCGTGCTGGTCGCGCCCTGTACGACGACGACCGTGTCGGAGCGGATGCCCGGGGCCGGATGGCCGATGGCGCCGCCGGCGTTGGTCAGGCCCAGGGCGCTGATCATGTCGTCCTGGTCGATGCCGTCGCCGGAGACGCCGATGGCGCCGACCAGCTGGCCGCCGCGATAGATGGGCACGCCGCCGGGGAAGATCTGCAGGCCGTTCTGCAGCCGGTTCTGGCCGGGGCGGGCGTCGGGCAGGGCCGTGCAGCGGGCCGGGGTGTCGGCCCCGCCGCCGTTCACGAAGGTCAGGTGCTGGCCGAGATTGCTAAAGACCAGGGCCGACTGCAGGCCGGTCGAGAAGGGGCTCCAGTCGGCGATCGAGCGCGACAGCGGGCCGGGCGGCCGGCCGACCTCGCCGTCGGGGAAATAGGGCCGGTGCAGGTTGCCGATGGCCCGGACCGAAAAGCCGATGGCGCCGGTCAGGGCGTCGGGACGGCCGAGGAAGGTGCGGGTGGCCGGCACGAAGGCGCGGACGTCGGCGCTGGGATCGGCCGACAGGTCGGCGCCGGCGTTGGGGTTGCTCATGAAGGCCGCCGTGCGGGCCTTCTGCAGCGAGACGTCGATGCCGAACACCGGGGCGTCGGGCGAGCGCACCATGCCGAGGATGTCGCCGTGGGTGTCGACCACCGAGATGGTCACCTGGGCGCGGCTGTCGAGCGGCTGGCGGATCTGGGCCCGGGCGTGGCGCATGACGGCGAAGGCCTGCTCCAGAAGGCTGCGCGCCTCGGCGGCGGTCAGCGGCGTGGTGACGCTGCCGCCATCGGCCCCGGCGGCCGGCGGGTAGCGATTGCCGCCGGCGCCGTTGGTCAGGACGAAGGCGTCCGGATCGGCGAACTCGGCGGGGGCCGCGTCGCGCACCCCCGAGCCCTCGGTTCCGAAGGTCTGGCCGGCGATGGCCGCGCCGCCCGCGTAATAGCCGATGACCGGCACGAGAACGCCCGTGCCGACCGGCAGGGTTCCAAAGGCCGGGGCGCTGGCCGGGGTGCTCATCAGGTCGGAGGTCGTGGCGTCGCTGAAGCGCAGGCTCGTCCCATCGACGGTGATGCGGTCGGCCTTGATCTCGGTCGCCGGGTCGAGGCCGCTCATGGCCGCCAGGGCGATGATCTCTTCGAGGTCGTTGTCGACGTTGGTGACGTTGGGGTCGAAGCCGTAGTCGCCCTCGGCGATGACGCCGACGCCGCCGACCAGCACCCCGCCCTTGTAGAGCGGGAAGCCGCCGGGGTCGGCGGCCAGGCCCAGCGGCGAGCGCTTGGGACCGAGGAAGGCGGTGGCCCCGCCGCCGGCCGCATAGCGCCGGTTCAGGTCCGAACAGGGCAGCTGGCTGAACTGCACCCCGAACAGCGGGCCGCTTTCGAGGCCGACCGCGCCGGGAGCCGGCGGGAAGTGCTGCTGCACGATCATGCTGGCCGTGCGGCTGGAGAAGGCGTTGCCGGCCGAGGAGAGGTAGGCGCCGGTCACCGCCTTGGCGATGGCCCCGGCCTCGGCGGGGGCGACGACGCCCTGGATGTCGCGGTTGGTCCCGGGACCCGGGCGGATGGTGATGGTCGCCGGCGCGCCGGTCATCCGATAGACGGCCAGCACATTGCCGACCCGGTCGGTCACGGCGATCACCGCCGGGCGCGACCGGGCCCGCGCCTCGGCCACGGCCCGGGCCACCACGCCCTCGACATCGGCGACGCTGAGCGCGGCCAGGCCGAGCGGCGGATAGACCGGCCCACCGCCGCCGCCACCGCCGCCTCCCCCGCCACCACCGCCTCCGCCCCCTCCACCGCCGCCGCCACCGCCGCCGCCGGAGCAGGAGGCGACAACGAGCGAGGCGGCGACGAGGACGCTGGTCAAAGCTCGGCTCAGGACTGAAGCCCGGATCATGTGGCGCGCTCCAGGGCGCTTCGCACCCGGCCGAGGGCCGCGCGGAAGTCGCCCGGTCGATAGGCGTTGGGGTCACGGACGGCGGCGTAGGCCGCCTCGATGTCGCGGCGCATGCCGCCGGCCGCGCCGCTGGATACCGCGCCCTGGTTGACCGCCGCGGTCAGCAGGGTGTCGACGGCCATCACCGCCTGGGCCCCGCCGCTGTAGTCGGTGTAGCGAACGGTCAAGGCGTCGCCGAGCACCAGCCGCAGGATGGCGACGGTGTCCTTGTCGCCGAAGCCCCGCCCGGCGAAGCGATTGCCCAGCTGCCTGGTGGTGGCGTTCAGGCGGCTCGCGGCGCTCAGCATGCCGGCCCGATCGCCGCCCATCGCCTGGTGGAAGGCCTTGGAGTCGGCGGCGAAGCGGTCGGCCAGTTCCGGTGCGGCGACCCTGGCGGCGGCGTTGAGGAGGATCATGTTCTCGTCGTTGTAGGGCGGCGCCCCCCAGACGATGGGCCGGCCGGGATTGGTCCCGAACCGCACCGGCGGATTGGCCTCGTCGCTGATCGCCCGGTGACAGCTGTGGCAGTCGAAGAAGTAGAATTCGGGGAATACCCCCTCGCTGCCCTTCGAAGAGGCGAACAGGGTCAGCGACCGCTCGAGCGCCATAGCCTGGCCGACCGCCCAGCTGGTCACGCCGCTGACCGAACGCTTGCGGGCGTGGTTCTGGTAGCTGTTGAACAGGTCCAGTTCGAAACTCATGCGCGGATGGCCGGCGGCCATCATGCGGTGGCTGACGAACTGGCCGGGCTTGTCGCTGCCGAAGTGGCAGTCGAGGCAGGTGCTGGCCAGCACCCGCGGATCTTCCAGGGCTCGCATGCCGCGCGCCCGATTGTCGGCGCGGCTGGCCCCGACCGTGTAGTGGCTGGCCAGCCAGCCCTCGGACCCGCCGTGGCAGGACTCGCAGCCGACCCCGTCGGAAACCTGGAAGGTCGGCCCGCGGCGGACGGCGTTGTCGGTGTGGCAGCCGAGGCAGGCCGGGGCGCGGGCGGCTTCGCCCATGCCCAGCCGGTCGGCGATCTTCTGGGCCCAGGGGGTCTGCAGGCTGCGCCAGGCCTTGGAGTGGGCCCCGGCGGCGCTGGTATAGTCCTGCCAGACGACCAGTTCGTTCTGGCGCACCACGGCGCCGTCGCCGGCGCTGCGCCCATGACAGGTCGAGCCCGCGCAGCTACCGACGCCGTTGTGCACAGCCTGCGCGGCGGCCGGCGCGGCGAACAGCAGCACCACCGCGAGCATTGCCCCAGGCCAAAGCAAGCCCGAGACCGCACTGATCTTGCCCGCGAGCAGTCGCTCCACGCGGCCCCCTATACGCTCGTTCCCGGCCTCCCCGGCCTGGGTCCATCCCCGAAGGGGTCACGATAGCATCAAACACCGGTCGGCCAAACGGAATGCAAGCGGATGGAGAGCCCGATCCCGCCGGTTCACCATAACGGCTAAGCCCTTCAAATTTGACGGCAAAACCAAACGCGCGGAAGGTGCGTATCTGACGAACACCGTTCACGGTGCGTTGGTCGGTCGGAGGGGCCGGTCGGGGTTCAGGGGAAGACATTGTGGCCGTAAAAACCAGTTCTCGCGACACCACCCTTGCGGCTCTCTTGCCGGTCGGAGGCGATCCGCTGGCGGCCCCTCGGGTGGTCTCCGGAACCAATGACGCCGGGCCGGCGACCGAGGACGGCGGGGCCGTCGTCCTGCCGGTGCTGGGCAACGACACCGGCGTGGTCGGCATCGTCCAGGTCAACGGGTCCAGCGTTTCCCCAGGCTCGGTGATCACCCTGGTGTCCGGCGTGCAGATCCTGGTCAATGCCAACGGCACGCTGAGCTTCCTCGTCAATGGCGCCTACCAGCAGCTGGCCGCCGGCCAGACCGCCACCGAGACCTTCACCTATGTCGCCACCGACGGCGGCGGCTCGGCCGTCGCCCCCGACGGCTTCATCAGCGCCGGCGCCCTCACCGCCGCCAAGGGCTTCACCATCGTCGGCGCGGCGGCCGGGGACCTGGCCGGCTACGCCGTGGCCGGCATCGGCGACGTCAATTCCGACGGCATCGACGACGTGCTGATCGGGGCCCTGCAGGCCGACCCGGGCGGGCGCAGCAGCGCCGGGACCTCCTATGTCCTCTACGGCAAGACCGGCGGCTATACCGGCATCGACCTGGCCGCCCTGACCACGGCCCAGGGCTTCTCCATCCGCGGCTTTGCGGCCCTCGACTTCAGCGGCACCAGCGTGTCGGCGGCCGGCGACGTCAACGGCGACGGCCGCGCCGACTTCATCGTCGGCGCGCCCAAGGCCAATGGTCCGGCCGGGGTCGATGTCGGCGCCGCCTATGTCATCTTCGGGCAGGCGGCCGGCGGCTTCGCCGGCGGCATCGACGTCTCCAGCCTCAACGGGACCAATGGCTTCGTCATCCGCGGCGGCGCCGCCACCGACAGCCTGGGCTTCTCGGTCTCGGCGGCCGGGGACGTCAACGGCGACGGCCGGGCCGACATCATCGTCGGGGCCCGCGACGCCGACCCGGCCGGCCATTCGGGGGCCGGCAAGTCCTACGTCCTGTTCGGCCACACCGGACCGTTCAGCGCCTCGATCGACGTCACCACCCTGAACGGGACCAACGGCTTCTCGATCTCCGGCATCGACGCCGACGACCAGAGCGGCCTGTCGGTGGCCTCGGCCGGGGACCTCAACAACGACGGCCTGGCCGACCTCATCGTCGGCGCGGCCGGCGGCGATCCCGGGGCCCGGACCAACGCCGGCGAGGCCTATGTCCTGTTCGGCCACACGGGCGGCTTCGCGGCCAGCATCGATCTCTCGACCCTCAACGGGACCAACGGCTTTGTGCTGAACGGCATCGACGCCGGCGACTTCGCCGGCTGGTCGGTGGCCAAGGCCGGCGACCTCAACAACGACGGCATCGACGACATCGCCGTCGGCGCCCTCTACGGCGACCCGCTCGGGCGGACCAACGCCGGCGAGGTCTACATCCTCTATGGCCGTAACGGCGGCGGCTTCGGCGCCTCGGTCAACCTCTCCAGCATCTCGGGCACGACCGGCTTCGTGATCAGCGGCGGCGCGGCCAGCGACCTGACCGGCCACACGGTCAGCTCGGCCGGCGACGTCAACGCCGACGGCATCGACGATCTGCTGATCGGGGCCCTCTACGCCGATCCGGCCGGCGGCGGGGCCGACGCCGGCCAGAGCTATGTGCTGTTCGGCCGGACCGGCGGCTACACCAGCGTCGACCTCTCCCTGCTCAACGGCCTGACCGGCTTCGCGGTCGGCGGCGGCACGGCCGGCGGCTTCAGCGGCCAGTCGGTGACGGCGGCCGGCGATCTCAACAACGACGGGATCGACGACCTGATCATCGGCTCGCCCAACGCCGACCCCAGCGGCCGCACCGACGCCGGCGCGTCCTACGTCCTCTACGGCGCGGCCAACATCGCCCGGCTGACCAACCCGACCACGGTGACCGTCACCATCACCGGCGTGAACGACGCCCCGGTCATCACCTCGGGCGGCGGCGGCGCGGCCGCCACCGTCGGCCGGGTCGAGAACGGGAGCAGCGTCGCCACCATCACCGCCGTCGACATCGATAACGGCGCGGTCATCACCTACAGCATCGCCGGCGGCGCCGACGCCAGCCGCTTCACCATCAACGGCACGACGGGGGCCCTCAGCTTCGTCGCCGCCCCCGACTTCGAGACCCCCACCGACGCCAATGCCGACAACGCCTACCAGGTGATCGTCCAGGCCAGCGACGGGACGGCCAGCGACACCCAGGCCTTCACCGTCAATGTCACCAACCAGAATGAGGCCCCGGCCATCACCTCGAACGGCGGCGGCGTCGCCGCCAGCCCGAGCCAGGCCGAGAACACCACGGCCGTGACCACCGTCACCGCCTCTGACGCCGACGCCGGCGCCATGCTGACCTACAGCATCAGCGGCGGGGCCGACGCCGCCCGCTTCACGATCAACAGCCTGACCGGCGTGCTGGCCTTCGTCAGCGCCCCCAACTTCGAGGCCCCGACCGACAGCAATCTCGACAACGTCTACCAGGTCGTCGTCCAGGTCTCCGACGGCGTGCTGACCGACAGCCAGAACCTGTCGGTGACCATCACCAACGCCAACGAGGCGCCCGTCATCACCTCCGGCGGCGGCGGCGCCAACGCCACCGCCTCGACCGCCGAAGGGGCTACAGTGGTCGCCACCGTCGCCGCAACCGACCCGGACGGCACGGCCCCGACCTTCGCCATCATCGGCGGGGCGGACAGCGCCAAATTCAAGATCAACGCCACCACCGGTCTGCTCGAATTCAAGGTCGCCCCCAACTTCGAGGCCCCGACCGACGTCGGCGCCGACAACGTCTACGACGTCGTCGTCCGGGCCAGCGACGGGACGCTGTCCGACACCCAGGCCATCGCCGTCACGGTGACCAACGTCGCCGAGGCGCCGGTCATCACCAGCAACGGCGGCGGCGCCGCCGCTACGCGCGCGATCGCCGAGAACCTGACCGCCGTCACCACCAACCTGGCCACCGACCCCGACGGCACGGCCCCGACCTGGTCCATCGTCGGCGGCGCCGACGCGGCCCTCTTCCTGATCGATCCGGCCTCCGGGGCCCTGCGTTTCGCCAATGCCCCCGACTTCGAAAACCCCGGCGACGCCAACGCCGACAACGCCTACCAGGTCACCGTCCAGGCCAGTGACGGAACCCTGACCGACACCCAGGCTTTGACCGTCACCATCACCAACGCCAACGAAAGCCCGGTGATCACCTCCGGCGCCGGCGGCACGACGGCCAGCTACGATGTCGTCGAGGGCACGACCGGCGCCATCCTCAACACCGCGGTCGACCCGGACGCCGGCTCCACCCTGACCTGGGCCATCATCGGCGGGACCGACCAGGCCTTCTTCGTCATCAACAGCGCGACGGGCATCCTCGACTTCGCCAACCCGCCGGACTTCGCCACCCCGCTCGATAGCGGCGCCAACAACATCTACCAGGTGCAGATCCGCGTCACTGACGGAGCCCGCACCGACGTCCAGACGCTCAACATCCGGGTGACCGACACCAACGGCGCGCCGGTGATCAACTCGCTGGGCGGCGGCCCGAACGGGGCCTATTCGATCTTCGAAGGGACCACGGGCCCGACGACGGTCAGCGCCACCGATCCGGACGGCACGACCCCGACCTACAGCATCGTCGGCGGCGCCGACGCCGGCTTCTTCACCATCAACACCACCACCGGCCTGCTGCAGCTGGCCGCGGCCCGCGACTTCGAGACGCCGGCCGACGCCAACGGCGACAACATCTACGAGGTCATCGTCCGCGCCTTCGACGGCGCCCTGAGCGACACCCAGACCATCCAACTTACTATCCTGAATGCGAACGAGGCCCCGGTCATCACTTCGGGGGGCGGCGGACCGAACGCCGGCGCCAGCGTCGCCGAGGGCGCCACCGCCGTCACCACGGTCACGGCCAGCGATCCGGACGCCGGCGCCAGCCTGACCTTCTCCATTGTCGGCGGGGCCGACCAGGGGCTGTTCACCATCAACGCCACGACGGGGGCCCTGGCCTTCATTTCCGGCCGCGACTTCGAGACGCCCAGCGACGCCGGGGGCAACGGCGTCTACGACGTCACCGTGCAGGTCTCGGACGGAACCCTGGCCGACACCCAGGCGATCGCGGTCACGGTGACGAACGCCAACGACGCCCCGGCCATCACCAGCAACGGCGCCGGCGGCACGGCCAACATCAGCGTGCCCGAGAACCTGCTGGGGGTCACCACGGTCACCTCGACGGACCAGGACGCCGGCGCGGCCCTGACCTACAGCATCATCGGCGGGGCCGACGCGGCGCTGTTCACCATCAATGCCGCCACCGGCCTGCTGAACTTCGTCAGCACACGGAATTTCGAGGCGCCGGCCGACGTCGGGACCAACAATGTCTATGACGTGGTGGTCCAGGTTTCCGACGGGACGCTGACCGACAGCCAGGCCATCGCCGTCACGGTGACCAACACCAACGAACCGCCGGCCATCACCTCCGGCGGCGGCGGGACCAACGCCACCGCCAGCGTCGCCGAGAACACCACCGCGGTCACCACCGTCACCGCCGCCGATCCCGACGCCGGCGCCAGCCTGACCTTCTCGATCTTGGGCGGCGCCGACGCGGCCCGGTTCACCATCAACAGCACGACCGGCGTTCTCAGCTTCGTCAGCGCGCCCAATTTCGAAGCGCCGACCGATATCGGCGGCAACAACGTCTACGACGTGACGGTCCAGGTCTCCGACGGCGCCAACACCGACACCCAGGACATCGCGGTTACGGTCACCAACGTCAACGAAGCCCCGACCATCAACATCAACGGCAGCGCTCCGACCGCCGTCGTCAACGTGCCCGAAAACCCGGGCGGCCCGACCACCCTTCCGGCCAGCGATCCGGATGCCGGGGCCACTCTGACCTGGAGCATCATCGGCGGCGCCGACGCGGCCCTGTTCACCCTGAACAGCACGACTGGCGCCATCGCCTTCGTCACCGACCCGAACTTCGAAGCGCCGCACGACGCCAACGGCGACAACGACTACCTGGTCACGGTCCAGCTCTCGGACGGGACCCTGACCGATACCCAGGCCATCACTTTCCGGGTCTTCAACCAGAATGAAGCGCCCGTCATCACCTCGGGCGGCGGCGGGACCAATGCGATCGGCAGCGTCGCCGAGAATACCACGGCCGTCACCACGGTCACCGCCAGCGACCCCGACGCCGGCGCCAGCCTGACCTACAGCCTGGCCGGCGGCGCCGACGCCGCGCTGTTCACCATCAACGCCACGACCGGGGCGCTGAGCTTTATCTCGGCCCGTAACTTCGAGGCCCCGACCGACGTCGGCGGCGACAACATCTACGACGTCATTGTCCGGGTCTCCGACGGCGCCCTGGTCGATACCCAGGCCCTCAAGATCACGGTCACCGACGCCGCCGAGGCGCCGGTCATCACCTCCGAAGGCGGCGGCGCAACCGCCAGCCTCAGCAGGCCTGAGAACGGCACGGCGGTCACCACCGTCACCGCCAGTGATCCTAACGGCGCGACCCTGACCTACAGCATCACCGGCGGCCTCGATCAGGCCCGCTTCACGATCAACAGCTCCACCGGCGTGCTCAGCTTCGTGGCCCCGCCCAACTTCGAGGCGCCGACCGACAGCAACACCGACAACAGCTACCAGGTCATCGTCCAGGCCTCGAACGGATCTTTCACCGACAGCCAGACGATCACCGTCGCGGTGACCAACCAGAACGAAGCGCCGGTCATCACCAGCAACGGCGGCGGCGCGGTCGGCGGCTATACGATCGCCGAAAACACCCTGGGTCCGAACCCGATCGTCGCGGCCGATCCCGACGCCGGGGCGACTGTCACCTACAGCATCGTCGGCGGCGCCGACGCCGCCCGCTTCGTGATCAACGCCCTGGGCGTCATCCAGCTGGCGGCCAATCCCAACTTCGAGGCCCCGGCCGACAGTAACGGCGACAACGTCTACACCGTCATCGTCCAGGCCAGCGACGGGACTCTGACCGATACCCAGACCATCAACCTGACGGTCACCAACGCCAACGAAGCGCCGGTCATCACCTCCAACGGCGGCGGGGCGACGGCGGCCAGGAGCGTGGTGGAAAACTCCACCGTGGTGACCACGGTGACGGCGACCGACCCGGACGCCGGCGCGACCCTGAGCTTCAGCATCGTCGGCGGGACCGACTCCTCCCTGTTCACCATCGATGCGACGACCGGGGCCTTGGCCTTCATCAGCGGCCGCGACTTCGAGGCGCCCTCCGACAGCAACGGCGACAACGTCTACAACGTCGTCGTCCAGGCCAGCGACGGGACCAACACCGACACCCAGGCGGTCAACGTCACGGTGACCAACCGCAACGACGCGCCGGTCATCACCTCCAACGGCGGCGGCGCGGCCGCCACCATCACCCGCGCCGAGAACGGGCCGCTGCTGGTCACCACGGTCACGGCGACCGACCAGGACGCCGGCACGACCCTCAGCTATTCGATCTCGGGCGGCGTCGATGCGGCGCGCTTCAGCATCAACACCGCCACCGGCGCGCTCAGCTTCGTCAGCAACCCCGACTTCGAAGCCCCGGCCGACAGCAACGGCGACAACAAATACATCGTCATCGTCCGCTCCAGCGACGGCGCCCTGACCGACGTGCAGACGATCACCGTGGTCATCGCCGATGTCGCCGAAGGGGGGGCGTCTCCGACCATCACCTCGAACGGCGCCGGCCCGACGGCGGCGGTGAGCATCGCCGAGAACACCACGGCGGTGACCACGGTCACGGCCACCGATCCCGACACCCCGCCCGGCAGCCTGAGCTACAGCATCGCCGGCGGCATCGACGGCACCCAGTTCGCCATCAACGCCACCACCGGCGTGCTGACCTTCCTGGGCCCCCACAACTTCGAAAACCCCAGCGATTCGGGGCTCAACAACGTCTACGACGTGGTCGTGCGGGTCTTTGACGGCACGACGTCCGACACCCAGGCCATCGCGGTCACCGTCACCAACGTCAATGAGGCGCCGGTCATCTCCTCCGGCGGCGGCGGCGCGGCGGCCAACTATTCCGTCGCCGAAAACCTCAACCCGGCCAACGTCGGAACGATCACGGCCGGCGATCCGGACGCGGGTGCGGTCCTGAGCTTCACCATCGTCGGCGGCGCCGACCAGGCCCTGTTCACCATCAACACGACGACCGGCCTGCTCAGCTTCGTCAGCCCCAAAAACTTCGAAACCCCCGTCGATGCCGATCTGAACGGCGTCTACGAGGTCATCGTCCGGGCCAGCGACGGCACGCTGTTCGACACCCAGGCGGTCTCGGTGACAGTGCTCGACGTCAACGAGGGGCCGGTCATCGCCTCCGACGGCGGCGGCCCGACGGCGACCGTCAACGTCCTCGAAAACACCGATCTGGTGACCTTCGTCACCGGCCAGGACCCGGACGCCTCGCCGACCCTGATCTACAGCATCGTCGGCGGCGTCGATCAGTCGTTGTTCACCATCGACCAGACCACCGGCGCCCTGCGCTTCGTCACCCTGCCGGACTTCGAAAACCCCACCGATTCCGGCAATGACGGCGTCTACAACGTCGTCGTCGAGGTCTCCGACGGAACCCTGAGCGACACCCAGGCCATCGCCGTCACCGTCGTCGACGACAACGAGCGGCCCGACATCACCTCCGACGGCGGCGGGCCGACCGCCTCGGTCGATGTGGTCGAGAACGAGCCGGACGTCACTGTAGTCACCGCCGTCGATCCCGAAGGCCAGACGATCACCTACAGCATCGTCGGCGGGGCCGACGGGGCGCTGTTCGACATCGATCCGGCCAGCGGCCTGCTCAGCTTCGCCGCCTCGCCCGACTTCGAGAGCCCGCAGGACTTCGACGGCGACAACAAGTACGAGGTGCTGGTTCAGGCATCCGACGGCGCCCGGGTGCGCCAGCAGCTGATCATCGTCCGGGTCCAGGACGACGCCGGCGAAACGCCTGGCCCGACCCTGACCAACCTGATCGGCGTCGTCACCACCAACGAGGCCGATCCGATCAAGCGCATCGACTCCGATGTCTCCTTCTCCAGCGGCGTGGCCAACTTCAACGGCGCGACGTTGCGGGTCAGCGGCCTGAACGCGACCGACATCGTGTCGGTGATCAATATCGGCAACAGCGTCGGCCAAGTGGGTGTGACCGCGGCCGGACCGAGCTTCACCGTCTCCTATCAGGGCCAGACAATCGGTACCGGCACGGGCGGGTCCGGCGGCGACCTCGTGGTCAGCTTCAACAACCTCGCCACCCGCCAGGCCATCGAGGCCGTGGTCGAGGCGCTGGGCTATCAGTCACAGGCCGACGACAGCGTTCCCAATCACACCCTGACCATCACCATCACCGACCCCTTGGCCCAGGAGGCGAGCGCCAGCTTCCGCCTGGTGTTCAACGCCAACGTGCTCAACGGCACGCCCGCCGCCGACTCCCTCGCCGGCTTCCGCGGCAATGACACGATCAATGGCTTCGCCGACAACGACGAGCTGGATGGCGGGGTCGGCGACGACATCATCCACGGCGGGACCGGCAACGACACCATCGACGGCGGCCAGAACAACGACAGCCTGTTCGGCGATGAGGACGACGACCACATCGACGGCAACGAGGGCGACGACTTCATCTACGGCGGTGACGGCTTCGACACCCTGAACGGCAACGAGGACGGCGACCACATCTACGGCGGCATCGGCATCGACAGCATCGATGGCGGCGACGGCGACGACGTGCTGTTCGGCGACGCCGGCGACGACAACATCATCACCGGCGACGGCTTCAACCTGGTGTTCGGCGGGGCCGACAACGACCTGGTCTACGCCGGGCTGGACGTCGACATCCTGCACGGCGACGACGGCAATGACGAACTGCACGGCAGCGACGGCGACGACCAGCTCGACGGCGGCATAGGCAACGACACCCTCAACGGCGAGGTCGGCGACGACAGCCTGGGCGGCGGCGGCGGCGACGACTTCCTGCGCGGCGGATCGGAGGCCGATTTCCTCGACGGCGGGGCCGGGATCGACGACCTCGACGGCGGCCAGGACGACGACACCCTGCGCGGCGGCGACGACGACGACCTGCTCGACGGCGGCCTGGGCGACGACAAGGTGTTCGGCGAGGGCGGCGACGACCTCATCCAGGGCGGCGACGGCGACACCGACGTCATCGACGGCGGCGGAGACCGGCTGGAGGACATCGACACGGTCGTCTACGGCAACGCCTTGTCGGAATACACGCTGGCGTTCGGGACCCACAACGACGTCTTCGTCACCGGTCCCGGCGGCTTCGTCGATCACCTGTTCAACATCGAGTTCCTGCAGTTCTCCGACACCACCGTATCCATCGGCAACGACGTCCCGGAGATTTCCTCCGACGGCGGCGACGACGAGGCCTTCGTCAGCATCGATGAGAACCAGACCTTCGTCACCACCGTCACGGCCGTCGATGTCGACATCAGCGCAGTGCTCACCTTCAGCATCGGCGACGGGGCGGACGCCCCCCTGTTCCAGATCGACGCCACGACCGGCGACCTGACGTTCAGCTTCGCGCCGGACTTCGAGCTGCCGTCCGACTCCGACGGCGACAATGTCTATGCGGTGGAAGTGATCGTCAGCGACGGCTTCGGCGAGGACCGGCAGACCATTTTCATCACCATCAACGACGTCGCCGGCGGCATCATCGTCCCGGGGCCAAAAGGCGATGGCGCGCCGATGGACGGGCCGGCCGTCCTGCCACCGCCCGCGGTGGAGGTTCCGACCGGCGTCGAGGGCGGCTGGCTGTTCTAGCCGGCCGCTCTAGGGGTTGGGCTGGACCGGCGGGAACAGCGGGAACTGGCCGTCGGCGTCGGCCCCGTCGCGCACGTCCGGCGTCGGCTCGTAGCCATCGGCGGCGTCCGCCGGCGGCAGGCCGTCGGCCCCGCCGGCCGCGTCGCCCGAGGCGACATAGGCCGGATCCTGCTCACTGCCCTTGCCGCTGTCGTCGGGCGAGCTGGGCGGCGGCAACAACAGCGCGATCAGCTGGGCCGAGATCTCGTCGGTCAGTTCGAACGGGCCGAAGGTTCCGGCGTCGGTGACGATCAGGGCCAGGCCCGGACGGTCGAGGCTGACCGTCTTGCCGCCATGCTCGACGTCGATGGCCCCTGGCGTGTCGAAGCTGTCGGCCGAGCCGGCCGGGCCGCGCAGCACGATCAGCAGCATGGTCTCGGGACTGCCGGTGAACGGCGGCACGCCCGGCTGCTGCTGCAGCAGGGCCAGGGCCTCGGGGCCGACCAGGCCCTCGACGATGGTGCCGCGCACGCCGATCGAGGCGACCGGGGTGGTGATGGCCTGGCGCGAGGGGCCCCGGCTGGTCTTGCCGGAGGCGAAGCGGAAGGCCCCCCTCGCGACGCTGGCGCTGACGCCGCCCGGATTGTTCGGGGCGGGGGCGACGAAGCGGTCGACGGTCATCCGGGCGTTGGCCCCGACGGTGAAGGTCGAACGGTCGCGCAGCAGCACCTGCACCTGGCTGGCCGGGCCGGTGACGTAGCTGTCGCCAAGCTTGACCGGACCGCGCACCACGGCGGGCCGCAAGGGGGTGGGGCCGCTCTTCTGCTGCACCTGGTTGCGGATGGCGGCGTTGACGCCGACCTGCTCCTGGGCCGTGGCGACGGCGGACAGGGCCAGCCAGCTGGCGGCGGCCAGACTGAGTGTGGAAAGGGAAAGGATCCTGAGCGTCTTCATGGATGGGCTCCTCGAAGCCTCTAGTTACGAGCGCCGAAGCGCCAGATCAGGCGCAACTCGGCGCCCCAGCCTTCATAGTCGGCGAGCGGGAAGCCGCTTTCGCGGCTGGCGTAGTTGACCGCCCCTTCCAGGGTGATGTCCTCGCGCAGGTCGCCGGTCGCGCCCCTGCCGGCAAAGGCGCTGAGCGGCGCCCCGACGGCCAGGCGGGCGTTGGTGCGGGTGTCCTCGCGCTTCTCGCCGAGCAGGAAGAAGGGGTCGGCCTCGTCGTACTCCAGCCAGCGGGCCGAGCCGCCCGCCAGCAGGTAGACGCCGCGCTTGAAGCGCTGGTCGAGGCTGATCGAGACCCGGGGGCCCGAATAGCCGAAGGGGTCGTAGGAGGCGGTCTTGGCCTCGTAGCCGAGGCCGGCGGTGACGGTGGTCCGGGCGGCGAACTTGTGGGCGACGGTGACGTCGAGGCCGTAGCGCTCGCCGTCGCGGTCGCCGCCGATCAGGCCGGAAACCGCGTCGATGGCCGGCTCGTCATAGTCCTGGTTGACGGCCTCGGCCCGCAGGCCGAGCGTGGTGCGGTTGGTCAGACGCCAGTTGAAGGCGCCGCGGAGGCCGACTTCGTTCAGCTGGGGATCGCCCTCCAGCCGCACCTGCCGGGCGATCAGCCCGATGCGCAGGGAGCTCAGCCGGGTGCGGTAACCGAGGCCGCCCTCGCCCTCGAAGCGCTGGAAGTCGACGGCCGCGCCCGACAGTTGCGAGCGGTCATAGGCCAGGCCAGAACCGTACAGCTCCCAGCTCTTGGAGCTGCCGAGCTCGACACGGCCGTTGAGGCTCAGCGCCAGTTCGCTGGACAGGCCCTCTTCCTTCGGCGGCGCGCCGAAGATGTCGAAGGCGGTGAAATAGGCGCCGGCCGCGTCGTCCTCGTAGACCAGGCCGGCGGTCAGCCGGCCTGAGACGGCGTGATCGGCGGTCCTGGCCTTGACCCGCTCGAGATAGCGGTCGGCCTCGGCCCGCTGCAGCGGCGAGAGGTTGGCGCCCTTCAGCCGGTCCAGTTCGACCTTGGCCCCGTTGTAGTCGCCCAGCCGGTAGAGCAGCACGGCGTAGAACAGGCGGTCGCCATGCCGGTTGGGCTCCAGGATCAGCACCCGCTCGACGGCCGAAGCCGCCGCCGACAGATTGCCCTGCGAGGCCTGGTCGCGGGCATAGGCGAGGTTCAATTCGACATCGTCGGGCGCCGCCATGACCGCGTCGAAGTCCTGGGCGGCGGCCACCGAGACCGCGCCCCCCAAAGCAAGGGGCAAGGCCAGTGGCAGCGCCAGCAGGGCCGGGGCCAAAACTCTTGAAAATCTGTTGACCAAGACAGCGCCCCCTCGGGCCAAATCACATCGGCATCCCTGCTCGACCTTGGAGTTAGGGCGTTGTTCGGTCAAGGCAAATGGGCCCGGCGGGGGTTAACCGCGCATACCCCGTTCAGGGGTGTGGCGGCGCGCCCGCCACTGTGGTGCGATGCATCACTCGCAGGTGGCCGTCATAGCCGCCGTCGGCGAAGTGCAGGGTGCAGCGATTGTCCCACAGGGTCAGCATGTCGGTCGCCCAGTGGTGGCGATAGACGAAGTCGTCCTGGGTGATGTGCTCGAACAGGAAGCGCAGGATGGCCATGCCTTCAGGCCGGGTCATGCCCTCGATGCCGACGGTGTAGACCGGGCTGCAGAACAGCGCCTTGCGGCCGCTGACCGGATGGGTGACGACCAGCGGGTGGGCGACGGTCTTCTCGGCCTCCTCGCTGACCACGATCTGCATGGTCCGCTTGCCGGTCTCCTTGGCGAAGACGCCCGACGGCCCATAGGCCTGGCGGGCGCTGTGCACGGCCCGCAGCGGCGCCAGCATGGCCTTCATGGCGTCGGACAGGGTCTCGTAGGCGCGGTAGCAGTCGGCATAGAGGGTGTCGCCGCCGACCGGCGGCACGACCTGGGCATGCAGGATGGTGCCGGCCGGCGGGGCGGACTGAAAGCTCCAGTCGGAATGCCAGCCGGCCCCGAAGTTGGTCGCCGTCTCGTCGGGCTCGCGGCGCAGTTCCAGCACATTGGGCCGGCCCGGCATCGGTTTGATGAAGGGGTCCTCGCCGAACGGCCCCAGCTGCAGGGTGAAGGCCTCCAGGGCGTCGAGGTCCATCGGCTGATCCGGGAAGTAGATGACCGAGTGGGCCGACCAGGCGTCGCGGACGGCGGCCATCGTACCGGCGTCGAGGGGACGGGAAAGATCGATGCCCTCGATACGGGCGCCGAAGCCGCCCGTGTGCGGCGTCACCTTCATGACGGTCCTCCCTCTTTTCCGGGCAGTAGGCCCCCGCCGGCCCCGCGTGACAAGGCCGGTTGCCCTGGCTGCGTGCTGCGTTAGGCTGGCCCCGAGGCCATCAACGAGACCATTGGGATCTTAAGTCCATGACCATCGACTTTCCGCGCCTCGGCCTGACCGCGGCCTGCGCCGCCCTGCTGCTGGCCACCGGCGCCTGCGAC
>JAQGIK010000049.1 GCA_028291265.1 Caulobacter sp. | reverse complement strand
CCTTCTCGCGAAGCGCCTCCTCGCCGATATCCTCGACCATCAGCAGCTTCAGCCAGTCGAGCAGCTCCGAGGTAGAGGGCTTCTTCTTCAGGCCCGGCACCTTGCGCATGTCGTAGAAGATGCGCAGCGCCTCAGCGACGAGCTTCTGCTTGATCCCCGGATAATGGACCTCGACGATCTCGTTCATCGTCTCGGCGTCGGGGAAGCGGATGTAGTGGAAGAAGCAGCGGCGCAGGAAGGCGTCGGGCAGTTCCTTCTCGTTGTTCGAGGTGATGATCACCACCGGGCGGACCACGGCCTTGATGGTCTCGTTGGTCTCGTAGACGTAGAACTCCATCCGATCGAGCTCCTGCAGGAGGTCGTTGGGGAACTCGATGTCGGCCTTGTCGATCTCGTCGATCAGCAGCACCGGCCGCGCGCCGGGGGCCTCGAAGGCCTCACAGAGCTTGCCCTTCTTGATGTAGTTCTTGACGTCCTTGACGCCGACTTCGCCCAGCTGGCTGTCGCGTAGGCGGGTGACGGCGTCGTATTCGTAGAGGCCCTGATGGGCCTTGGTCGTCGACTTGATGTGCCAGGTGATCAGCGGCGCGCCCAGCGCCTTGGCGATCTCGTAGGCCAGCACCGTCTTGCCGGTGCCGGGCTCGCCCTTGATCAGCAGAGGCCTTTCCAGGGCGATCGCCGCATTGACGGCGACCTTCAGGTCGTCGGTGGCCACATAGTCGGAAGTGCCTTCGAAGCGCGTCGTCATTCGCATCCCCTAGCGGAGCGACCCCCCTTTATCGAAGAGAGGGGCGCTCCAAACAAACGTTTCAAATGGAACACTAGCGTCCGGAACCGCGCTGTGAAGCGTTTTCGTCGCGACACGCGAAAAAGCCGCCGCCATGGCCGCGCCCTTCTCCCGCTTGTCGGGAGAAGGTGGCCCCCGAAGGGGGTCGGATGAGGGCAGCGCCGGCGGTGGAAAGTTTTCACGACAAAGGGCAGCCCGACCCTCACAGGCCGGCGCTGCCCTCATCCGTCAGCTTCGCTGACACCTTCTCCCGACAAGCGGGAGAAGGGACCGTTGTTAGTCGGCCCCGGGGTTGATCGACACCGGGTCGCTCGCCGGGAAGGTCTCCTTCAACCCCTTGTCGAGCTGCCTGTCGACGTGCTCGTCCTTCTCGTCCGGCGCGTCTTCGCCCGGATCGGAGGTCGTGCCGGTCTTGTCGTCCTTGTCGCCGGTCCCGCCGGAGGCTTCGTAGTTGCGGCTGCGTTCGTCTTCCGTGGTCACGCGATCCTCATCGGCTGCAAAGCTGCGGTCTTCGGGCGCCGTGCGCAGACCGGCGTCGTCGCGCTCTTCGGTCAGGTCGCCGTCATCGAATTCGGCGGCGTCGAACTCCGCCTCGTCCCGCTCGGGATCGAGGTCGTCGACGTCGGAATCGTCCGAGGCCGCAGTGGCGTCGTAGACGTCCGAAATCTCGTCGAAATTGGCGATATTACCGCCGTCTTCGGTCAGGTTGGTCTCGTCCAGGACCTCGGCGCGATCCTGCGGGTCGGACCCGTTGTCGATGTTGGTCATGGCGTGGTCATCCATCTGACGGCTTGAATGCCGTCGCGAGATTCAACCCCCGCGGACGCCTTACGTTCCGGTTTGAACCTTCACGTTTAACGCCGCCGCCATCTGCGCCATCACCTCGTCCCAGTCCGCATAGGTGGTCGGGGTGAACACCCGCGCCTGCGGATACCAGGGGTAGCGGTCCGTCCCCAGCTGCGTCCAACAGGCCTGCGGCGTCACCAGCCAGACCGGCGCCCCGCAGGCCCCGGCCAGGTTCAGGCTGGCGTTGGAAAACCCGACCGTCAGGTCGAGCGCGCAGGTCAGCGCCGCCACGTCGTCGAGGTCCTGCTTCAGGTCGATGCCGGGCGGAACCCAGATGTCGATGCCCTGCGATTTGGCATAGGCCAGCTCGGCCTCGCAGTCGCCGTACTGCAGGTTGACCAGGCAGATGCCCGGCGTCCGCAGCACCGGCTCCCACAGCGCGAACGGCGAGAACCAGCGGTGCCGCGCCCCCTTCGCCGTCATGCTTTTCCAGAGCAGCCCGATCTTCGGCCCGGCCGGCCCGCTCTTCAGCACCTCGCGCCAATGCGCCACCCGCACAGGGTCCGCCGTCAGATAGCCCGCCGCCTGCGGATAGGCCGCCACCGCCCCGCGGAACCCCCGCAGCAGCGAACCCAGCGGGACCCACAGGTCGATCTTCGCCAGCTCGGCCTCGTCGAGGAACGGCGCCACCCGCACCGTCCGCCCGTCGACGTCGAAGGTCGCATGCGCCCCGACCCGAACCTGCGGGAAACTCCTCTGGAACAGCGCCACCAGCCGCGGCTCCACCGACAGCGTCAGCCGGCCCTGCGGCCCCAGCGCCTCGAGCACGTCCGGCAACAGGTTGGCGAACAGCAACTCGTCGCCCAGCCCCTGCTCACCGAAGATCAGCAGCGATTTGCCGGCCAGGTCGCTGCCTGGCGTCCATTCCGGCCGCTCGACCAGGTAGTGGGTCACGTCGCCGAAGTTCGGATCGCGCCGCGCCTCGTAGTCGTCCCAACCGCGCTGGATGTCGCCAAGCGTCAGATGCATGGTCGACCGCGCCAGCCGCATCATCAGAATCTCGTCTGCCGGCATCGGCGCGGCCATGGCCGCATTACAGTCCTCCAGCGCCCCCGCCGTGTCGGCCAGGGCATGGCGCGCCGTCGAGCGGTTGTACTGCGCCTTGGGGAAATGCGGCTGCAGCCGCAGCGCCTCGTCGAAGAAGGTCACGCAACCGGCCGGATCGCCCTGCTCGGCCAGCACCGTGCCCAGCGTGTTCCACAGCACCGCCTGCTCGGGATTGGCGACGATCGCCGGCCGCAGGATCTCCACCGCCTCGTCGTACCGCCCCTGGTCGCGCACCGCGCAGGCCAGGTTGTTGATCCCCTCGGGATTGCCCGGATGGGCCGACACATAATGGGCGAACAGCTTCTCGGCCGTCTCCCGCATGCCCATGCGATAGGCGAGCCGCCCCATGTCGTTGGCGACCTCGGCATGGGCCGGGATCAGCATCAGCGCCTTGTCGTAGGCCCGCACGGAACTGGGAAAATCCCCGGCCCGCTCCCGGGCGATGGCCAGCAGGTACCAGGCGAACCCCGACCGCTCGTCCATCTCCAGCGCCTGGATGGCGAGCCGCCCCCCGGTCTCGAAATCGTCCTTCTGCAAGGCCGCCACCGCCTGGTCGATGACGCCGCCCAGGCTGGCCGCCTTCATCTCGGCCATGGCCTCCAGCATGCGGGTCAGGGCGGCCGGCGAACCGGCCTGACCGGCCATGCCGGCGAACGCCTTCACCTGCGCCGCCTGGCCGACAATCGGGGTCATGCCCAAAGCGGTTGTAGAAACGTCGGAATTGCGGCGCGTCATCTGGTCACAGTCTTTGTAATCCTTACCCCTCAGATCGCCCGATCATGGTTACCCCGCCCTTAAGATCACCCGCTTTTGAGTCCCTGCGGCAATACGGCGTTAACCATGATCGCCCATCCTGACCGCTGTATCGGGGGAGGGCCCAGTGCCGCTCAAACTGTCTCTGAAGCCGGGCGAGAAATTCGTCCTCAACGGCGCGGTCGTCCAGAATGGCGACCGGCGCGGCGTTTTGATCCTGCAAAACAAGGCGTCCGTGCTTCGCGAGAAGGACATCATGCAGGAAGCCGAAGCGGTCACGCCGGCGCGCCACGTCTACTTCCCCGTCATGATGATGTACCTCGATGAGGCCGGGGCGGCCCGCTACTACGACGAGTTCGTCCGCCGCCTGACCGAGTTCATGGGCGTGGTGCGCAACCCGGGCATCCTGTCGGAGTGCGTTAACATCTCCAAGCACATCATGGAGAAGGAATACTACAAGGCGCTCATGCTCTGCCGGAAGCTGGTGGACTACGAGGACGAGAGGTTGGGCAATGGGTCTACAGGCGTATCAACAGGCGGCGGCGAGGGCTGAAAACCCCAAGGAGGCCGAGTACCGGCTGTTTGGCCAGGTCACCCGCGCCCTCATGGACGCCCGCACCCTGCCCGACACCCAGCTCGAAGGCCGCGTCGAGGCCCTCGACTGGAACCGCCGCCTATGGTCGGCGCTGGCCACCGACTGCTCGCAGCCGGACAACGCCCTGCCCGTGCCCCTGCGCGCCCAGATCATCTCCATCTCCATCTGGGTCGGCAAGCACACCAGCGCCGTCATCCGCCGCGAGGAAGAGATCGACCCGCTGATCGACATCAACCGCATCATCATGCAGGGCCTGCACGGGGCGTCTCCCGAAACGGCGTAAACGCAAGTGCGTCCTTCGACACGCCGCTGCGCGGCCGCTCAGGATGACGAACGTTCGTGAAGCCCAACCAGGGTCGTCATCCTGAGCAGCGGCCGCAGGTCGCGTGTCGAAGGACGCAACGTCCGGCGCTGCGGTACATTCCCTCCTCGTCCCCAAGGAGGACTCCATGGCCGAAACCCTGCCCCCCGCCGCCACCCTCGCCACCCATCGCGAGCCGAAGTTCCCCGGCGAGAGCGACGCCTACCGCGCCGCCCGCCAGGCCCTGCTGGTCGACGAGATCGAGGCCCGCCGCGCCCTGACCCGCCTGGCGATGCGCCGCCGCGCCCTCCCCGACGGTCCCCTGATCGCCAAGGACTACAGATTCAAGGACGCCAACGGCGAGGCCTCCCTCGCCGACCTGTTCGGCGACCACGACACCCTGGTCACCTATTTCTGGATGTTCGGCCCGCAGCGCGAGCGGCCCTGTCCGATGTGCACCAACCTGCTGGGCTCGCTGAACGGCAACGCCGCCGACATCAAGCAGCGCGTCGCCCTGAAGGTCCTCGGCCGCAGCCCCGTCGAACGCCAACTGGCCTTCGCCCAGGAACGCGGCTGGCGCGACCTCGACTTCGTCCAGACCGTCGGCGACGACTACGCCCGTGACCTGGGCGTCCTCACCCCCGAGGGCGACGAATACCCCGCCCTCGTCGTCTACCGAAAGACCGCCGACGGCATCCGCCTGTTCTGGATGGGCGAGATGAGCCTGCCCATGGCCGACCCCGGCCAGGACCCCCGCGACGCCGTCGACCTCGCCGCCCTCTGGCTGATCCTCGACCTGACCCCGGAAGGCCGCCCCGCCGACTGGTACCCCAAGCTCAGCTACTGACCCGCTACTGGGGCGTCAGCTCCAGCGAATTGATCGCCCGGTCGATGTCGGCCACCTGGGCCGGCGTCGCCGTGGCCGGCGTCATCCCCAGGAAGCAGTAGACCCGCGCCCCCAGCATCACCGCCACGGCCCGGCCGTTGAACTTGACGCCGCCGTCCTCGAAGGTGAACCGCACCTCCCGGGCCGACCCGCCGCCCTTCACCGTGGTGTCGCGCCGCGAGGTCTCGGTCGCCCCGATCTGGGCGATGGCCCCGTCCAGCCCGGCGTTGACGATGACCAGCGGGTCGACCAGCTTGGCCACCTCCGGATCGAGCTTCATCACCGTCAGGGCCACGCCCCAGGTTCCCTCATCGACCGTCCAGGTCTGGGCCGGCTCGACGATCCCCGGAGCCGGCGGAATGGTGCTGACCACCGCCGTTCCCGGCATATCCGCCTTGAAGCCCGGCTGCCGCAGCACCGTCCAGTCGGCCGCCGCCGCCGGAAAGGCCATGGCCGCCGCCACCGCCAACATCACCCAAAACCGCATGACCGCTCCCCAAAGGCGCCCGTCGCCCAAAGGCCAGTCAACCACGCCCGCCGCCGCCGTTCCAGACCGCGCTACATCGCCGCCAGCGCCGCCGCCAGCTCAGCCTCGCTGACGCCCTTCGCCCCAAGCCGCGCCAGCGCCGCCGCCCGCGCCGCCGGCCAGTCGGCCCCGAGCATCCCCAGCCCGACCACGTCGCGGAACACCCCGGCCTTCCTCACATGCGCCCGCAGCAGCGCCTCGCGCACAAACCCGAACCGCTCGTGCAGCCCCCAGACCGCCTCGTTCTCGACCAGCACCTCGCACCACAGCCGGTTCAGCCCCAGCCGCTCGAACACGAACCCCAGCACCAGAAACTCGACCACCGACCCGACCCCGCGCCCCCGCGTCGCCGGATCGGCCAGGTAGTAGGCCCACTCGCACTTCGCATTGCCCGCATCGATCTTCACCAGGTTGGCCAGGCCAACCCCCGCCCCGTCCAGCTCGATGATCCAGAACCGCCGCTCTCCACCCTCAAGGGCCCGCGCCAGCCAGGCCGCATGCTCCTGCGGCGTGATCCGATGCTCGCTGTACATATACGGCGCCACCGCCTCGCTGTTGCGCCAGGCCAGCACCGTCCCGCCGTCGGCGGCCGTCAAAGGCCGAAGGGTTACCGCCATCGCTACTCCAGCCCCGCCGGAAACTTCGGCAGAGCGTCGAAGTCCTCCCGCACATGCTCGCGCACCACCCGCGCCCCGGTCGCCTTGGCCAGCGCCTCCACCTTGTCCATCGACCGCAAGGTCTCCGCCCGGTCGGTGTTGAACACCGGCACCTTGCGCCCGGCCCGGCTCTCGGCCAGGTGCCACAGATCGCCGGTCAGCAGCACCGGCCCGGCCCCCGCCAGCCGCACCAGCAGCACCCGGTGCCCCGGCGTATGCCCCGGCGCCGCGACCATCACCACCGACCCGTCGCCGAACAGGTCATAGTCGGCGTCGCCCCCCAGCAACCGCGTTGGCGCCGTCTCCAGCGCCGAATAGAATCCAAACGTCGTCGCATCGGCCCGCGCCGCCGGCCGGAAGGCATGGGCCCGCTCCCGGGCGTCGACGACCCAGGTCGACCCCGCGAACAGCCCGCCGTTGCCGATATGGTCGAAATGGCTGTGCGACACCGACAGATACTCGATGTCCGCCGGCTTCAGCCCCAGCTCGGCCAGCTGGTCGGTCAGCTTGCGCCGCACGGTCAGCCCCTCGGCGGCCATCCTGCCGCCCGGCAGGTCGGCGATCGCCTGCGGCACCCCGGTGTCCCAGATCGGGTCGCCCTTCGGATGCCGGATCAGATAGCAGGGCACCACCAGGTCCCGCGCCACCCCCTTGTAGGACCCGTCATCGGCGAACGGATCGGCGTCGGGCACGGAAATCGTCCCGCAGTCCATGGCGTACAGCGTCACCGTCGACACCGCCGCCGACCCCCGCCCGGCCGC
>JAQGIK010000044.1 GCA_028291265.1 Caulobacter sp. | reverse complement strand
GGGTATTTGTTCAGCAGGTCCCAGGTCGGGATCTTCTCGGCATGGCGACGTCTGTTGTCCTTCCACACCCCCTCGTAGAGGCAGTTGTGGAAGTAGAAGAACTCCAGGTTCTTGAACTCGGTGCGCGCGGCGCTGAACAGCTCCTCGCAGAGCTTGATGTGGCTGTCCATCGAGCCGCCGATGTCGAAGAAGATCAGGACCTTGATCTTGTTGCGGCGCTCGGGCCGCATGACGATGTCGAGGTAGCCCTTGCGGCTGGTGCCCTTGATGGTGCCGTCGAGGTCGAGCTCGTCCGGCGCGCCCTCGCGGGCGAACTTGCGCAGGCGGCGCAGGGCGATCTTGATGTTGCGGGTGCCCAGTTCGACGCTGTCGTCGAGATTCTTGTACTCGCGCTAGTCCCAGACCTTCACGGCCCGGCCGTGGCGGCCCTTGTCCTGGCCGATGCGGACGCCTTCGGGATTGTAGCCGTTGGCGCCGAAGGGGCTGGTGCCGCCGGTGCCGATCATCTTGTTGCCGCCCTCGTGGCGCTTCTTCTGTTCCTCGAGCCGCTCCTGCAACGTCTTCATCAGCTCCTCGAAGCCGCCCATGGCCTCGATGGCGGCCTTTTCCTCGTCGGTGAGGAACTTCTCGGTCAGGGCTTTCAGCCACTCGGCCGGGATCTCGGAGGTCAGGCCGTCGCCGACCATTTCCAGGCCCTTGAAGACGTGGCTGAAGACGCGGTCGAACTTGTCGAGGTTCTTCTCGTCCTTCACCAGGGTGGCGCGCGACAGGTAGTAGAAATCCTCGACGGAGCGGTCGATGACCGATTTGTCGAGCGCCTCCATGAGCACCAGGTACTCCTTGAGCGTCACCGGCACCTTGGCCTGGCGCAGCTCCGAGAAGAAGGTCATGAACATGGGCGGCGTCCGAACGGTCGTTTGAAGTTGCAGGATGGGGGCTTGAAGGCCGTCTGTCCAGCGGAACGCTTGGTCGCGGGCACACCCTGTTTTGGGGGATGCGGCATTTCGGGCGATGCCTAGGGTGGTGGGAGGAATGGAGCCTCCCATGGTCAAGATCGCCGCCGTCGCCCTCATCCTGGCCTTGGGCCTGCCCGCCGTTGCCGGCGCCGAAACCGTCGACCTGGGGAACGGCCGGTCGGTCGTCGCGCCCGAGAGTTTCGCCGGCTGCGTGGCCCAGCCGGTGCAGGCCGGCGGCAACGGCTCGCGCAGCTTCGTCTTCGACTGCACCCTGACCATCGAGAAGAAGCCCGCCAAGCTGACCCTGGCCTACAGCACCATGACGCCCAACAACACCGCGCCACGGACGTTCGTCGAGACGGTGATGACCAAGATGAACCGGGCGGCGATGATCGGTGATCCGTCGATGGGCATCCAGCGCAAGACGCTGAAGACGGCGGGCGGGACCGGGACCTTCCTGTGCTGGGTCTATGACGACGTGCCCAGCCTGACCGGCGGGGCGATCTGCGCGCTGGAGGAGCCGAGCATCCGATTTTCGGTCTTCGTCGCCGGCTCGGACGCCTACACCGCCATGCGGGCCGTCGAGCAGGCCATCGCCCTGACCACGCTGCGCTGACGTTGCGAGTCGCGGCCTGAGGGGGTAGGGGCTGCCAACCCAGCGGAGAGCCCCATGAGCCAGGCGACGATCATCGACGGCAAGGCGTTCGCCGCCGGGGTGCGCGAGCGGGTGGCCGAGGAGGTCGCGGCCCTGAAGGCCTCGCACGGCCTGACGCCCGGCCTCACGGTGGTGCTGGTCGGCGAGGATCCGGCCAGCCAGGTCTATGTGCGAAACAAGGGCGAGCAGACCAGCGCCGCCGGGATGTATTCGGAGACCCACCGGCTGGCGGCCGATGTGACCGAGGCCGAGTTGTTCGGGCTGATCGACCAGCTAAACAGCGACCCGGCCATCCACGGCATCCTGGTGCAGTTCCCCGTGCCGGCCCATCTGTCGCAGGACCGCATCGTCGCGCGGATTTCGCCGGACAAGGACGTCGATGGGTTGACGGTGACCAACGCCGGGCGGCTGGCCAGCGGGCTGCCGGCGCTGACGGCCTGCACGCCGGTCGGCTGCATGATGCTGCTCAAGGATGCGCTGGGCGACCTGAAGGGCAAGCGGGCGGTGGTGATCGGGCGCTCGAACCTGATGGGCAAGCCGATGGCTCAGCTGCTGCTGGCCGCCGACTGCACGGTGACCATCGCCCACAGCCGCACGGTCGATCTGGCCGGGGTGTGCCGCGAGGCCGACATCCTGGTCGCCGCCGTCGGGCGGACGGAGATGGTGCGCGGCGACTGGATCAAGCCCGGAGCGGCGGTGATCGATGTCGGCATCAACCGGCTGCCGTCGCGCGACCCGGAGAAGGCGGCGCAGGGCAAGACGCGGCTGGTCGGCGACGTCGCCTTCGACGAGGCGGTCAAGGTGGCCGGCTGGATCACGCCGGTGCCGGGCGGGGTTGGGCCGATGACCATCGCCTGCCTGCTGCAGAACACCCTCAACGCCGCGAAACGGCTGCACGGCGTTCCCCAGTCCTGAGGGGGAGGCTTGCCAAAATAGGTGACGCTGGTGTCACCTTCGCTCCAAGGGCGGACTCACGCGCCCGATCGGGGACGGCATGACCAGACTTCTCGCAATCGCCGCGTCGGCGCTCGCCCTCTGCGCCTGCGCCCCTCAGGCCAAGCCGATCACGCCCGAGCAATCGGCGGCGTTGGTTCCGCCGGACGGCCGGTTGGCGGTGCTGTACGAGACCTCCTGCAAGACCTGCCACACCATCAAGGCGTCGGGCGCGCCGCTGGCCGGCGATGCGGCGGCCTGGGCCCCGCGGATGAAGCAGGGCGTGCCGACCCTGGTCGGCCATACCGTGCAGGGCTTCAAGGCCATGCCGGCCGGCGGCCAGTGCGCCGGTTGCACGGCGGCGGACTATGAGGCGCTGATCCACTTCATGTCGGGAGCCAACTGATGGTCACGCGGCGCAAGGCGATCGTGATGGGCGCGGCCGGGGTCGGCGGCGTGGTGCTGGCAGGCGGCGGGGCGGCGGCGATCGCCAACCGAGACAAGCCCGAGCCGCCGTCGCCGGACGCCGTCAACGGGCAGGGGCGGCTGCTGTGGCGCAACTGGTCGGGCATCCAGAACAGCTATCCGGCCCAGCGGCTGGCGCCGAAGGACGAAGGAGAGTTGGCGGCCGGGCTGAAAGCGGCCGTCGGACCGATCCGGGCGGTCGGGGCGGGGCACAGTTTCACGGCCCTGGCGGCGACCAACGGCACGCTGGTGTCGCTGGACGCCATCGCCGGTGTCGTCGGCTGGGAGGGCGACACCGCCGTGGTCAGAGCCGGCACGCGCCTCGGGGCGCTGGGACCGGCGCTGGCCGCCAAGGACCGGGCGATGGCCAACCTGCCCGATATCAACAAGCAGTCGGTGGCCGGGGCCATCTCGACGGCCACGCACGGGACGGGGATCGGCCTGCCGGCCATCCACGGCGACGTCACGGCTCTGACCCTGGTTACCGCCGACGGCGAGACGGTCGAATGCGATCCTGGCAAGCGGCCGGAGGTGTTCAATGCCGCCCGGGTGTCGCTGGGGGCGCTGGGGATCATCACCCAGGTCAAGCTGCGCACCACGGCCAACCGCCGCCTGCGCCGCCGGGTGTGGATCGAGCCGTTCGAGGAGACGCTGGGCAAGGCCGAGGAACGCTGGAAGGCGCACCGCAACTACGAGTTCTACGCCATCCCGTTCACCGGCCTGGCCGCCAACATCACCCATGACGAAACCGACGAGCCGGCCCTAGCCCCGCCGGCCAGCCCGGACGACGCCTTCCTCGAGGCGCTGAAGATGCTGCGCAACACCTTCGGCTGGTCGAACGGGGTGCGGAAGAGCGTGGCCGGCATGCTGCTGGGCGGCACGGAGCCGGAGACGGCGGTCGACGAGGGCTGGAAGCTGCTGTCGACCGAGCGGCCGGTGCGGTTCAACGAGATGGAATACCACCTGCCGCCCGAGACCCAACTGGCGGCGCTGAAGGAGGTGCAGGCGGTGATCGAGAAGGAGCGCCGCGACGTCTTCTTCCCCATCGAGGTGCGGCGCATCGCGGCCGACGACGCCTGGCTCTCGCCGTTCGGCCAGGAGGGGCCGCGCGGTTCGGTCGCTGTCCATGCCTGGTACAAGGACGACTACGCCTTCTTCTTCGAACTGATCGAGCCGATCTTTCAGCGGGCCGGCGGGCGGCCGCACTGGGGCAAGCTGCACAGCCTCAAGGGCCAGCGGTTGGCGGCGTTGTATCCGCGCTGGAAGGACTTCCTGGAGGTGCGGCGCGACCTCGACCCCAGGGGCCGGATGCTCAACCCCTACCTGACGGGCCTGTTCGACCTGGCCTAGAACCGGGCCTAGCGCCTGCCGCCCGTCGCCACGATCCAGCTGTTGAGGTCGGTCAGGCTCTTGGTCAGGGCGCTGTTGAAGGCCGGGACGATGGCGCTGACGCGGTTGTCGCCGGCCTGGACCTCGGTTTTCAGCACGGTCTCGAAGGTGTCGCCGTCGCGGACGTTGCGGGTCAGGGCGACCTTGATCTCGACGACGATCACCGGCGCGGCCTCAGGGCCGTTGCGGTAGTCGGCCTCGAAGCGCTGGACGTCGAGCCGCATCAGCCAGTCGCTCTTGCCGACCTCGCCGCGACCGATCAGGCGGGCGGGACCGGCCTGGAAGGCGCGGACCAGTTCCTCCTCGAAGATCTGCTGGGCCGGGGCCACCCAGCGGGCGCTGTCGATGTACTGCACCGTGTCGCCGGTGACGGCGACGATGCCGTCGCTGGCCGCGGCGCGGTCGAAGGCGATCGGTCCGCGGGTGACGGTGAAGGTCTTGGCCTGCACCTCCGACGGGGCGCTGATCTCGAACCGGTAGAGCTTGGCCGGTTCGGCCTCCGGGAAGAGGGTGATGCAGCCCGAAAGGGCCACGGCCACGGCCGCAACGGCCGCGGCGCGGAACAGGTTGGTCCTCACGGCTTCACCTTCTTCTTCTCGGCGGGCGGCTTGCCGACCAGGGTCTGCGGGCTCTTCTCGGCTTCCGTCACCAGCCGGTCGAGGGACTCGGCGGCCCCCTGCAGGGTGGTGATGGCGTTGGTCAGCTGCGGCAGGCCTTCGGTGGCGAAGTCGTTCACCGGCCCGTCGAGTTTGGTCAGGATGGCCGAGACGTCGGCGGCGGCCTTGTCGACCTTCTTGGCGGCCTCGTCGATGTTGGCCATCGAGGTCTTGGCGTCGCCGTTGATGAAGGTCTGGCCGTCCTTGGCCAGGGCCGTGTAGGCCTTGGCGGTTTCCTCGAAGGTGGCCAGGGCGCGGCGGGCGTCGGCGAGGATTTCCTTCTGCTCGCGGGCCTCGGCGGTGACCGCCTGCAGGTCGTCGAGGGCGGCGCCGAAGGTCTTGATGTTCTCGTCGCCGAGCACGCGGTTGATGCGGTCGAGCGCCTCGATGGTTCGGGTCAGCACTGTGCCGCCGCCGGCCAGCAGGTCGGAGAGGGCGCTGCGCTGGGTGCGGATGACCGGCACCTCGCCGGGGGCGACGGTGTCCTTCAACAGGCGTTTGGCCGGGTCGCCGGCGGTGATCTGGATGTAGTTGATGCCGGTGATGCCCTGCGGCTCCAGCGTGGCGTAGCTGTCCTCGCGGATCGGCACATCGCTGGTCACCTTGATTCGGGCGATGACGCGGTTGGGGTCGCGGGCGTCGAGCTTGATCGAGGAGACGTCGCCGACCTTGATGCCGTTGAAATGCACCTCGCCGCCCTCGGTCAGGCCGCGCACGGGACCGACGAAGAGCACATCGTACTCGTCGTAGTTCTTGTTGAACCCGAGGCGGGCCAGCCAGAAGACGAAGACAATGGCTGCGATGAACAGCAGCAGCGTCGCGGCCCCGACCAGCGCGTAATTGGCGTTTCTTTCCATCAGACCCTCGTGCCCCCCCCGCGTATCGCCGACTGGGCGGCGCGTCCGCGTGGACCCAGGAAGTATTCCCTAATCCAGGGGTGATCGGAATGCTCAAGTGCATGGACAGGTTCAACCGCCACGACCTTTTTGTCAGCCAGCACGGCGACGCGATCGGTGATTGTATAGAGACTGTCCAGATCGTGGGTGATCATGAACACCGTCAGCGACAGGCTGCGGCTCAGGTCCAGGATCAATTCGTCGAAGCCCGCGGCTCCGATCGGATCGAGGCCGGAGGTCGGCTCGTCGAGGAACAGCAGTTCCGGATCGAAGGCCAGGGCGCGGGCCAGGCCGGCCCGCTTGCGCATGCCGCCGGAGAGTTCCGACGGCTTGAGGGCGCCGGCGCGGGGCGGCAGGCCGACCAGGGCGATCTTCAGTTCAGCCAGGTCGCTGATCTCGGCGCGCGACAGGTCGGTGTGTTCGTGCAGCGGGGCGGCGACGTTTTCCTTGACCGTCAGCGAGGAGAACAGGGCGCCGGCCTGGAAGAGGACGCCCCAGCGCCGCTCGATGGCCGACCATTTGCGGCGGCTGGCGTGCTGGATGTCCTGGCCGAAGATGCGAACCACGCCCGCGTCCGGTTCCTTGAGGCCGATGATGGTGTTGAGCAGCACCGACTTGCCGGTGCCCGAGCCGCCGACGACGCCCAGGACCTCGCCCTTCTTGACCACAAGGTCGAGATTGTCGTGGACGACATTGTCGCCGAACACCGAACGCAGGCCGCGCACCTCGATCGGCGGCGCGCCGGCGTCGAGGCCGTCCTCGGCCAGGGACTGGTCGTGGGCCGTGTCGGACTGGTCGGTCATATGTTCAGCTCCATATAGAGGAGCGCGAACAGGGCATCGAGCAGGATGATGGCGAAGATGGCCTGGACCACGGCCGAGGTCACCCGGCGGCCGAGGCTCTCGACGTCGCCCTCGACCTCCATGCCCTGACGACAGCCGATGCCGGCGATGACGATGGCCATGACCGGGGCCTTGGAGATGCCGACCCAGAAGTTGGTGGCTCCGACATTATCGGCGATCCGCTGCCAGAAAAAGGTCGGCGACAGGTCGAGGATCGAGGTGGTCACCGCCAGCCCGCCGACCAGGCCGGCCAGGTCGGCGACGAAGGTCAGCAGCGGCAGGGTCACCAGCAGGGCCAGGAAGCGCGGCAGGACCAGGGCGTCGAACGGGTCGACCCCCATCACCCGCATGGCGTCGATCTCCTGGTTCATCTTCATCGAGCCGATCTCGGCGGCGAAGGCCGAGGCCGAGCGGCCGGCCAGCAGCACGGCGGTGATGACGATGCCGAACTCGCGCAGCACCGAGATGCCGGTCGCCTCGACCACCAGCACCTCGGCGGCGAAGGCGCGCAGGGTGTTGATCCCGAGCAATGCCACGACGGCGCCGATAAAGAAGGTGGTAGTGGCGACGATCGGGATGGCGTCGAGGCCGGCCCGTTCGCACAGGGCGATGAAGGGCGCGACACGGAACTTGCGCGGATTGGTGAACACCCGGCCGATGGAGGTCATCAGATGGCCGAGGAAGATCAGGGTCTCGTAAAGGTCGAGGCCGACATTGACGACGCCGCGGCCGATGCGGACCAGCAGTTCGTAGAAGCCGCGATGCTGGCGGGGCGGGGTGGGCTCGGCCTGCACGGCCTCGCCGACCAGATGCAGCAGGCGCTCGGTCTCGGGCCGGGCCAGCAACTTGCCGGCGCTCTCGCGGCCGTCGGCGGCGCGGATGATGGCGTAGGCGCCGGCCGTGTCGCAGCGGCCGATCTGGCGCAGGTCGAGGCTGACGGCCTTGGAGTGCAGCAGGTTCTCGGCCAGCCGGACGCCGGCGTCGTCGAGCGTTTCCGCCGTCCAGTCGCCGGTCAGCACGGCCGTTGACCCATGCTCGCCCTGCTGCAGAGAGAATTCGGCGGGGTTGGGCATGGACGGCTTAGCGGCTTTCCTTGTCGCACCGGGAAAGTGCCATGCGCCGGGCCCGGCGCAAAGGCTTTCGCGTCAATGGCCCTGCACGGAATGCGCACTTGCCCGCGGTTGAGGTCCGGGCGAGGCTCGCCGGCCACAGGGGGAAGCACGAAATGAGCATGGATACCGAGCACAACGCCGGGGCCGGCCGCCGGTTGCTGCTGACCCGGCTGGCGGTCGGATTGATCCAGGGGCTGGCGCTGTATGGCCTGGCGGAGGTCGCGGTGCGGGATGTCTGGCCGGCCACCGACCGGCCGCTGTTCCTCGGCCTGGTGGTGATGATGCTGGCGGCCGGGCCGGTCGTGCTCAGCGGCCTGGGCGGCCTGAAGACCCAGGCCTTGATCGTCTGGAGCGCCATTGCGACGTTGGTCACCGCCGCCATCGGCTGGAACGAGGGGTATCGCGCCCTCAACGGCTTCGAGACCATTCCCTCGCCGCTGGTCATGCTGGGCGTGCTGGTCGGGCTGTTCGTGGCCCACAGCCTGGTGGTGGCGGCGGCGCGGGATCGTGGCCGGATCGCCGGCTATCCGACCTATTTCGACGTGTCCTGGAAGCACGGGGTGCAGCTGGCGCTGGCCCTGGCGTTCACCGGCATCTTCTGGGCCGTGCTGGGACTGGGCGCCGCCCTGTTCGGCATGATCGGGGTCAAGGCCTTCGGCGAGTTCATCGGCCAGCGTTGGTTCGCCATTCCCGCCAGCGCCCTTGCCTTCGCCGCCGCCGTGCACCTGACCGACGTGCGGGTGGGCCTGATCCAGGGCGTGCGCACGGTCGCCTTGACCCTGCTGGGCTGGCTGCTGCCGCTGCTGGCCGGCCTGGCCCTGGCGTTCCTGGCGACCCTGCCGTTCACGGGGCTCAAGCCCTTATGGAACACCGGCAGCGCCGCGATGATCCTGATCGGAGCCGCTGTCGGCCTGATCCTGCTGGTCAACGCCGCCTATCAGGACGGCGGCCGCGAGAAGCCGTTACCGGTCGCCCTGCGCTGGAGCATGCGGCTGGGGGGACTGCTGCTTGCGCCGTTGACGGCCTTGGCGGCTTACGCCCTGTGGCTGCGCATCGGCCAGTACGGCCTGACTATCGAGCGGATCATCGCCGTGGCCGGCGTGGTGGTCGGGGCCTGCTACGCCGTTGGCTATGCCGCCGCCGCCGTGCTGCCTGGCCCCGCCATGCGCCGGCTGGAGCCGACCAATGTGGCGACCAGCTTCGTCGGCCTGGCGGTTCTGCTGGCCCTGCTGTCGCCGCTGGCCGACCCGGTGCGGCTGTCGGTCGACAGCCAGGTCGCCCGGCTGCAGGCAGGCAAGGTCAAGCCCGCCGAGTTCGATTTCGACTACCTGAAGTTCTCGTCCGGCGCCTTCGGCAAGAAGGCCCTGGACAGGCTGGCGGCGGACAGGGGCGAAATCGGCCGGCTCGCCCGGGCCGCCCGGCTGAAGGAAAGCCGGAGCGAACGCGACTCGATCCCACCGGAGAAACAGCAGCCGGTGGCGGGCATCAAGGTCTGGCCGGCCGGCAAGGCGATGCCCGAGGGCGTCAAGGCGCAGTGGGCGGACCTGGCCAGCGTCAACTGCGACAAGGACAGCCTGGAGTGCGAACTGTTCATGATCGACCTCAACGGCGATGGCCATGACGAGGCCCTGCTCAAGGACGGCGGCAGTCGGGTGATGGTGCTGGAACTGGACAAGGCGGGGGGCTGGCTGCGTCGCGGCTACATGGACGTCCCCTACTGTCGCGGCGAGGGGGAAGTATGGGCGGCCATGCGGGCCGGCCGGTTCGAGATGCGGGCCAGCGCCTGGCCGGAGATCGTCGTCGATGGCGCGGTGATGGTCCTGCGCCCGGCCGAGGCCTGCCCGCCGGTCGGGGCCAAGCCGTCAGCCGAACCGCCCGTCAAGTAGCGCCGGCAGGCTGGCCGGCAGGCCGAGCAGGGGGCCGGAGGAGAGGAGGAGCACCACCTCGTCGCTGGTCAGGTCGACCAGGGCCGCCTCGCATTCGCTGGGCGTCGTCGCGCCGACGGCCGGCACACCGGCGGCGTTGATGCGGGCCAGGATCTGGTCGTGGGTCAGCTGGTCGTGGGTGGCGGCCCCGTGGGTCGGGGGCGGGATGACGATGACCCTGGCAACGTCGTCGAAGACGGTGTCGTACCAGGCCAGGCCCTCGGCATTGCGCCAGCTGAAGGTGTGGGGCTCGAAGATCACCACCAGCGGCCGGCCGGTAAAGTGCAGCAGCATGGCCTCGATGGCCGAGCGGGCCTTTTCGTAGGACGAGCCGAAGCCCTCGATGACCGGGACCGTCGAGGTGGTGGTCAGGCGGTCGAGGCGGCGGCGGATGCCGTGGAAGCTGGCGACGGCCGACTGCAGTTCCTGCTCGGTGACCAGGCCGCGGGTCAGCAGGTAGGCGGCGACGCCGACCACATTCTCGATGTTGTGGGCGCCCAGCAGCTGGGTCTCCAGTCGCAGGGTCCGGCCTTCGGGCGAGACCAGGGTGAAGGCGGACAGTTCGCCGAAGGTGACGTCCTGGCAGTACCAGCCTTCGCCGGGCGCTGTGCCGTACCAGACCGGCGTGGCTGCGCTCGTCGCGGCGACGGCGCGCAGGGCCGGGCTGTCGCGCATGACCAGGGTCGCCTCGGGCGTCAGGCGGCCGAGCAGGGCTTTGAACGGCGCCTCGTACTCGGGCCAGGTCGGGAAGACGTTGAGGTGGTCGTGCACCAGCGAGGTCAGCAGCAGGTGGTCGACGTCGTAGAGCATGAACTTCGAGCGGCGGTCGTTCTGGCTGACGATGTACTCGTCGCCCTCCAGGATCATCGGCCCCGTGCCCCAGGCCCCGGTCGGGCCGCCGCCGGCCGGAATGGCCCCGATCATGTAGCCGGGGTCCTTGCCGGCCTCCCTCAGGATGTGGGCGAGCAGGGCGGTGCAGCTCGACTTGCCGAAGCTGCCGGCGACGATGGTGACGTCGCGGTCCTTCGTCTGCTCGGCGACCAGCTGCGGAAAGCCGGTCATCTCGATCTCGCGGCGGCGGGTCTCGGCGAACTCGGGATTGGCCTCGCCGGCCAGCTTGGCGCTGCCGCCGAGCACGACCAGGTCGATCTCCGGCCCGATGTTTGTCGCCGCCAGGGTCCGCTTGAACGGGATGCCCATGGTCTCGAGATAGGTGCTGACCGGCGGGAAGGCCTCCTCGTCCGAGCCGCCGATGACGTGGCCGGCGTCGCGCATCATCAAGGCGGCGGCGCTCATGCCGGCGCCGGCGATGCCGATGAAATGGATGTGGCGGGGCGTGTCGCTGCTCATGGGGAGGATGTCGGGCGCGGCGGCCCCGATGTCAAACCCCGCAAGCCTTGCATCTGCCCGTTGACCGCGAGCGCGAGGTTTCGCTTTATCGGGCCATGTCATCGGTCGTCGATCCCCGTCTCCTGACCCAGTCCGGCGCCCAGGCGCTGGGCCGGGGCGATTTCGCCGGCGCGCGGGCGCTGTTCGAACAGATCGTGGCGACCGGGCGGGCCGACGGGCCGGTGTTTCTCGGCCTGGCGGTGGCCTGCCGGGGACTGGGCGACGGGGCCGGCAAGGTGGCGGCGCTGGACCGGTTGCTCAGCGTCGACCCGCGTCACCTGCGCGGCCTGATGATGAAGGCCGACCATTTCGCCGAGGCCGGCGATGCGCGGGCCGCCGCCGCCTTCTGCCGCCAGGCGCTGAAGGTCTCGCCGCCGGCCGGCCGCCTGCCGCCGGAACTGGCCGCCGAGTTGCGCCGGGCCCAGGCGATGAGCGACGCCTATGCCGCCGACTACGAGCGCCATCTGCTGGACGCCGTCGGACCGGCCGCCGAGGGGCCGGAGGGGACACGGTTCCGCGAGTCGGTCGAACTGATGCTGGGCCGCAAGCGGGTCTATCTGCAGGAACCCCGGCACTACTATTTCCCCGGCCTGCCGCAGATCCAGTTCTACGGCCGTGAGCCGTTTCCGTGGCTGGCCGGGCTCGAGGTCGCCGCCCCAGCCATCCGCGCCGAGCTGCAGGCCCTGCTCGAGGACGGCGCGGCTTTCAGCCCCTATGTGAAGAGCCAGTCGGACCGGCCCTTCGACGACGGCCACGGCATGCGCGACAACGCCGACTGGAGCGCCCTCTACCTGTGGCGCGATGGCGAGCCGGTGGCCGACATCGTCGCCCGCTGTCCGGCGACGATGGCGGCGATGGAGAGGCTGCCGCTGTGCGGCATCGCCGGGCGCACGCCCTCGATCCTGTTCTCACGGCTGGCCCCGGGGGCGAAGATCCCGCCGCACAACGGCTTCATCAACACCCGGCTGATCGGCCATCTGCCGCTGATCGTGCCCGGCCAATGCGGCTTCCGGGTCGGCAACGCGGTGCGCGAGTGGCGGGAAGGGCAGGCCTGGCTGTTCGACGACACCATCGAGCACGAGGCCTGGAACGACAGCGCCGAGGACCGCATCATCCTGATCTTCGACGTCTGGCGCCCGGAGCTGAGCGAGGCCGAGCGGGCCATGGTCGCCGGCCTGTTCGCGGCCGTAGACGCCTATGGCGGCGGCCCGGCCGCCTGGGGCGTCTGAGGTGACCGACGAGGACCTGATCGCCCAGATCCAGGCGCGGACCTTCGCCGGGCTGGTGGCGGCCACCGACCGGACCTCGGGCCTGACCGCCGACCGCTGGCCGACACCCTCGGCCTGTTCCATCGCCGCCGTCGGCTTCGCCCTGACCTGCTGGACGGCGGGTGCGTCGCGGGGCTGGCTGCCGAGGGCCAGCGCCGCCGACATGACGGCCAGGGCCCTGCGCACCCTGGAGACCGCGCCGCAGGGCGACGCCGCCGAGGGCGTGTCGGGGACGCGGGGCTGGTTCTACCACTTCCTCAACATGCAGATGGGCCTGCGGGCCGGGGCCTGCGAGCTGTCGACCATCGACACCGCCCTGCTGCTGGCCGGGGCCCTGACGGCGGCGCAGTATTTCGACGGTCCGGACCCGGCCGAGGTCGAGATCCGCGAGCGGGCGGCACGGCTGATGGCCCGGGTCGACTGGAGCTTCGCGCTGCGCCCGTCGGGCCGGTTCGCGCTAGGCTGGTCGCCGGAACGCGGGTTCATCCCTTATGAATGGGGCGGCTACAACGAGGCCATGCTGCTCTATGTGCTGGCCCTCGGCGCGGAGGGCTCGCCGGTTCCGGCCAGCGCCTGGGAGGCCTGGTGCGCCAGCTATCCGAAGAGCTGGACCAATACGCCGGCCCCGCACCTGGCCTTCGGCCCGATGTTCGGCCACCAGTACAGCCAGTTGTGGATCGACTTCCGAGGCGTCCAGGACCGCTTCATGCGCGAGGCCGGCAGCGACTACTTCGAGAACAGCCGCCGCGCCGTGCTGGCCCAGCAGGCCTACGCCCGCGACAACCCCGGCCGCTGGAACGGCTATGGCGAGGACGCCTGGGGCCTGACCGCCTGCGACGGGCCGGGCCAGTTCACGCGGCTGCGCGGCTTTTCGATCAAGAGTTTCCGGGCCTATTCGGCGCGGGGCGCTTACGACTTCGACGACGGCACCCTGGCCCCGACGGCGGTGGCCGCCTCCCTGCCGTTCGCGCCCGAGGCGGTGACGCCGGCCCTGCGGCGGATGATCGAGGACCATGGGCCGGCCATCTACGGCCCGCACGGCTTCCAGGACGCCTTCAACCCGTCGGTCGACCGGGCGCCGCCCGACCATGGCGAGGTCAAGCCGATGACCGGCTGGGTCAGCCGCGACATGCTGGGCATCGACCAGGGGCCAATCGTGGCGATGATCGAGAACCATCGGACGGGGTTGATCTGGCGGCTGATGCGCCAGGAGCCGGTGGTCAGACGGGGCCTGGAACGGGCCGGCTTCCAGGGGGGCTGGCTCTAGCCGCCGCCTGCTCGCGCCCGGCGCGGCGCTTGTCGAGGAAATAGCTGGTCCAGCGGCAGGCCATGCCGACGATGGAGGCGACCATGCCGAGGATCAGCCAGGGCAACAGGTCGGCGTCGGCGGCGCCGGGCCAGGCCGCGACGCCCAGGGCGACGACGCTGAACGTCGAGATCAGATAGCCGGTGGTCTTCAGGACGAAGGGGGAGGGGCCTCGCGCGCTCATCCGACCTCAACGCCGTCCGGGGACGGATGTTTCCGCCGGCTAGGCCGCCGGGCGGAGGGGGCGGCGCAGGTCGGGCTTGAGGCTGCGCAGGCAGGCGCGGAAGGGGAACCAGGCGTTGACCTGGACCAGGGAGGCGGTCTCGGCGGCGTGGCGGGGGGCGCTGCCGGCGATGGCGTCGGTCTCGGCCCGGCGGCGGTTGCGGTAGGCGCGGACCTCGATGAGCGTGCGGCGACCGGGCGCGACGCGCTCGATCAGCACGCGCGACAGGCCGAACCAATGGCGATGCTCGTCATTGCCGATCTCCGGCGTCGGGCCGCTCGGATGACGTATGACGCAGTACCACTGCAGCACCGTGGGTCCCCTCTCCAATCCGGAGAGCATTGTTACGCGGACACGCGGCGCCTGGGAACGCGGCGTTGCGTCGCTGCGGCGATTGGGGCGGGGATCGCTCGACAGCGGTCGGCGCCAGTGTTTCTCTCGGGCGATCACCGGTCGGGAGTCGCTGACGTGAAGGGACTGCTTGTCGTCCTGCTTGCGCTGTCCATGGCGACGCAGGCGACCGCGTCGCCGGCCGCCGATCGACGGGCCGAGCAGGCCCAGGAGCGCCGCGCGCTGGACGCCGCCGTCCGCGACCTTTGCGGCAGGAAGCTCGTCCTGCTTGGCGAGAACGGATTCCACGGCGATGGCCGGACGAACGGGTTCAAATCCGACCTCGTGCAACGGCTGGTCCAGTCTTGCGGCTTCGACGCGGTGTTCTTCGAGGCCAGCACCTACGATTTTCTGGAGATCTCCCGGCAACAGCGCGAGGGCGGTGCGGTGACGCCGGAGATGGTCTCGTCGGCCATCGGCGGCCTCTGGAACCAGAACGAGGAGACCACGGCCCTCATCGCGTTTCTTCAGCCAAGGGCGGCCGCGGGCCGGGTGGTGCTCGGCGGCCTCGACGATCAGCTTGGCATCCGGGGCATGTTCTATTCGCTTGAGCGCATGCCCGTCGAGCTGGCCGCCCTGTTGTCGGACGACCGGCGGGAGGCATGCGCGAAACTGCTCCGGCAGCGCATCTGGTCGGACTATCCCCGCGAGGCGCCGTACGACGAGGCGGCGCGTCTTCGCGTCACCCAATGCCTTGGCGAAATCCGCGGCGCTGCGGACCGGGAAGCCGACCTGACCCGTCGACCCGAGCTCCAGCAGATCCTCTCGGCCATGGAGCGCGCCACGGCCCGCGACCGGTTGACCGGGCCGCAGCGGCTCGCGGACCGTGACCGCTCGATGTTCCGGACCCTGCAATGGCTGACCGGCCGACTTCCGCCGGGATCCAAGGTCATCGTCTGGAGCGCCAACGCCCATGTCGAGAAGGCCGTCGGGCTGAGCGGCTTCGCGCCGAACCTCGGAAGCCTGGTTCATCAGGCTTACGGAAACCAGGCCTTTGTCGTGGGCTTCACGGCGGCGTCGGGGTCGTTTCGCTGGGGCGTCCGGACGGCTCATGAAATTCCGGCCGCTCCGGCCGATTCCCTGGAGGCGCGGGCGCTGAGCGACGGACGCCGCGACGTGGTCTATCTCGGCCCGAGCGTCCTGGCCTTGGAGGGAATCTCGCCCGGCGCCGTTGTCGACGACCACAAACAGGTCAGCGCGCGCTGGGCCGACTTCTACGACGGCGTCATCGTCTTCCGCGCCGAACGTCCGCCGAGACGGCGTGACGAGTGATTTGGCATGAGGGAAAATGGTGGATGCGACAGGGATTGAACCTGTGACCCCCTCGGTGTGAACGAGGTGCTCTCCCGCTGAGCTACGCATCCATCTTGGGAGGCGGGGTCTATAGCGAGCCGGCCGGAGCGGCGCAAGCGGCAAGGTCTGTGACCACGGCGGCAAGCTCGTCGAAGTGGCTGATCACCGCCGCGCCACCCAGCTCGGCGGCCGGGGTCTGGCTGTAGCCGAAGTCGGTGACGATGCAGGGAAGGCCGGCCGCGCGGGCCGCCATCGTGTCGCTTTCGGTGTCGCCGACCAGGATCGACCGGGCCGGATCGCCGCCGGCCTCGGCGATGGTCATGAGCAGGTGGCGCGGGTCGGGCTTGGGAGCCGGGGCGAGGTCGGCGCCGATGATGGCGGCGAATCGCGAGGTCAGGCCGAGGGCGTCGAAGAGCGGAATTGAAAGGCTGGTCCGCTTGTTGGTGCAGACCGCCAGGGTCGCCCCGCGGGCCGTCAGGGCGTCCATGGCCTCCACCGCGCCGGGGAAGGGTCGGCTCTCGTCGGCGATGCGGGCGAGGTAGAGGACCAGCATGCGCTCGAACAGGCGGTCGAGTTGGGTGGTGGTCGGGAGATGACCAGCAAGCTCCAGCGCCTGCTGGGTCATCCAGCGGCCGCCGCGGCCGATCAGGGTGCGCAGCTTCTCATAGGGCGGGGGCTCGAGGCCCTCCTCGATCAGCAGGGTGGTCAGGGCGCCGGCCAGGTCGGGGGCGGTTTCGATCAGGGTGCCGTCGAGATCGAAGACGATCGTCCAGCCGGCAAGGTCATTCGGGTTATGCATCCCTGCGGGCTTTCGGCTAAACCGCTATGCAATGCAACGGGCTTCCAGGACGACTCGATGAGCAAGCGCGCCGCCGTGATCATGGCCGCCGGCCAGGGAACGCGAATGAAGTCGCCGACCCCCAAGGTGCTGCACAGGGTGGGCGGCCGCACCATGCTGGACCGCGCCATCGATGCCGCCCAGGGCGCCGGCTGCGAGCGGATCGTGGTCGTCTGCGGGACCCACAGCCCGGCGGTGACGGCGCATGTGAAGGCGCGGCTGGGCGAGGGCGCGGTGGCCATCCAGGATCCGCCGATGGGCACGGCCCATGCGGTGCTCTGCGCGAAGGAGGCTCTGGCCGGGTTCGAGGGCGAGGTGCTGGTCACCAACGCCGACTGCCCGCTGCTGACCGCCGCCGACCTGGAGCCGCTGTTCGGGACCGGCGAGCTGACCATGCTGGCCTTCGAGCCGGCCGACGCGGCCCTCTACGGCCGGATGATCCAGGACGCCGACGGGCGGCTGCTGCGCATCGTCGAGGCGCGCGATGCGACGGCGCAGGAGCTGGCGGTGGGGGTCTGCTACAGCGGCATGCTGGTCGGGCCGGCCGGGCCGCTGTTCGACTGGCTGGGCCGGGTCGACAACGACAACGTCAAGTCCGAGTACTACATCACCGGCATCGTCGGCCTGGCCAACAGCGACGGGGCCCGGGTCGGGGTCGCCCTGGCCAGCGAACTGGCGGTCATGGGCGCCGACGACCAGGCCGGGGTGGCGCGGGCCGAGTGGTACTGGCAGCAGCGGCGGCGAAATGAGCTGATGGCCGAGGGTGTGACCATGGTCGCGCCGGCCACCGTCTGGCTGTCGTGGGATACGCAGATCGCCGGCGGGGCGGTGATCGAGCCCAATGTCGTGTTCGGTCCGGGGGCGGTGATCGAGGCCGGCGCCGTCATCCGCGCCTTCAGCCATGTCGAGGGCGCCGTGGTGCGGCCCGGCGCCATCATCGGGCCTTACGCCCGCCTCAGGCCCGGCGCCGACATCGGCGAGAACGCCCATATCGGCAACTTCGTTGAGGTGAAGAAGGTGAAAGTCGGCGCGGGGGCCAAGGCCAACCATCTCGCCTATCTGGGCGACGGCACGGTCGGCGAGAAGGCCAACATCGGGGCCGGCGTCATCTTCTGCAACTACGACGGCTTCGACAAATACGACACCCATGTCGGGGCGGGGGCCTTCATCGGCTCCAACTCCAGCCTGGTGGCCCCGGTCAGCATCGGGGCCGGGGCGATGACCGGCTCGGGCTCGGTGATCACCCGCGACGTCGAGGACGACGCCCTGGCCCTGACCCGGCCGCCACAGGAGGCCAAGCCCGGCTGGGCGGCGCGGTTCCGGGCGGCGAAACTGCGCGCGAAGGCGGCGAAATGAAGCGGATTGTCCTCCTTGGCCTGCTCGCCAGCGCCTGCCTTCTGACCCCGGCCCAGGCGGCGCAGAAGTTCTCCACCCCGCTCGGCCAGATCTTCGACCGGGTGTGCCTGGGCAACCGCGCCGATTTCGACAAGGCGACGGAAGGGCTGGAGGGGGCGGGCTATGTCGAGGTGACGACGCCCGACGACGCGCTCAAGGGCATCCGCAAGTACGAAAGCCAGGTCGGCGACGTGCTGTGGTCGGTGTTGCTCGCCGACCGCGTCGACAGCAAGGCGCCGGTTCCGGCGCCGCAGCGCATCCGCGCCTGCACGGTCTCCGGGCCGGACGCCAGCGGGGCGGCGGAGACCGAGCTTCGCGCCTGGCTCGGGCTGCCGAAGGCGGCGGAGGGCGAACGGACCAACCTCCAGTTCGTCGAGAAGGACGGCAAACGCACCGTGGTGCCGAGGGCCGAGGCCAGCCTGGCCGCCGCCATGCAGGACGGCGGCTTCTGGACCCTGGCGGTCGCCGACGCGGCGGGCGGCAAGCTGGCGGCCCTGGTCTTCGCGAGCCCGGCGCCGTGATCGCTCCCCCTCAAACAGGGCTGGGCGGCGCGCGTTCGGGCGTTCAGGATGCGTCCAGGAACCAAACAGATGGGGGAAGACCGATGCGCGCTTTGATGTTGGCGACTGCTTTGCTGGCGTTTCCGATGGCGGCCCAGGCCGCCAGTCCCAAGCTGATCGACGAGTATATGGCGATCTGCGCGCCGACCCAGGCCAACCCGACGGCGGCCATCGCGGCGGCCAAGGCGCGGGGCTTTGCCGAGGTCACCATCGCCAAGCCCGAGGGCGTCGACACCATGGTCGCCATGACCAAACAGGTCGACGGGCAGACCTGGGCGGCGGTGGTGGGAACCTTCGCGACCGCCAAGGCCGGCGATACGCCCGGCCAGAACATGAGCAGCTGCAGCATCACCGGCGTCGACATCGGCACCACCAGCGCCGACGCGGCGCGCCGCTGGGCGGGCATGCCGGCGGCCAGCATGGGCGAGGCCAAGACGGCCTACTTCTTCTACGAGCGCAACGGCAAGCGGACCGCGATCGCGTCCGGCGACGAGGCGGCGACGCTGGCGGCCCTGAAGGGCGGCGGCTACGCCCTGCTGCAGATCGAGCAGGCCGAGGGCAAGACCGGCGTGACCGTCACCAACGCGAAGCCGATCTTTTGACGACGGGCGCCCTCTTGATTGCGGCCTTTCTCGCCGGCTCCGCGCCGGCGGGCGAGGTCGATCAGATGACAGAGTTCAGGCGGCTTTGCTTCGACACAGGCGGCGCCTATGAGCAGTCGCTGGCGGCCGGGGAAGCGCTGGGCTATCAGGCCGCCGAGGTCGATAAAACGTTTGGGGCCAAGGCCATGCGGGTCCTTCGGAAGGTCCATGGCGACCGGACGTTCATTCTCTCGGCCATGATCATGGACGTCGCGGAGCCAGCGCCCATGACGATCAGCACCTGCAGTCTCTCGGTGCAGGACAGCAAGGGCGCAGTGGTCACCTTGAGCATCATGCGCAGCGGGGACGCCCCGTGACGGCGGACGCGCAGAAGCAGGCCGCCGGCGAGGCGGCCGCCGAGCTGGTCGAGGCCGGCATGGTCGTCGGCCTAGGCACCGGCTCAACGGCCGCCTGGTTCGTCAAGGCGCTGGCGGCGCGCGGGCTCGACATCAAGGGGGTGCCGACCTCGGACGCCACGGCCGACCTGGCCCGGGAGCTGGGCATCGCCATCGTCGGGCTGGACGACGTGAAACGGGTCGACCTGACCGTCGACGGGGCCGACGAGGTCGGGCCCGGCCTGTCGCTGATCAAGGGCGGCGGGGCGGCCCTGCTGCGCGAGAAGCTGGTCTGGGAGGCCTCGCGCCGCTGCGTGGTCATCGCCGACGCCGCCAAGCAGGTGACGGTGCTGGGCAAATTCCCGCTGCCGGTCGAGGTGGTGCGGTTCGGGCATGTCCATACCGGCCAGCGGCTGGCCGACATCGCCGCCGAGTTCGACCTGCCGCCGCCGCGTCCGCGCCGGTCGGAGCGGGGACTGACCATCACCGATGGCGGCAACCTGATCTACGACATGGCGTCCGGGAAGATCGAGCACCCTGCGGCCCTGGCCGAAGCCCTCAAATCGGTGACCGGCGTGGTCGATCACGGCCTGTTCCTCGATCTCGCCGACGAGGCGCTGATCGGCACTGACCAGGGCGTGGTGCGGCTGCACCCCTGAATACCTAGATATACCGACGCATCTTCCGGAGATCTTCGCCGCCATGGCCAAGTACGACTACGACCTCTTCGTCATCGGCGCCGGCAGCGGCGGCGTGCGGGCCGCCCGCTTGAGCGCGATGAGCGGCGCCAAGGTGGCGGTGGCCGAGGAGTCGCGGGTCGGCGGCACCTGCGTGATCCGCGGCTGCGTGCCCAAGAAGTTCATGGTCTACGCCAGCGAGGTGTCGAACCAGATCAAGGTGGCGCAGGGCTTCGGCTGGACCATCCCCGAGGCGACCTTCGACTGGAAGCGGTTCATCGAGGCCAAGGATGTCGAGATCGCCCGGCTGTCGGGCATCTATGTCGCCAACCTGGCCAAGGCCGGGGCCGAGTTGGTCCACGCCCGCGCCGTGCTCAAGGACGCCCACACCGTCGAGATCGTCGGCAAGGACATGACGGTGACGGCCGACAAGATCCTCATCGCCACCGGCGGCCGGCCGACCGTGCCGCTGGATGTGCCGGGCATCGAGCATGCGATCACCTCCGACGAGGCCTTCCATCTGGAGACGCTGCCCAAGTCGATCATGGTGGTCGGTGGCGGCTACATCGCCGTCGAGTTCGCCGGCATCTTCGCGGGCCTCGGGGTCGAGACGACACTGCTCTACCGCGGCCCCAACATCCTGCGCGGCTTCGACGACGACGTCCGCATCCACCTGACCCGCGAGATGGAGCGCCGCGGCATCCGGGTGGTGCTGGGCACCCAGCACACCAGCATCGAGAAGACCGCCGACGGCCTGCTCAGCTGCCTGACCAACGACCTGAAGCTGACCACCGAGCAGGTAATGTTCGCCACCGGCCGCGAGCCCTATGTGAAGGGCCTGGGGCTGGAAGCGGCCGGGGTGAAGCTCAACGACAAGGGCGCCATCGCCGTCGACGAGTGGTCGAAGACCAATGTCGACAACATCTTCGCCGTCGGCGACGTCACCGACCGCATCAACCTGACGCCGGTGGCCATCCGCGAGGGCGCCGCCTTCGCCGAGACCCAGTTCCGCGACAACCCGACGACCTTCGACCACGAGATGGTGGCCACGGCCGTGTTCAGCCAGCCGCCGATCGGCACCGTCGGGATGACCGAATTCGAGGCCCGCCAGGCGTTCGGCGAGGTCGATGTCTATCGCGCCGTGTTCCGGGCGATGAAGACCACCTTCTATCACGGCGAAGAGCAGATGCTGATGAAGGTGCTGGTCAACCCGAAGGACCAGAAGGTGGTCGGGGTTCACATCGTCGGCCCCGACAGCGGCGAGATGATCCAGATGGCCGCCATCGCCGTGAAGATGGGCGTCACCAAGCAGCAGTGGGACTCGACCTGCGCCGTCCACCCGACGGCGGCCGAGGAGCTGGTGACCATGAAGGAGAAATACGTGACCCCGAATATGGGCGTTGCCGCCTGATACGGGATGATTTTTCCGCGACGCGTGGATTTGTCGCCACCCGCGCGCATTATTTTGCCTGTAGCCTGCTCATCCTGTATGAGCCCCGATCCATTTGAACTTTGAGCAGACCGATGACCGAGCGTTGGACCCCGCAATCCTGGAGAGCCAAACCCGCCAAGCATATCCCGTCCGATTATCCGGACGCGGGGGCCGTGACGCGGGTCGAGGACGAGCTTCGCCGGATGCCGCCGCTGGTTTTTGCAGGTGAAGCGCGCCGGCTGAAGACGCTGCTGGGCAACGTCGCCGAGGGCAAGGCCTTCCTGCTGCAGGGCGGCGACTGCGCCGAGAGCTTCAAGGAATTCTCGGCCGACAACATCCGCGACACCTTCCGCCTGATCCTGCAGATGGCCGTGGTCCTGACGTTCGCCGGCGGCAAGCCGGTGGTGAAGGTCGGCCGCATCGCCGGCCAGTTCGCCAAGCCGCGCTCGGAGCCCATCGAGACCATCGACGGCGTCACCATGCCCTCCTACCGGGGCGACAACATCAACGGCATGGAGTTCGAGGCCGGCGTCCGCGCCCCCGATCCCGAACGGCTGCTGAAGGCCTACGGCCAGTCGTCCTCGACCCTGAACCTGCTGCGGGCCTTCGCCGGCGGCGGTTACGCCGACCTCTACAACATCCACCGCTGGACCCTCGGCTTCGTCGCCGACAGTCCCCAGGGCGCCCGCTACAAGGAACTGGCCGAGAAGATCAGTGAGAGCCTGACCTTCATGGCCGCCATCGGCGTCACCCCGGACACCCATCCGGAGATGCACCGCGTCGAGTTCTTCACCAGCCACGAGGCCCTGCTGCTGGGCTACGAAGAGGCGATGACCCGCGTCGATAGCACCAGCGGCGACTGGTACGACACCAGCGCCCACATGCTGTGGATCGGCGAGCGCACCCGCCAGCTGGACGGCGCCCATGTCCACTTCATGAAGGGGGTGAAGAACCCCATCGGCCTGAAATGCGGGCCGACCATGGAGGCCGACGACCTGTTGCGCCTCATCGACGTCCTGAACCCGGCCAACGAGCCTGGCCGGCTGACCCCGATCGGCCGCTTCGGGGCCGAGAAGATCGCCGACCGCCTGCCGCGCCTGATGGAAGCGACCAAGAAGTCGGGCCGCAGCGTGGTCTGGTCCACCGACCCGATGCACGGCAACACCCTCAAAGCCAACAACGGCTACAAGACCCGGCCCTTCGACCGCATCCTGGCCGAGGTCCGCGCCTTCGTGGAAATCGCCGGCGCCGAGGGCGTCCACCCGGGCGGCGTCCACCTGGAGATGACCGGCCAGAACGTCACCGAATGCACGGGCGGCGCCCGGGCGGTGTCGGAGGGCGATCTCGCCGACCGCTACCACACCCACTGCGACCCGCGCCTCAACGGCGAACAGGCGCTGGAGCTGTCGTTCCTGGTGGCCGAGAAGCTGCGGGCCCTTAGGTCGGAAGACCTGCGGGCGGCGAGCTAACCAATCTTCCTGAGGCGCAGGTCGCGCACGCGGCCGCTGCCGAGGCTCAGGGTGACCACCTTGCCGTTGGCGTCGCGGCGGAAGCGGGCGAGGTTGCCGCGCAGGTTGAAGGCGTCGCGGTAGACCGGGTTCATCGGCACGATCACCGTCGGGCGGTCCTCGAGCTTGAGGATCAGGCCGTCCACGCCGCGCGAGACACTGTAGGTCACCCCGATCTCGTCGCTGCGGTAGCGGCCGACGAAGGCCGCCTGCTGGGCCTGGGTCGGCAGCCACAGGGGCGTGCGGCGGTAGAGGTAGCGGTCGCCCTCGAAGGTCTTCTGGGTCAGGACGTCCTTGCCGAAGGCCAGTTCGTCGGCGCCGAAGCGCACGCTGTCGCCGGTCAGCGGCCACAGCGGTCCGCCGCCGGCCACCCGCAGGCCTTGGCCGACATTGGCGTCGGCGACCAGCAGCAGGGTGCGGCCGGTCCGCTCGTTGACATAGAGGCCGGCGCGGCCGGCCGGGTTGAGCAGGGGCTGGCCGGCGGGCTCGGGCGGGGCAGGGGGCAGGACGGTCAGCGCCACGCCGCGGCCCAGCACCGTGGCGTTGGCGTCCGAGGCGTTGCAGAGCACCGCCACGCTGAGCCGCTGGCGGGGGTAGTAGCCGAGCCAGGCGCGGTAGGCGCCGGTCGAGCCGGAATGGCTGATCTCCTCCTGGCCGGCCCAGGTCTGCACGACCAGGCCGCGGGCGTAGGTGATCCGCGTGCCGTCGTTGAGGCTGGCGCGGCGGCGCATCTCGACGGTCAGGAAGTCGCCCAGCTTTTGGGAGGCCAGGGCGGCGTTCCAGATCTGCAGGTCGGCGACGGTGGTGATCAGGCCGCCGTTGCCGTAGCCCTCCTCGAACGGCATCTGCTGCTGCCAGCCGTCCAGTGAGCGCCCGTAGGCGATGGCCCGGCCCTTGACGATCCGCCGGAAGTCATTGCGCCAGCTGGTCCTGGCCATGCCGAGCGGCTTGAAGATGCGGGCCGCCGTGAAGTCGGCGAGGCTTTGTCCGGAGGCCTTGCGCACCACCTCGGTCAGCAGGTTGTAGCCGCTGTTGGTGTAGGCGTACTCGGCGCCGGGCAGGTAGTTGAGGCCCTTCTGGCGGCGGATCAGGTCGAAGACGTCGTCCTGGGTGAAGGCCCGGGTGGTGCGCGGCCAGCCCTGCCAGAAGGCCAGGTCGCCCCAGTCGCGCAGGCCGCTGGTGTGGCTGAGCAGCTGGTCGATGGTGATCGGGCGGCCGTAGTCGGGCAGCTCCGGCAGGTATTTGCGGACATCGTCGCTGAGCTTGATCTCGCCGTCCTGGACCAGCAGCAGGATGGCGGCGGCGGTGAACTGCTTGGAGACCGAGCCGGCCTCGAAGGGCGTGGCGACGGTGATCGGCACATCGTGCTCGAGATCGGCCGAGCCATAGGCCCGCTCGACCAGCACCTTGCCGTCCTGGGCGGCCGAGACGGCGCAGCCGGGAGACTCCATACTCGCGTAGCCGCCGAACAGGCGGTCGACCTGCGCCGTGCGATCTGGGGGGACGGCAAGCGCCGCCGGCGCCTGGCCAAGGGCCAGGGTCGGCGCGGCCAGCAGGGCCGTGGCGATGATTGCAGGCTTGAAAATCCCCATCTGGCGCTTGGTAGCCCGAGATGGGGACTTTCGGCTAGCCCGCGCGCTTCACGAAGGGCTGAGGCTTCCAGCGCACCAGCGAGCGCCAGACCCATTCGAACGGCCCGTAGTGGAAGGCCGACATCCACGGCTTGCTCCACAGCAGGATCAGCAGCCAGACGCCGGCGACGACGCCATAGAGCTGATAGCGCTCGAGCTGGCCGTAGAGACCCAGGCCGAAGCCGCAGAAGACGAAGGCGGTGATTATCGAGGTGCCCAGGTAGTTGCTGAGCGCCATGCGGCCGGCGGCGGCCAGCCGGTCCATCAGCCAGCGCACCGCGCCGGCCCGCACCAGCAGCAGGATGGCGCTGGCATGGGCCAGGGCGATGAAGGGGCGCGGTATGGCGCTCCAGTAGGCCGACCTGGACATCACCATGGGCTCGAAGCCCGACTGGACGCACCGCCAGGCCAGCCAGGCCATGACCGGCAGGCCGATGCCCCAGCCGATCGCCATCAGCGTGGCGTAGCTGCGGGTCTTCCAGCCCAGGGTGAAGAACCCCAGGCGATAGAGGCCGATGCCGATCATCATCTGGGCGATGGCCTCCCACAGGCTCTCGCCGAACATGATGACGGTCTGCAGGATCATGGCCGCGAAGGAGCGGGCCTTCACCGCCTCGATGAAGTTGCCGCGATAGCCCTTGATCTCGTTCTCGCCCAGGCTGGCCGGCGGGTTCAGGACGAAGCCGTCCTGGGCCCAGGCCTTGCGGGTCGCCTCGCTGGCGTCCGGGGCCAGGGCGGCGGCGCGCAGTTTCTCCAGATGGTCGGCCTCGATCAGGCCCTTGACCACCAGCCCGGCCAGCACCAGCGCGCCCAAGGCGATCAACAGCTTCGGCGACCATTTGCGGAACAGGAAGACCACGGCGCCGGCCAGGGCGTAGCAGACCAGGATGTCGCCGAAGAACAGCAGGTAGGCGTGCAGCATGCCGAAGACGAACAGCCAGGCGACGCGCCGGTAATGGATGCTGGCCGGTCCCGGCCGCTGGCCCTCGGCGCGGTCGGCGATGAGGATCATGCTGGCCCCGAACAGCATGGTGAAGAGGCCACGCATCTTGCCGTCGGCGACGACGTAGTTGATCGCCCAGGCCCACATGTTGGCGCCCTCGTGGCCGCCATAGTAGGTCGGATTGATGTAGGCGAAGGTCGGCAATCCCATGCCGACGATGTTCATCAACAGGATGCCGAGCACGGCGAAGCCGCGCACCGCGTCGATGGAGGTGTGGCGGTCGGTCTCGGTCATCAGACCCTCCCCAGGTCCTGGGCAAGGGTGAGCTATTCCCCGCCCTCGTCAAGGCGGGGCGGAACCCGGAACCCCCCGGAGACGAGCGTTAACTTTTGGTTGCACAAACTTCCGCCGCATCGTTAAGTTCGCTTTCTGGTCGCGCGGGGGTCGTTCGGCTGGCTCAACAGATCTGGGGGGAACTGCCATGGACGGTGCTGGCGCAGGCGTATTCGTCATTATCCTGATTGCGGGCTATTTCATTCCGACAGTCATTGCGTTCATGAGAAGCCACAAGGATGCGCCCGCCATTGCGGCGGTCAACCTCCTGCTGGGCTGGTCCGTCATTGGATGGTTCATGGCCTTCATCTGGGCGCTTTCCGACCCCCGCGGTCGCGGCGCCGCGCAAACCGTTATCGTCAACACCACCCAGCACAACATGGCGCCCGGCTACCCCCAACCCGGGCCCGAACCAGCGCCGCTTCCAACAGCGACAATGCACAGGCCGCCAACGGACTCTTCCGATGATCGGGACACCGCATTCTGGGATTCGATGGGCGACAAGAGCGACATTGATCAATTGGAAGAGTACTTGATCCGGTTCCCGGCGGGCCGTTTCGCCGCGTTGGCACGCAACAAGCTCATCAGGGCAGGCGCCGCTCCGGCCGAGGCCGTCTTGTCGGCAGGTCCGCAGGTTGCAGCCGTTGAGCTTGATCCGGTCTTGGTCGGACAGGACGTTGGCGCTGACAATTCGGTGGGACCCGGGTGCGCCGAATGCGGCGCGGAACTGGAACCCAGAGCCAAATTCTGTGACGCCTGCGGGGCGTCAGCAGCGGTCGCGACGCCAGCCGAACCGGTCACCTAGTTCGCGACATACCGAATAGGGAGGCGGTCACATGAGCGCGGCGGACACGCCCATTGGCGGCGACAAATGCTCAACGTGCGGCGCGCCGTTGCGCGTCGGTGCGAAGTTTTGTCGTGATTGCGGCGCCGCTCAGGCCGCGCCGGGGCCGCCGCCGGCAATCACGCCTCAGCCAGAGTCCGCAGGGCGTTCCGGGCCCAAGCCTGATTTCATGGCGTCGTTGAGATCCAGTTTTCAGACATTGCCGATACCTGCCGTACTCAAATCGCCAATGGCGGTGGTGGGGATGGTGATGGCGACGCTGCTCGTCCTCACGATCACTGTTGTCGTGCTGCTGAATCGTCCGCGTGAGCCGAAGGTGGAGCCGGTCCAGCAGTATGCGACCCGGCTGACTCGCGTCAGAGACAAGCCGACCGCGATTTCATCGGTCATTCTGGGCGACATCCGCCGGGGCGACGCGGTCGTCGGCACATGGGTGGTCGGTGAGGATGGCCAGACCCCATGGCTGAAGATCAAATGGGGCCAGGGCGGGGAAGCCTACGCCTGGGGCAATAACCTCTCACCCGATACCCCACCCCCGATAATCCGCGAAACGACCGAAAGCCGGAGCGTTCTGGCGCCAACCGCCCTCTATGCCGCGCCCCGTGTCGACGCGGCGCAGATTGATGATCTGCCGACTGGAGCCAAGGTGGAGTTGGCCGGGGAACTCGCTGCCGGTTGGTATGAAGTGGCGCGGAAACAGGGCGGCGTGGGCTACATTCAGGCGACAGCATTCGTTCGACCGGCGCCGGCGAACGAAGTCGCGACACCGGCGGGCGCCGTTGTCGCGCCTGCCAACGATCATTCGACGGCGGTCGGAATGCGGCCCGACGCCCAGATTTGTTCGAGGCTGAGCCCGGGCGTCGCCTACGAGTTTCATTCGATTGGCTGGAATTTGAACGAGGGCTGGTTCGCCTCGGACACCAGCCGTCCGAAGGACGCCGTGCGGTACGCGAACGCCAACAGCTACGACGTGACCGTGCAGTACTATTTCGTACCGCCCAACGCCCCCTGTCCGCCCTAGCGCAAGGCGACGGGCCGCCCGCCGCGTTGCCCGATGCCGCCAACATCGCCAGTCTCCGAACTCCTTGCGGACGGGCGATGAGCGCATCGGACCAACACCGGCCGCCCGGCGGCGGCCACCTTCTATCTGAGAGGGCGGGTCCCTGAGCGGACTCTAGGGAGCGGCTCCGGCTTTGCAAGCCAAGAGCCGTCAGGCTCCGAGAATCCAACCCTCTTCGGTTTCGATCACCGCGATCTCGGCCTCATCGGCGCCCTTGGGAGCCGCGAAGGCCTCGCCCAGCTTGCCGGCCTCGTCGAGGCGCAGGAAGTGTTCGCAGAGGGCGCGGACCTGGGCCCGGTCGAGGATCTCGCCGGCTTCCGGGCGCACATCGCCGAGAGCCGGATAGACTTCGGCGAACAGCACCTCGATGTCGGCGACGTCGGCGTCCTTCAGCGTCTTCCAGCCGGTCTCGAACGGCCAGGCTTTCGCCTTGTCGCCCAGTTCCAGCTTGAGAGCCCGCAACGCCGGGATGCCGACGATGGCCTGGCTGCCGACCGTGCCGTTGCCGAAGATCTGCCAGACGCTCTTGGCCCCGGCCTTGCCCTTGCCCTGGGTGGCGATCTCGGCGGCGCGCAGCACCGGCGGCAGGTCGGCGGTGTGCTCGGGCTTGGTGGCGCCGAGCCAGGTCTGGGCGTCCTTGGCCGGGCAGCCCCAGAAGGGCTTGGCCGAATCGGTCATCAGCCGGTTGGCCTTGTTGGCCACGGCGAAGCGATTGTTCAGGTTGGTGGGCTTGTCGACGACGTTGTCGGCCAGGAACTTCCACATGCCCGACCAGTCGGCGGACTTCAGGCCCAGCTTGGCGGCCGTGCCGCGCGGATAGCCGAGCGGGAAGTCGAAGCCGACCAGCACCCGCTCGCCGCGCCGGCGCAGGTCGCCGATCACTTCGCGCAGGGTGGCCATGGCGGCGGCGCGGGTGGCCGGGTTGTGGGCCTCGAAGGTGGGGCGGAAGCGGGCGTCACGCTTGTTGACCCCGATCCAGATGGAATCGCGGCCCGTCTTCGGTGTCGAAGACGCGCTCCAGTCGACCATTACAAAGGCGTCGAACAGCCGCGCCACGATCACTCTCCAGCTTGCAAAAACCCAATTCAGGCGGGGCTTGTAGGCCATGGGACGCCGCGCGGGAAGGCAATTGGTTGAACTGTCATATGAGCGTGGTACGGCCCCCTCCGTACAAGGAAGGATCCCCGATGAGGCTCGCAGCCATCGCGTCGCTTTGCCTGCTGGCCGCCGCCTGTGGGCCGGGGCCGGACAAGATCAACAGGGTCGAGACCCTGCCGCCGCTGAGCGGGCCGGTGTTCACCACCAGCGGCTCGATCTCCTCGGTCACCCTGGAGAGCGCCACCATCGACCATGAGGCCGTGCCGGAGGCGGGCCTGGCGGCCGGGCGGACGACCTTCCGCGCCTATGCCGACGTCATGGCCACGGCCCCCGGCCAGCCCGGCGCCCGGGTGGCGCTGAGCTTCCGCAAGCAGGGCGACAAGTGGGCGCTGACTGAGCTCAAACCCCGGGACTGACCCCACCTTTTCTGAGGGCGCGCGGGTCTTTGGCCGCCTGTTACGACTTCCTGGACAACAACAGGACGTCTCAAATGAATACCGCCCTCATCCGCCTCGCCGCCGGCGCCGTGCTCGCCGTCGCCCTGACCGGGGCCGCTTCCGCCGCCGAGGCCACCCTGCACGTCAAGGCCAGCACCTCGGCCGCCCTGGCCGGCAAGTGCACGGCCGCCACCGTGCTGTTCGCCAAGTTCACGGAGGACGACGCCAAGGAAGGCGACGCCCGGCCGATGACCGACATGGCCATGACCTGGCTGACCTTCCTGCAGACCAAGGACAACGCCTATCAGACGGCCGCGCTCGAGCAGATGAAGGTCACGACCGAGGGCTACAGCACCGCGGTCGAAAAGAGCAGCACCGAAGGCCTGACGGCCGTGGCCGGCGACGTGGCCAGCTGCATCATGGAAATGGAATAGCATCGACGACGGCCCGGGTTCGCCCCGGGCCGCCTTCGCTGGTCAGCTGAGCTTGACCAGCATCTTGCCCATGTTCTCGCCCTTGAAGAGCTTGATGAAGGCGCCGGCGGCGTTGTCGATGCCCTCGTCGACGGTGTCCTTCCACTTGAGCTGGCCCGAGCCGATCCAGGCCGACATGTCGCGCAGGAAGTCGGGCAGCATGTCGTAGTGGTTGGAGACGATGAAGCCTTCCAGCTTCAGGCTCTTGCCGACCGCCTGGATGATGTTGGACGGGCCCTTGGGCTCGCCGGTCTCGTTGTACTGGCTGATCATGCCGCAGAGGGCGAAGCGGGCGAACGGGCGGGCCGAGTCGATGGCCGCCTCCAGGTGCTCGCCGCCGACATTCTCGAAATAGACGTCGATGCCCTTGGGCGAGGCCTCGCGCAGGGCGGCCTTGAGGTCGGGCACGGCCTTGTAGTCGATGACGTGGTCGACGCCGATCGACTTGAGGAAGGCGGCCTTTTCCGGCCCGCCGGCCGAGCCGATGACGGTGTGGCCCTTGATCTTGGCGATCTGGCAGACGACCGAGCCGACCGCGCCGGCCGCGGCCGAGACGAAGACCACGTCGCCTTCCTTGAGGCCGCCGACCCGCAGCAGGCCGGCGTAGGCGGTCATGCCGGGCATGCCGGCGACGCCGAGGAAGGCCTGCAGCGGCAGGCCGCTGGAGGTGTCGAGCTTCTGGACCGTCTTGGCGTCGGCGTTGTAGGCCTCGCGCCAGCCCCACATCGACTGCACCGCGTCGCCGACCTTGAAGGCCGGGTCGTTGCTGGCGACCACTTCGCCGACCGCGCCGCCCTGCAGGGCCTCGCCGATCTGGAAGGGCGGAACGTAGGAGGGGCGGTCGTACATGCGGCCGCGCATGTAGGGGTCGACCGACATGAAGTGGTTGCGCACCTGCACCTGGCCCGGGCCGGGCGCGGGCAGTTCGACCGAGGCGACCTCGAAATTGGCGGCGGTGGGCAAGCCTTCCGGACGCGACTTGAGGCGGACTTCGCGGGACGTGGTCATGGCGTTTCCTTGCGATCTTTGCGCTTGTTTTCAAACAGACGTTTAGGCGCTTCAAGACGTTCGCGAAACCTGCGAACTGCGCTAAACCCGCGGCCATGACGAAACTTCTCAAAGCCGGTGTTGTCGGTTCGGGCGTCTTTGGCGGCTATCACGCGCGCAAATATGCCGAGATGGAAGGGATCGAGCTGGTCGGCATCTACGACCTGCATCCCGAACGCTGCTTCGATATGGCCAACCAGTATGGGGCCGAAGCCTATGGCGATCTCGACGACCTGTTGAAGGTGGCCGACATCATCACCGTGGCGACGCCGGCGACGACCCATGCCCCGCTGGCGCTGCAGTGCCTGGGGGCCGGCAAGTCGGTCTATATCGAAAAGCCGCTGGCCACGACGCTGGAGGATGCCGACCGGCTGATCCAGGCGGCGGCCAAGGCCGGGCTGGTGCTGGCCTGCGGCCACCAGGAGCGGGTGGTCAGCCAGGCCATGGGCCTGCTCGACATCCCCGAAAGGCCCCTGCGGCTGGAGGCGGTGCGCAAGGGCACCCCCTCGATCCGCAGCAAGGATGTGTCGGTGGTGCTGGACCTGATGATCCACGACATCGACCTGGCGCTGGCCCTGACCGACGCCGAGCCCTTCACTGTCGAGGCCGAGGGCGACGTCGACGAGATCACCGGCGAGGCCAGCTTCGAGGACGGCTTCACGGCCGTATTCACCGCCGCCCGCAACGCGGCGGCGCGGGAGCGGACGATGCGGATCGTCTATCCGTCGGGCGTGCTGGAGATCGACTTCGTGACGCGGGAGTTCAGGAACTCGACGCCGTTCGAGCTGAACCAGAACTTCACCGAAACCCCGGCCGGGCGGGACCCGCTGGGGACCAGCGTGCAGGGGTTCGTCAACGCGGTGCTGGGCCGGTCGCCGCGGCCGGTAGTGACCGGCGAGGAGGCGGCGCGCGCGCTGGACCTGGGGTTGGCGGTCGAACAGGCCGCCGGCTTCTGACGCCACGTCATAGTTGCCACGGCCGCAAACGGCGCCATGGTTCGTTCAACTTAGGGAGCGCGCCATGACCAACGCCTGGGACTTCGAGTTCACCGCCATCGACGGCCAGCCGCTGCCGATGACCACGTTCAAGGATCACCCGGTGCTGGTGGTGAACGTGGCCAGCAAGTGCGGGCTGACGCCGCAGTACGACGGGCTGGAGAAACTGTACGCCGAGTACCGCGACCAGGGGCTGGTGGTGCTGGGCGTGCCCTGCAACCAGTTCATGGGCCAGGAACCGGGCAGCGAGGCCGAGATCAGCGAGTTCTGCCGCACCAACTTCGGCATCGACTTCCCGATGACGGGCAAGGTCGACGTCAAGGGCGATGGTGCGCACCCGTTCTACAAATGGGCGGTCGAGCAGGTCGGCGAGCCGGCCGAGCCGGTGTGGAACTTCCACAAGCTGCTGGTCGGCAAGGACGGCAAGCTGGTCAACGTCTTCGGGCCGCGCACCGACCCGCTCGATCCGGAGATCAAGGCCGCGGTGGAAGAGGCGCTCTAGTCCTTCTTTTTCTTGTCGGCCACGGGCTTTTCGGCCTGGGCGAAGGCCGGTCCGGAGACCAGCAGGGCGGCGGCGGTGATGAAGGCCAGGCGCATGGGGTCTCCCCGTTACGGGTAAAGATTGGCGCCAACCTCGCCCGCGATCAAGGCAGGGCGCTGGCCCCGAAGATCATGCCGTGGCCCCAGAGCAGGGCGGCCCAGATGACCACGGCCAGGAGCAGGCGCCACCAGCCGATCTCGAGGATCCGCAGGGGCTGGCGGCCTTGGACGACGGCGGCGAAGGGGATGTTGGCGGTCTTGGCCATGAAGGCTTCGTAGGAGGCGCCCAGCGCCGCCTTGCGCTTGGCGTCTATGCTCCAGGTCCCGAAGACGCCGAGCACGGCCATCGACCCGAACAGGATGAGGCTGGGGGCATCGCCGTTGAGCAGCAGATGGCCGGCGGCCCAGATGACCACGCCCCACAGGAACGGGTGGCGGGTGATGCGCAGCATGCCGGTCAGCGGCTTTTCGACGGCGCCCTCCTGTTTGACGCTGGTCGGGTTGGGGGTGAGCAGACCGGGGACCACGAACAGCAGGGCCAGCAGCTGGATGCCGGCCTGGGCCCAGCGGGCGGCGTCGGGGACGCTCCAGAGGACGGGGCCCGTTCCCTTGGCGGCGCCGTAGGCGATGCTCAGCCAGACGATGACGCCCAGCGAGGCGACCGAGAACAGGCCCATGTAGGCGGGCTCGCCGACCACCCCGACCAGCACGCCGCGCAGGCGGGTGCCGGAGATGAGCAGGTGGATCAGGACGAAGACGGCGGCGGCGGCGATCAGCATGGACATGGCAGGCCTCCCGGGTGTTGGCGGGAAGGTGCGCGCTATTATTTACGCTGTCAATTATGAGTTTCTTTTTGGGTTTTGGGCGTCTTCGCGGTCGTCGTCGCTGTAGTCGTCGTCGAAGAGGTCAGGGACCGTGTCGTCCTCGTCATCCTCGTCCCAAGGCGGCGCTTCGTCCTCGGGCGGGGGAGGCGGCGCCGCGCGTTTGGCGACCTTGGGGGCGGGCGGCGGCGGCGAGGCGGAGACGACCGGGGCGCTGCGGGGGCGGCGGACGATGGCCTCGACGCGGGCCAGCCACTGGTTGGCGGCCTGGGCGCAACTGGCCGCGGTGGGGGCGTCGCGGCGGTCCTCGTCGCCAGCGGCCCAGAGCTGCAGGTCGAAGTCGGGGTAGCGGGGGTCGTCGAAGACCAGCCGCAGGGTGACCTCGCGGGCGGTGGCCGGGACGCGGTCGAGGGCCTTGCGGGTCTCGCCGCGGAAGACGCGGGCCGCGACTTCGCCGTCGACGAGGAGTTCGGCCCCGGTGACCTCCTCCAGGCGATAGACCATACACCAGTCGCCCTTGTCCCAGGCGGTGGCGAACAGGCCCGTGGTCACCGACAGGCCGGCGCCGCGGCCCCGGCCCCTGGCGACGATGGTCGCTTCGGAGGGGCCGTTCAGGACGCGTTTGAGGGCGGCGCCGATCCGGCGGTCCTCATTGGTCGCCCAGAGGATCAGGCTGCCCAGGAAGGTCACCGCCGTGCCGGCCAGGGCCAGGGTCAGGATGAGGCGGGCAAGCTCGTTCATGCGGCGACGCTAGCGGGATTCCGCAGGCGCGGACACGGGGCGTCGTTCGGCGTCGAGCTGGACAACGAGGCCCGGCAGGACGCCGCCGGCCAGCATATGGCGGGTAAGGCGCTCGTAGTGCTGGATGAAGCGGGCGAGCCCCACCTTCTCCTCCTCAAAAAGCTGTCGACCAAGAAGCCCTACCTGCTGTTCCTCGCGCCAGGCCTGGACGACCTCGAAGGCCGGCGCCCGCAAGTGCAGGAAGCTATCGAAGCGGCCAAACATTGTAGCATAGGGGCCGGCGAGGAAGCGGTTTATCGCCGTGCGCCAGACGCCGTCCGGGTCTTCGTCGCGCTCCAGGGTGTTGACTGGTTTTTCAAGTCTTTCAGCATCTTGCGGCGTCGCGCCGAGGCACCAGCCCTCGAAGAGAATGGCGGTCGGCCGGCCAGGGAAGACCGGCCAGTCGGCGGCCGGCCGGCGGTCGTCGGCGAGCTTGTCGAAGACCGGCAGCGACGTGGTGTCGCCGGCGCCGGCGCCGGCCAGGCGGTCCAGGAGCAGGGCCAGGGTGGCGAGATCGTGGGTTCCCGGTGGGCCACGGGTGGCGAACAGGGGGTGGACCTCCGTGGCAAGGCGGGCTCGCTGGTGGATCGTCAGGTACACATCGTCGAGCGACAGATGCGCCGCGCCGATCTTCCTGGCGACATAGCTGACCAGGGTGGTCTTGCCCGACCCCTGCGTCCCCGAGACCCCGATCAGTGGCGGGCCATTTTTACCCGGGCCTGATGCCAGGGCCTCGAGAGCGTCGATCAGGGCGGGAGCGGGCTGCGTCACGACGCCGACCATAGGCCAGAGCGCCGTGACGCGCCTCCCCCTCTCGTGTCAGGCCGCCAGGCGGGCGTTCCAGCCGTCCAGCACCGTCCGCCAGTCGGCCAGGCCGGCCTCGTAGCGGGCCATCAGGGCCTCGGCGTCGTTCAGCCCTTCGATGCGGGCGAAGTCCGCGGTCAGGAAGGCGGTCTGGGCGTTGGCGTTCTCCTGGAAGACGCCGTGGTCGAAGCGGTCGCCGGGATCGCGGCCGAGGCCCTGGATCGCGCCGACCCAGTCATCCCAGCGATAGGGATTCACGGTCGACCAGTAGGCGTCGGTGAACATGGCCACCCAGGGGCTCGGGAAGTAACCCATCCATTGGAAGGTGATGCCCGCGGCCCTGTCCTTCAGCAGGCCGGCCATCATCGTCCGGTAGGCCTGGACGTAGCCGTCGCCATCCTGGACGTCGTGGCAATAGGCCTCGTGGTGGATGCGGACCAGGGCGCGGTGCTGGTCCGCCGCCTTGGCGCCCGCGTCGGTGCGGACGGCCAGGAAGGCCTCGAACTGGATGCGGAGCTTCTGCAGGGTGAACAGGCCGGCCGCGCCGTGGGCCAGCAGCTTGGCGGCCCGGACCCGGGCGTGCAGTTCCTTGCCGGCGTCGGCCTGGACGGAGATCGTCGTCAGCCGCTCCAGCGCCGGGCCGAGGGCCGCGATCTGGACGGGAAGTTCCTGCAGGGCGAGCCGGGCGTAGGTGAGCTGGCTCGGGATGTCGCTGGCCGCCTTGACCTGGCCGGCGCAGACCGACAGCCAGTGGTAGGCGGTGTCGATCACCGACTTGATGTCGTTGATCTTCTCCTGGGCGATGAAGCTTTCCAGGTCGGCGACCGCCGCCTGGATGGCCTTCTGCACCGCCGTGATGATGACTTCCACGTCGCTGGGGCCGCCGCCGGTGAAGAGGTCGATGAGGCCCTCGGCGACGCTCAGGGCGGCGGAGGCCTCGGGCGGCAGGAAGGCCTTGGACATGTCGGCGAACTTGAAGATCGTGTCGACCTCCTCGGTGCCGGTGTGAACCATGGCGCGGGGGCGGGCGGGAGCGGCGATGGGCAGGACGGAGCGGGGCAGCAGAACGCCGCCGGTCTCCGGGTGGACGCGGCTGCCCGGGGCCAGCCAGGCGACGGTGGCCGTGCCGCTGGTCTGGATCCAGGCCAGGGTGCCGGCGCGGGCGCCGGCCAGCGGCTGGGCCAGGACCGCCAGGCGGCCGGCGGTGACCGGTTCACCCGGCTCGGAGAGGCTGGCGGCGGCGAAGCGGCCTTGCGCCATGGCCAGTTCCTGACGGGCGGCCGGGCCGAAGGCGGCGAGGTCGAGGTCGACCAGGGCGCTCCGGGCCAGGGTTGCCTGGTCGGCGTCGAAACCGCCCAGCAGGGCTCCCCGAACCGAAGCGGGATCGGCGCCGGGGCGTCCGGCGTCCAGGACCACCGGCGACAGGGCCGGCATGTAGACTTCAATGTCTCGCAGCATGGGGTTGTCCTCCGCGGTCGACCGGAACGGCGCGACCATGGCCAACCCTGGCGCTCAGCGGGTTCGCCGAGCAACGTACAGTTTTGATAGGACTTTTGGCGGGCCGGGCTACTCGGCCTTCGGCCTGGGCTTGGGCAGCTTCTTGAACAGCAGCTTGTCGATGCGCCGCTCGTCCATGTCGACGATCTCGATCTTGTAGCCACCGTAGCTGAGGGTCTCGCCCTCCTTGGGCAGGTGGCCCAGCCGCTGCAGCACCAGGCCGGCGGCGGTGTGGAAGCCGCCGTCGTCGTCGATGTTGAGGCCGAGGTCCTTGTTGAGGTCGTCGAGGTCGGTGCGGCCGTCGACCAGCCAGCTGCCGTCCTCGCGCAGGATGATCGACTTGGGGGCGTCCTCGTCGTGACTCTCTGGGAAGTCGCCGGCGATCATCTCAAGGATGTCGATGGCGGTGACCACGCCCTCCAGGGCCCCGAATTCATTGACCACCAGGGCCATGTGGTGCGGCGTCTGTTTGAGCAGCTCCAGGGCCTTGAGGACGCTGGTGGTCTCGGGAATGTAGAGGGGCGTCACGACCAGGGTGGCGAGGTCCAGCGGGCCGCCGTCGAGAACGCGGTCGAGCAGGGCCTTCTTGTGGACGATGCCGGCCGGCTCATCGATGTCCATGCCCTCGGCGACGACGATGCGGCTGTAGGGGCAGACGCGAATCTCTTTCTTCTGGGTCTCTTCGCTGTCGGCCAGGCTGATCCAGAAGACGTCCTTGCGGGGGGTCATGGCGACGCGGATCGGGCGGTCGCCCAGCCGCATGACCTCGGCGATGATCGTCTGTTCCTCGGGCTCGATGAGGCCTGCGTTGGCGCCTTCGGCGAGGACGGTCTCGACCTCCTCCTGGGTGATGGCCTCGCCGCTGTCGTCCCGGACGCCCATCAGGCGCAGCAGGCCGGCGGTGGAGAAGGTCAGCAGGCTGACGAAGGGGTGAAGGACTTTGGCCAGAAGCGACAGGGGGCGCGCGACGACCCCGGCGATGGTCTCCGGGTAGATCATCGCGAAACGCTTGGGGGCCAGCTCGCCGAGCACCAGGGAGAAGTAGGTCAGCAGCACCACGACGATGCCGGTGGCGATGACGTGGCTGTACTCGGCGATGGCCGGGTATCTGGCGAAGGTCTTGGCCAGTTCCTCGGCGATGGTCGCCTGGCCGTAGGCGCCGGCCAGGATGCCGATCAGGGTGATGCCGACCTGCACGGCCGACAGGAAGCGGGTCGGATCCTCGGCCAGCCGCAGCGCCTCGGCGGCGCCCTCGTCGCCCTTCTCGGCGCGGGACTGGAGCTTGGCCTTGCGGGAGGAGACGACCGCCAGTTCGGACATGGCGAAGACGCCGTTGAGCACCACAAGGAGCAGAACCACGGCGCAGGCGATGAGTAACATGGTCTCGGGTCAGGCGACGGGGCGCGGTATGCCCCACGGCGGGAGCATAGGGGGTGATCGCGGGGAACGCGAGAACGCGATGTTGTGAGGGGCCGGCTGAGGAGCCTGTCTTGACGAAAGTCACAAAAGACGTATTTTACGTCTAATTCAAGCGCATGGCCGAGGGCCGTGCAAACCGGTGAGGCCGGGTGGAGGGTACCAGATGCCGATTGTAACCGCACAGACGCCAGCCCGGACTGTCACCTCGAAGGAAGCGCTGAGAAACTGGAAACGCGTAACGGACAACGCCTTGCGTGAACCTGTCGTGATCACCGCCCACGGGCGGCCCCGTCACGTCCTCTTGGCCTACGAAGATTACGAGCGTCTTCGCGATCAGGAGCGTCAGGCCTACCGAAGCGCCGATCTTCCAGCCGATCTCGCCAGCGCCATCCTCGCGGACCTAGACAACCTCCGGGCTCCCAAGGGAACCACGGACGATGGCGACACCATCATCGACTGACACACACGCGCCGGCGCCGGGAGACGTCATCGAGTTCTCGTTTCTGTGGAAACATGAGCGGGATGCCGGCCTTCTCGAAGGCGTTAAGGACAGGCGCTGCGTCATCGCGGCGATTCTGGAGGAGGGCCGGCGTGTCGTGGTCATGCCCATCACGGGAACCGAGCCTGCTCATGACAACAAGATACCGCTTTCCGGCGGCGCGCTCGGGCTTGAGCGCCAGAGCTGGATCGTGACCTCGGACCTGAATGTCACGGTGTGGCCCGGCCACGACCTGCGGCCGGCTCGGAATCCCAACGGCGCCTGGTGGCGGTATGGCCGTCTCTCGGATGGTTTGAGGAAGCGGCTCGCCGACGAGATGCAGGCGATCATCCGGTCGGGGCAGGCGAGGGTCGTGCCGAGATAAGTATGGGTCCCTGTGTTTCGGAATATCGCCTTTGGGGCTAACCTACTTGGGTTCTCGACGGAGGTTTCATGACCGTTTCCGCCAAACGCAGGAGATGTGCCCTCTCCATGCGACTTCCGGAGGCGGACGTCGCGGTGATCGACCGTGCCGCAGCGCGTCGTGGCTGCTCGCGAACCGAGTTCGTGCGGAATGCCGCAGTGCGAGCCGCCGAAGAGGTGGTCATGGAAAACGCGCTGATCCGCATGACTCCCGAGGGTTTCGCGGACTTCATGAAGACCCTTTCCAAACCGGCCGAACCGATTCCCGAGTTAGTGGAACACCTGTCGCGCCCTGCGCCGTGGGAAGACGGCTATGAGCCAAAGCGATAGAATGGTGTGCATGTCCGAGACGGTGACTGTCTCGCGGAGCGTGACTGTCACCGTATCTTCGGGATATCGGAAGAAGGGCGCGCGAACCTGCGGCCGGCGGTGTGTCTCGTTGACGCAGCTATTGCCCTCCGGCGAGCATGGCCGCAGACCAACCTCAGAGATCCCAATTGAGAGGTGCGCATCACAATCTGGAAGCGGAGCACTTTGCTGCGGCTGAGAAGGAACTCGGCTTTTCGTTACCCAGCGATATTCTGGAGTTCTACGGCCGATGCAACGGCGGGCAACCGATGAATCGCCTGTTCGTCCAAGGGGATGAGGGATTTGTGGTTCACTACTTTGAACCCCTTGTTGAGGACCGTCTCGGACCGCCACGTAGCGTCGTTTCCAGCTACAAGATCTGGAAGGCCGTCGGCGAACTCGAGGCGCTGCCGATCGCTTATGACGAGGGCGGCAATCTGTTGCTGTACAGCCTCGATCCGAACTCGCGGGGCGCGATCTTCTGCACCATGCCGGATTGCGAACCGGATGATCGTATTCGCCGCCTTGCCAACAGTTTGGCGGAGTTCCTGAGCGGGCTTCAGCGGTGGGCATAGGTAGCGCCCTTTCCGCTGCAACGACAGCCCCTTCGTAAACACCCGTTAACCATAACCGCCGACAAGTGAGCCTCGTTTCCGATTCCACTGTGAGGCTTTCCCATGAACGGCGCTGAGGTGCTTGACGTCAGTCGTGACGCCATCTGGCTGACCATCCAGCTTTCGGCGCCGGTCTTGATCGTGGGGCTGGTCGTCGGGGTCGGCATTGGCCTCATGCAGGCGCTGACGCAGATCCAGGAAGCGACCCTGGTCTATGCGCCGAAGATCGTCGCCATCTTTGTCTCGCTGCTGCTGTTCCTGCCGCTGATGGGCGCGCTGATGAGCGGCTTCATGCACAATATCGCCGCCCGCATCGCCGGCATGTAAGGCGCAAGGTGGAATCCTACGCCACCGCCGCCCAGGTCTATGCCGCCGGGCTGATCTTCGCCCGCGTCGGGGCGATGGTGATGCTGATTCCGGGGATCGGCGAGCAGAGCGTGCCGCCGCGCATCCGCCTGAGCTTCGCACTGCTGATGTGCATGGTTCTGGCCCCGCTGGCGGCCCGCAATGTCTTCGTGCCGGCGACCATGGGCGACACCGGGCTGCAGGTGATCCGCGAGGTGCTGATCGGCCTGACCATCGGCATGATGCTGCGGCTGTTCCTGTCGGCGCTGGCGACGGCGGGGGAGGTGGTGTCGATCCAGACCACGCTCGGCTTCGCCCAGACCGCCAACCCGATGCTGGGCCAGCCGAACGCCACGCTGTCGACCTTCCTGTCGCTGATCGGCGTCGTGCTGATCATGACCACCGACCTGCATCACCTGTTCATCGGGGCCATGGTCAACAGCTATGACCTGTTTCCGCTCGGCAAGGCCGGCATTCCGGTCGGCGACGCCGGCAGCCTGGCGGTGAAGACCCTGGCCGGCAGCTTCGCGCTGGGCATCCAGCTGGCCGCGCCGGTGATCGTGTTTTCGCTGATCTTCAACCTGGCGGCCGGGCTGATCGGACGGATCATGCCGCAGTTCCAGATCTATTTCGTCACCTCGCCGCTGGCGGTGATCTTCGGCCTGTCGATCTTCGCCCTGAGCCTGGGCCTGATCGGCATGGTCTGGGTCGGCCGCTACCGCGAGCTGATCGGCGTCTTCGCCGGGACGGGGGGCTGATCCATGGCGGAGAACGAAGCCGCCTCGAAAACAGAAGAACCGACACCGAGGAAACTCGAGGAAGCCCGCAAGAAGGGCGACGTCGCCAAGACCCCGGACCTGCCGCAGATGTTCAGTCTGGCCGCCGTGGCCGGGGTGATCCTGATCGGCGGCGGCTGGCTGGCCACCGACATGACCGGCAAGCTGATCCCGTTCATTTCGCATCCCGAGGCCATGGACCTGTCGGGCAACGGCGGGGTGGGCGTCGCCGGGCAGGCGATGATGGCCGGGATGCCGGCCCTGCTGACGGTGATGGTGGCGGCGATGCTGGCCGGGATCGCCGGCAATGTGGTGCAGCACGGCCTGCTGTTCACGGCCGAGAAGATGAAGCCCGACTTCAAGAAGGTCAGCCCGGTGGAGGGCTTCAAGCGCATCTTCGGGCCCGACGGGCTGATGCAGTTCCTCAAGAGCTTCCTGAAGATCGGGGCGACGGGGGCGGTGACCTGGATGGTGCTCCGGCCCCACGCGCATGAGCTGCAGGCGCTGACGGCGGCCGATCCGACCGCCATCCTGCCGGCGACGATGGCGCTGGTGAAGGCGCTGTTCTTCGCGGTGCTGTGCTTCCTGCTGGTCACGGCGGGGGCAGACTGGCTGTGGCAGCGGCAGCGGTTCATGGCCCGCATGCGGATGAGCCGCGAGGAACTGAAGGACGAATACAAGCAGACCGACGGCGACCCCCATGTGAAGGCCAAGCGCAAGCAGATGCAGATGGAGGTCTCGCGCCGCCGGATGATGCAGAACGTGCCGAGCGCCACCGTGGTGGTGATGAACCCGACCCACTACGCCGTGGCGTTGCGCTACGAGGCGGGGGAGACGGCGGCGCCGGAGTGCGTGGCCAAGGGGGTGGACGCCCTGGCCTTGCGGATCCGGGCCGTGGCCGAGGAAGCCGGGGTGGCGGTCATCGAGGACCCGCCGCTGGCCCGGGCGCTGTTCGCGACGACCGAGGTCGATAAGGCGATCCCCGAGGCCCACTACCAGGCGGTGGCCAAGATCATCGGCTTCGTCATGAGCCAGAAGCGGGCGGCGCGGGCGACGACGCTGCGATGAGTGATTTTTCGCAGGTCCTTCTCCCGCTCGCCGGGAGACGGTGGCCGCGGAGCGGTCGGATGAGGGCAGCGCCGGCTCTGGACGGCAGTCATGAAAGCTGTCGGTGCATCCCGCGCCAGAACGCGCCTCATCGACTCCCGCTGGCGCTGCCCTCATCCGTCAGCCCTGCGGGCTGCCACCTTCTCCCGGCAAGCGGGAGAAGGGCTCCGCGCTGCGCGCTCCGCGTCGATTCGGGGGCGGTTCCATTAACGAGTATTCTTCCCAATGAGTGATTCGACGCTGACCCCCAGGGAGCCCCCGAAGCTGCCGATGCCCCGAGCGGACATGAGTGCAAAGCGGAAGTTCCGGTTCGATCCCCTGGTCGGGGCGGCCGCGGTGTTCTTTGTGCTGGCGGTCGGATTCGCCGCCTACCCGGCCCTGGAAGCGGGGGTCGAGACCCTGGCCGGGCTGCTGCTCTTGATCGGGCTGGCGGGGGTCGCCTGCCTGGGGCTGCTGGCCTTCCGGGCGTCGGGGACGCCGGGCGAGGCCGACGACACACCGGTGCTGGAAGCCATGGTCGAGGCGCTGCCCGAGGCGGCCGCCGTGGCCGGGCTGGACGGCAAGATCATCGCCGCCAACGACCACTGGACGGCCGAGCTGGGGGCCGGCGGACGGCTGCCGCGCAACGGCCAGGCGGCCGGGCTGTACGGTGCCTTCAACCGCGCCCGTCGGGGGCTGGCGGCCCATACCTCGCTGAAGCTGAAGGATGGCGACCGCGACCTTTCCGTCGCGCCGCTGGGCCCGGGCCGGTTTTTGCTGCGGCTGGCGGCCGAGCGGGCGCTGGTCCTGCCGCCCACCGAGATCAGCCCCAGGGCGCTGGCCATTCCGACCGCCGACGAGGCGGGTCTGGACGCCCTGGCGGCGGCCTCGCCGTTCGGGGCGGCGCTGCTGGACGGGGCCGATGTGTTCACCGCCCGCATCGTCGAGGCCAACACGGCGCTGGCCGACATCACCGGCGGGGCGGCCAAGCCGGGCCTGGTGTTCGGCGAACTGGTGGCCGCGGCTTCCCGGCTCGACGCCGGCCTGGGCGCCGCCGAGGGGCGGGCCGGGCCGTTCGAGGTGCGGCTGGCGCACGACAACGCGCGGATCGGGCATCTGTACCTGAACCGCCAGGGCGGGCGGCTGACCGCCTATCTGGTCGACGTCTCCGAGCAGAAGCAGATCGAGCTGCAGCTGGCCCAGGCCCAGAAGATGCAGGCCATCGGCCAGTTGGCCGGCGGCGTGGCCCACGATTTCAACAACCTGCTGACGGCCATCCAGCTGCGGCTGGACGAGCTGTTGCAGCGTCATCCGCTGGGCGATCCGTCCTATGACGGGCTCAACGAGATCCGCCAGACGGGGGTTCGCGCCGCCGACCTGGTGCGCAAGCTGCTGGCCTTTTCGCGCAAGCAGACGGTGCAGCGCGAGGTGCTGGAGTTGGGCGAACTGATCAGCGAGTTCGAGGTGCTGCTGCGCCGGCTGCTGCGCGAGGACGTCAAGCTGGTCACCGAGTATGGGCGCAACCTGCCCCTCGTGCGGGCCGACAAGAGCCAGCTGGAGACGGCGGTGATGAACCTGGCCGTCAACGCCCGCGACGCCGTGCGCGCCGCCGGCAGCGGCGGGGTGGTGCGCATCCGCACGGCGCGCGTCAGCCATGCCGAGGCCGCGAACCTGGGCTACAACGGCCTGCCGATCGGCGACATGGCTCTGATCGAGGTCAGTGACGACGGCCCGGGGATTCCGTCCGAGGTGGTCGGCAAGATCTTCGATCCCTTCTTCACCACCAAGCCGGTCGGCGAGGGCACGGGCCTGGGCCTGGCCACCGTCTATGGCATCGTCAAGCAGTCGGACGGCTGGATCCACGTCGAGAGCGAGCCGGGGCAGGGGGCGGTGTTCCGCATCTTCCTGCCGGTGCATACGCCGGTGGCCGGGGCCCTGCCGGCCGTCGAGCCGGTCAAGCCGCTGCGCCAGCCGGCCCGCGACCTGTCGGGCGTCGGCCGCATCCTGTTCGTCGAGGACGAGGACGCGGTGCGCGGGGTGGCGGCGCGGCTGCTGCGGGCGCGCGGCTATGAGGTGATCGAAGCCTGCGACGGCGAGGAGGCCCTGGAGCTGTGCATCGAGCACGCCGGAACCATTGACCTGTTGATCAGCGACGTGATCATGCCGGGCATGGACGGGCCGACGCTGCTGAAGAAGGCGCGCGGCTATCTGGGCGACGCGCCGGTGATGTTCATCAGCGGCTATGCCGAGGCCGAGTTCAGCGACCTGCTGGAAGGCGAGGAGGGGGTCTCCTTCCTGCCCAAGCCGATCGACATCAAGACCCTGGCCGAACGGGTCAAGCAGCAGATCGCGGCTTAGTTTCCGGGAAAAAGGTGGCGGGCGCGTGATGCGGGCGCTCCGCCGTCTCTGCCGATCCAGAGGCCTTGAGGCGACGAGCACCCTAGCCCTTCGGCGCGGCCCCGGGGACGTGACCGCCCGCCGCGCGACCGCTCGTCGCAAAGCGGCCCAAATCGGGTGTTTTGCAGCGGCCCCTCGCCGGTCCAGCGGCTTACTTTCGCCTCACAGACCGATGATCCTGTAATGGCGCTGGCGATGCGTCGCGCCGACGCCTAAAGGAAGTCCGTGAACGACTATATCGAACTTGAAGGCGCCGATGGCGTCCCGCTGCGCTTCCGGCTCAACAGCGACCCGGCCGACCTGCCCGCCATGGCGGGCAATTTCGTCTGCGTCCGTCGCAAGGACGGAGCGCTGGACGTCATCTGCGCCGGGGCGGCGGGCAGCCTGCAATCGGCCGCCAAGGCCTGGAAGGCCGCCAAGGACAAGGGCGCCGAGGCGATGTACGTCCGCCTCAACGTCGCCGGGGCCACCCGCACCCAGGAACTCGAAAGCCTGGTCGAACGCTATCGCCCCCCGCAGGTGATCAGCGAAGGGCCCAGCGCCTAGAGACGGCTAGAGCAGCCAGTCGCCGCTTTCGCCGGTGACATCGCCGTTGATCTTCATCTGGTAGTCGACCTTGCCGTCGCCGGTGGTGTCGAGCTTCAGAGTGGTGATGCCGCCGGCGAAGCTCAGGGTCATCTGACCGGCGACCTTGCTGAAGCTGGAGACCAGGGTGAACTCGCCGGTATAGGCGCCGGAGAGGTCGAGGGTGTCGCCCTCGGCGGCGGAGAAGTCGTAGACCTGATCGGTCTCGAGCAGCGCGCCGAAGGTGTTGCTGACCACGAAGATGTCCGCGCCCGAGCCGCCTCGAAGCAGGTCATTGCCGGAGCCGCCGTTGATGCGGTCGTCCCCGTCGTTGCCGTTGATTGTGTCGACGCCGTCATCGCCGCTTAGTCGGTTGTTGCCGCTATTGCCCTGGAGGTTGTTGGCTAGGTCATTGCCGCCGCCGTCAACGTTGGCGGACCCCGTAAGCTGGAGGGCCTCGATGTTGTCGTCCAGGGAGGCGTGGTAGTCGGTCCGGACGATGTCGTAGCCTTCGCCCGCAGCCTCCATGGCGTTCGCGGCTTCGACGCCTTCGAAGACATAGATGTCGTTGCCAAGCTGGCCGTACTTGAAGCCGTCCTCGCCCCCGGTTCCGACGTAGAAGGTGTCGGCGCCGTCGCCGCCTTCGGCGAGGTCGCCATCCATGTAGATGCGGTCGTTGCCAGCACCCCCCATGATGATGGCGCCGTTGCCGTAGATGATGTCGGCGCCATCGTCGCCGCTGATGAGGCCGCCGCCCTCGAGGACGTAGAAGGTGTCGTTGCCGGAGTCGCCGTACATGGCGCCCGTGCCGATCAGGATGTCGTTGCCGGCCCCGCCCAGCATCGTTTCATTCACGTTGCCGCCGTTGAGGGCGTCGCCGCTGTAGAGGATGTCATTGCCCGCATCGCCGGTAATGTTGTCCTCGCCGGCCCCGCCGTAGATGACGTCGGCGCCGCTGCTGCCGATGATGGTGTCGTTACCGTTGCCGCCGTAGATCAGGTCATTGCCGCCGTAGGAGTCGATGGTGTCGTCCCCGTCGAGGCCGTAGATCGTATAGGGCTGCAGGATGAACGGCACGGGGATGTAGTCGTTTCCGGCGGTTCCAGTGATCGTAGGCATGACGAAAAGCTCCCCAATCCCCGGCGCGGACTCGCGCCGGCTGCGGAAGGGAGCGTCGTTTACCTGTGTTACCGAAAGATGAATGTCACCCGGAATGGGTGATTGTCAGAGCGCCCAGCCGCCCCAGTCGCCGGTGACGTCGCCGTTGATCTTCAGCTGGTAGTCGACCTTGGCGTCGCCGTTGAGGTCGAGCCGCAGGGTGGTGATGCCGGCCGCGAAGGTCAGGGTCATTTCGCCGGCGTGCTTGCTGAAGGTGGTCCCGACCATGGTGAAGGCGTCGTCGGCGCCGCCGGTGATGGCGTCGACCATCATCAGGTTGACGATGTCGCCCTCGGCCGTCGAGAAGTCGTAGATCTGGTCGGTCTCGAGGGTCGGGCGGGCGATGCTTTCCTGGAAGACGTAGAAGTCGTCCTGGCCTGTGCCGCCGCGCAGCAGGTCGTTGCCCAGGCCACCGACGATGACGTCGTCGCCGTCGTTGCCGTTGATGGTGTCGACGCCGGCGTAGCCCTGCAGCAGGTTCTCGCCGCTGTTGCCCTGGATGTTGTTGGCCAGGGCGTTGCCGACGCCGTCGTAGTTGCCGCTTCCCTGCAACTCCAGGCCCTCGACGTTGTCGGCCATGGTCACTTCGCGGTCGGCGCGGATGATGTCGTAGCCGCCATCGGCCGCCTCGACGATGGTGTCGTAGTCTTGCCAGTGCAGAACATAGATGTCGTTGCCGAGGCCGCCGGTCAGGGTGTCCTGGCCGGCCCCGCCGTCGAGGGTGTCGTTGCCGTCGCCGCCGGTCAGCACGTCGTTGTCGTCGCCGCCGTCCATGCGGTCGTTGCCGAGGCCGCCGATCAGGGTGTCGGCGCCCAGGCCGCCGAACAGCTTGTCGGCGCCCTCGCCACCGTCGATGTGGTCGTCGCCCGCATCGCCGTTGAGGATGTCGCCGCCCGTGCCGCCGTCGAGATCATCGGCCCCGTCGCCGCCGTTCAGCTGGTCGGACATCGCGCCGCCGTTGAGGTGGTCGTCGCCGGCGAAGCCGTTGAGGACGTCGTTGCCGTCGGCGCCCGCCAGGGTGTCGACCATGGAACTGCCGTTGGCGGTGTCGTTGGCGGCGGTGCCGGCGAAGGTCTCGGCCACGGCGTGACCGAAGATGACGTAGCTCTGGCCGGCGTAGCCATTGGCGCTCTGCTGGCCGACGATCAGGTCGTCGTAGCCGTCGCCGTTGAGATCGCCGGCCCCGGCGACAGACGTGCCCAGGAAGCCGACGGGGCTGGTTCCGTAGATGGTGAAGCCGTTGGTCCCGTCGAGGTCGCCCAGATCGAGGACCGGGCCAAAGCCGGTGGCCGAGCCGAACACCACATGGACCGCGCCGCCGAGGAAGGCGTCGTGGCTGCTGGACCGGGCCCCGATGATCAGGTCGCCGATCCCGTCGCCGTTGATATCGCCGGCCACATCGACGGCGAAGCCGGCGCTGTCGTCGTAGTGGGCGCCGACGATCTTGAAGCCATTGGTCCCGTCCAGGGCGCTGAGGTCGAGGTCGGCGGCGAAGGCCGTCTCCCGGCCGAAGACGACATAGACGGCGCCGTAGTTGTTGAGGCCTTCGGTATAGGCGCCGACGATCAGGTCGCCGAGGCCGTCGCCGTTGATATCGCCGCCGGCGAGGCCGCGGCCGAGACTGTCCATGGCGGCCTGGCCGGTGAGCCGGAAGCCGTTCGACCCGTCCAGGCCGCCCACCGCGAAGCTGGCGTCGAAACCGTCCTCGGACCCGAAGACGACGTAGGCGCGACCCGTGCTGTTGTCGAACTTGCGGGCGGCGATCACGAAGTCGTCCAGGCCGTCGCCGTTCAGGTCGCCGATGGCCGCCGAGGCGTAGCCCATCTGGTCGCCGGCGTTTTCGCCCTCGATGCGGAAGCCGTTGGTCCCGTCCAGGTCGGCGAGGTTGAGGGGCCGGGCGACATCGTTCTCGTCGCCGCCGAAGACCACGTAGACGGCGCCCGCCGTCGAACGGCCGCCGGGCGAGGAGAGGTCGGAGGTGACGATGAAGTCGTCATAGCCGTCGCCGTTGACGTCGCCGGCCGAGGAGACAGTGCGGCCGGCCGAGCTGTAGGCCTCGAAGCCGTAGATGACCCGGCCGCCGTCCACAGGCGCGTCGACGAGCCGATCGAAGCCGAAGGTCGGCTGGGTATCGCTGTCGATGCCATAGACCACGAAGGCGCTGCCGGCGTATCGGCCGTTGATCTCGCTGCCGGGACCGCCGACGATCATGTCGGCGATGCCGTCGCCGTTGACGTCGCCCGCCGCGGCGACCGAGCGGCCGACCTTTTCGTACATGACCGAGCCGCTGAAGGTGACGCCCTGTTGCGTGGTCATCGCCGTCAGGTCGACGACGGCCGACCAGGGCGCCTCGGAACCGAAGACAATGTAGACGCCGCCGGCCCTGTAGCCGTAGGGGACGCTGAGGCCCCGCGCCGAGATGGCGATATCGTCGAAGCCATCGCCGTTGATGTCGCCCAGCCGGGTAACCGAGTAGCCGGAATAGCTGCCCGCCGCCCCGTCGAAGCGGACGCCGTTGGTCCCGTTGATGCTCGCCAGGTCGAAGACCGCTGCAAAATCCGCCATGTCCGGGTCCCCCGACCGCTACTCAAAATGATTGGGGTGGAGGGCTAACGGCTTCGGCCGGGCTCCGGCAGTGGAAAAAATTGGAACGAGTTTCGCCTGTCCGGCGAAGGCCGCCCACCCACCCGCTAAAGCAGCCAGTCGCCGACGTCGGCCCGGACATCGCCGTTGATCTTCATCTGGTAGTCGGCCTTGCCGTCGCCGGTGACGTCCAGCTTGATGACCGTGTTGGCGCCCTCGATGACGACGATCATCTGGCCGGCCGCCTTGCTGAAGGCGCCGACGACGGTGAAGGCGTCGTCCAGGCCGCCGGCGATGGCGTCGATGCCCGAGAGGTCGATGACATCGTCGCTGTCGTAGTCGTAGACGGTGTCGGTCTCCAGGACCCCGCCGAAGGCGTGAGCGACCACGAACACATCCGCGCCCACCCCCGCCCCGCCGCGCAGCAGGTCGTTGCCGAGGCCGCCGACGATGATGTCGTCGCCGAGATTGCCGTTGATCGTATCGACCCCCGCCCCGCCATCCAGGCGATTGGCCCCGTCATTGCCTTGCAGGTTGTTGGCGTCGGCGTTGCCGGTCGCGCCGGCGTTGGTGGCCCCCTGCAGCTGCAGCGCCTCGAGATTGGCGCCGAGGGTCCAGGTCAGCGTCGTGCGGACGATGTCGTAGCCGTCGTTGGCCAGTTCGATGGTCTGATCGTTGGCGTCATCGACGATGTAGATATCGTTGTCGGCCCCGCCGTACATGAAATCGGCGCCCAGGCCGCCGTCCAAGGTGTCGTTGCCGGCCCCGCCGCGCAGGGTGTCGACGTTGGCCTCGCCGTCCATGCGGTCGTTGCCCGTACCCCCGTTGAGATTGTCGGCGCCCGTGCCGCCGAACAGCTTGTCGGCCCCGTCGCCGCCGTCGAGCACATCGTCGCCGGCGTCGCCGTACATGATGTCGCCGCCGCCGCCGCCCAGCAGGTTGTCCGCGCCGTCGCCGCCGTACAGCAGGTCGGAGAGATCGCCGCCGTCGAGCAGATCGTCGCCGGCCAGGCCGC